>NZ_JBQSXR010000001.1:0-483230 GCF_052378395.1 Brachybacterium sp. AOP29-B2-41
GGGGGCCGCGGGGCGGTGGCCACGCTCACGCGCGGCCGACGGGATCGGACCCTGGAAGGTCCGGCCCCGGTGTGGTCAGCTGCCGACGCGGAAGCGGACGAAACCGGTGATGGTGCCGCCGGCCTCCTCCACGATCTTGCCGACGGACTTCTTCGGATCCTTGGCGAAAGCCTGGTCCAGGAGGCAGTTCTCCTTGAAGAAGCCGTTCAGACGACCCTCGACGATCTTCTCAATCGCCTTCTCGGGCTTGCCCTCGTTCTTCGCGGTCTCCTCGGCGATGCGACGCTCGTTGGCGACCTGGTCCGCGGGGACCTCATCACGGGAGAGGAAGGCGGGGGTGAACGCAGCGATGTGCATGGCGACGTCGCGCGCGACCTCTGCACCGGCCTTGTCGGTGGCGACCAGCACGCCGACCTGCGGGGGCAGGTCCTTGTTGGTGCGGTGCATGTACGAGGACACGGACTCGCCGGAGACGCGACCGATACGACGCACCAGGATCTTCTCGCCCATGGTGGCGCCGGCGTTGGTCAGGGCCTCGCCGAAGGGGGTCGAAGCCAGGTCCTCGGGCTCGCTGGCCCCGGACTCGACGGCCGCGGCCACGGCCTCGTCGCCCAGGGCGACGAACTTGTCGTTCTTGGCCACGAAGTCGGTCTCGGAGTTGAGCTCGACGAGGGTGCCGGTCTGGCCGCCCTCGGTGTCGCGGATGTCGACGGCGATGAGGCCCTCGGACGCGGTGCGACCTTCACGCTTGGCGATGCCCTTGAGACCCTTGACGCGGATCAGCTCAACGGCCTTGACCTTGTCGCCGTTCGCCTCGTCGAGCGCCTTCTTGACGTCGAGCATGCCCGCGCCGGTGGACTCGCGGATTTCCTTGATGTCTGCTGCCGTGTAGTTGGCCATGTTCCTCTTCCTTGTCAGAGCTGCTGCGGGAGGGGCGGGGGCGGCGTGCGCCTCCCCGTGGAGGGGCCCGGGAGCGACGCTGTCGTTCCCGGGCCCGTGGGTCACTCGGCGGCGGGGGCCTCGGAGGACTTCTCCTCGGTGGACTCCTCGGCGGGAGCATCCTCGGACGGAGCCTCAGCTGCGGGGGTCTCCTCGACTGCGGGGGTCTCCTCTGCGGCGGGGGTCTCCTCAGCAGCGGCGACGGACTCCTCGGCGGGAGCGTCCTGCTGCTGGACCTCGGACTGCTTGAGCAGCTCCTGCTCCCACTCGGCCAGGGGCTCGGCCGCGACGGCGGAGACGTTCTTCTCGCCACCGGTGCTCTTGGCGTGGCGCTCCTGCAGACCAGCAGCCACGGCGTCCGCGATCACGCGGGTCAGCAGGGTGACGGAGCGGATCGCGTCGTCGTTGCCCGGGATCGGGTACGTGATCACGTCGGGATCGCAGTTGGTGTCCAGGATCGCGACGACCGGGATGTTGAGCTTCTGAGCCTCATCGACCGCGAGGTGCTCCTTGTTGGTGTCCACGACCCAGAGGGCCGAGGGCGCCTTGCCCATGTCGCGGATGCCGCCGAGGGTCTTCTCGAGCTTGTCCTTCTCGCGGCGCATCATCAGCAGCTCCTTCTTGGTGCGGCCGGAGGCGGCCACATCCTCGAAGTCGATCTGCTCGAGCTCCTTGAGGCGGTTCACACGCTGCGAGACCGTCTGCAGGTTCGTGAGCATTCCACCGAGCCAGCGCTGGTTCACGAAGGGCATGCCCACACGTGTGGCCTGCTCCTGGACGGACTCCTGAGCCTGCTTCTTGGTGCCGACGAACAGGATGGTGCCGCCGTGGATGACGGTCTGCTTGACGAAGTCATATGCCTTGTCGATGTACGTCAAGGTCTGCATGAGGTCGACGATGTAGATGCCGTTGCGCTCGGTGAAGATGAAGCGACGGACCTTCGGGTTCCACCGACGGGTCTGGTGACCGAAGTGGACGCCGCTCTCGAGGAGCTGGCGCATGGTGACTACTGCCATGATGATGCCTCTGTTCTCCGGGCCTGGGCTCGCACGGCGCGCCCGTGGGCGTCCGCAGTCATCGCGCAGGACCTGCATTCTCGGTTGTTCCCCCACCACCGGACGGTGTGGGGCCTGGTGCCCGGGTGCCGGCCGCCTCGGAGCATCCCGCACACGAGGTGCGAGAACGGCCGAGGACCGTTGGCCGACGAGCCCTGATGGGCACGCGAAGTCATCCGGACGGACCGGATGCTGAGAAGAGTCTATCTGACGCAGCAACCTGCCCGAGCGCGTCGTGCGTCACCTCGCGACCGCGATGCATGCTCCTCACGGGCTCGTCAACGGCTCATCGCGGGCATGTCGCGGGCTCGTCCCTGTCTTGTTGCGCGGACTCGTTGCGGGGACTCGTTGCGGGGACTCGTTGCGGGGACTCGTTGCGGGGACTCGTCGTGGAGAATCATTGCAGGGACTCGTCGCGGAGAGTCTTTGCGGAGACTCGTTGCGGACGCTGGTTCGCCGACGGTTCCTCCACAGCGACGCGCCATCCACAGCACGACCTGGACGCGAGCGGCCGGCGGACACTGCTGAGGAGGATGGCGCTCATGGCCATCTCATTCCTCGCCCCGTCTCCGGCTGCCGTGCTGCGTCTGGGGCTGGTGAGTCTGCTGCTGCTCTTCGCGGGTGTCGCGCCCGCGCAGGCGGATGCGCCGCCGTGGCAGTGGCCGCTCCCCCCTCCCCATCAGGTGATCGCGCCCTTCGAGGCACCGGAGCATCGCTACGGTCCCGGCCACCGAGGAATCGACATCGCAGCGCCAGTCGCGGGCGTCGTGGTGCGCGCGGTGGCTCCTGGCACTGTCAGGTTCAGCGGGATGGTGGCAGGGCGCGGGGTCGTCTCGGTCACCCATGCGGACGGACTCATCTCGACCTATGAGCCAGTGACCGGGACTGTCGCGGCGGGCGATCAAGTGGACACAGGGACGACGCTGGGGACGCTCGTGGACAAATCGGAGCTCTCTCACTGCCCGGGTACCGAGTGCCTCCATCTGGGGGCTCGACGGGGCGAGGACTATGTGGACCCGTTGCTCCTGCTCGGAGGGCGCGGGCCGAGCGTCCTGCTGCCCTGGGCTGATGGGCGATCGGGTGTCGGCGGCGCAGGTGGCGTGCAGCCGCCGACGGGCCCAGGCGCGAGCCCCGTCGGCGGGACTTCCCCGCGACTGGTGCCCTCCGGGGTTCGCGGGGACGCGGAGACGGTCTCAGAGAACGGCAGCGGGACGTGGATCTCGGGAGGTGGAGTCCGCAGCCACCGGCCCGGCCTGCGACAGGCTTCCCGCGCCTGAGCGACAGGCTTCCGTCGCATGAGGACGTCGCATGAGCACGTCGTATGAGCGGAGATCATCGGCTGTCTGACCGGCGGCAGCTCACGCGCGAGGATGGGCCTGATCGATTGTCCGGCGCAAGCGCTCGGCACTGACGTGGGTGTAGATCTGTGTGGTCGCCAGGGAGGAGTGTCCCAGGAAGTCCTGCACGCTGCGCAGGTCTGCTCCGCCTTCGACGAGATGGGTGGCAGCGCTGTGCCGCAGGGTGTGCGGCGAGATGTGCCGGGATATCCCGGCCTCGGACGCGTGACGATCCACCAGGGTGCGCACCGCGCGATCGCCGAGCCGTCCGCCGCGCACACCGAGGAAGAGTGCATCGTCGGCGCCGGCCGCCGCGCCCGCGGCCTCGAGCAGCACCGGCCGACCAGCTTCCTGCCACTGCTCGATGGCCTTGAGCGCAGGGAGCCCGACAGGGACGATCCGCTCCTTGTCTCCCTTTCCGCGCACTCTCACGGTGCGCTGGCCGTGGTCGATGCCGGAACGGTTCAGGGCGACCAGCTCGGAGACCCGGAGCCCGGAGGAGTAGAGCAGCTCCAGGACAGCTGCATCACGGAGCCTCACCGCTCGTTCCACCGGGTCCGGGGGCGCGGCGTCCTGAGAAGTGGCGCCTGCGTGCTCGAGGGCGGGCTCCGGTGCGCTCAACCCATCGAGCAGCTCGCCCGCTTGGTCTCCGGTGAGCACGGTGGGCAGGTGGCGACCTCGCCGTGGTGCGCGCAGCCTTCCCCCGACGTCGTGCGGGATCCGTCCCGTCGCCGCGAGCCAGGAGGTGAAGGTCCGTGCCGCCGCCGCGGAGCGGGCAAGGGTGCTCGCACTCGCCCCGGTGTCGGCCCGCTCCGCGAGCCAGGAACGCAGCGCCGCGACGTCCAGTTCAGCCACGGGGATGCGTTCGGCATCCCGCAGATGTTCGACCAGCCCGGCGACCTCCTGGCGATATGCGCGCACGGTGTGCTCGGAACGTCCCCGTTCGAGGCGGAGGTGCGCGACGAAGTCCTCGACGACAGTCCCCTCTGCGTGCCCGGACTCGGTGCTCATACCCCTCAGTGTCGTGCATCCAGGTCCGTGCCGTGCACCCACGCGAAAGGCAGGCGTGGCGAAACGCAGACGTGGGAGAGGTGAGTGCGCCGCTGGCCGGGCGCGTCGAGATGCATCGTGTCGGGAGCGCGGTGGGTCAGGGGGCGCGCCGGACACGTTCCGCGGTCCGCACCACCAGCCCCAGCAGTCCCAACCGCGCCAGGGCCGCCTCCACCTCCTGAGCGGTGAAGCCGATCTCGTCCGTGAGCCGGGCTGGGGAGATGCTCGACCTCGGCGGCACGGCGTCCAGCACCCTTCTGTCTGCGGGACTGAGCAGGTCCAGCTCATCCTGCACCGCCCAGCTGCCTTCCCCGGCGGCAGGGCCACCGGGAAGCAGATCCAACAGATCCGCTGACTCTGTCACCAGCACTGCGCCGCGTTCCCTGATCAGGCGGTGGCAGCCGGCGCTGGCTGCGGAGGTGATCGGTCCGGGCACAGCTCCGACCGGCCGCGAGAGCTGATCTGCCAGCCGAGCCGTGGACAGCGCTCCGGATCTCCAGGACGCTTCCACGACGACCGTCGCCCGGGACAGGGCGGCGATCAGGCGGTTGCGGGCCAGGAACCGCCATCGGGTCGGGGCGGTGCCCGGGGGCGCTTCGCTGAGGAGCAGGTGCCGGTCTCGGATCCGCTCCAGCAGATCGGAGTTGCCTCGCGGATAGAGCCGGTCCAGGCCTCCGGCGAGGATGGCGAGGGTTGCTCCTCCGTCGGCGGCGAGCGCACCGCGGTGAGCGGCGGCGTCGATCCCGTACGCCCCGCCCGAGACGACGGTACCGCCACCGGCGGCGAAGGCGGCAGCCAGGGAACCGGCGGTGTCTTCGCCATACGGAGTGGAGGCCCGCGAGCCCACCAGGGCGATGCATCGTTCACCGGCCAGCTGGTCGAGCCGGCCCGGCCCCTGCAGCCAGAGGCAATGCGGACGCGTCTCCTGTAGGTCGTCCAACGCTGCAGGCCATTCGGCGTCCTGCGGCGTGAGGATCCTGATCCGTCGCCGCTGGGCATCGTCGAGGATCTCCTCGAGCACGATGGTCTCCAGCCGGGCCCGCCACCGCGAGAGCGCTCGCTCGGCGCGTGAACGGCTCGTTCCCGGGGCGGGATCCGAGGCCTGTGCGGGCAGCTGGCCGCCGAGGGCGCGGTGCAGATCTGTGCTGCTGCCGTGCCGGGCCAGATCGAGAGCCGCCACCGGTCCGAGGAGGGTGCAGGCGAGCATCGCGACCGAATCCGATGGCTCCGCGATCACGGACCAGGTGATCCGGGCCGCACCATCCTGCTCAGCCGATGCCCGGGCGCCGTAGCGGTCCGGCGCGCTCTCCGGTGATGTCGGGGTGGTCATCGTGGTTCTCCTTCGCGCAGGGTGAGGGCAAGTCCGATGTGCTCAGCGGTGGGGCGCAGCGCCCCTGCCAGGTCGGCGAGGGTCCAGGCCAGTCGCAGCACGCGATCGTGCCCGCGCAGGGTGAGCCGGCCCTGTGCCACGGCGTGGTCCAGCAGGCGGCGCTCGGACGGGGCTGGAGAGAACTCCTTCCGCAGCAGCGGACCGGGCAGGTGAGCGTTGGTTGACCACGCCCGGCCCTTGAAGCGGGCGAGCTGTCGTTCACGAGCTGTGGCCACCCGGGCGGCGATCACTTCGCTCGGCTCTGCGAGCTCCGCCTCGACCCGGTGGACATCGACGGGACGGACCTCGACCCGCATGTCGATCCGGTCCAGCACGGGCCCCGAGAGCCGTGCCAGGTAACGACGTCGCTGCAGAGGTGTGCAGCGGCAGAGGTCTCCTTTGCCGTAGGCCATCCCGCAGGGGCAGGGATTCGCCGCTAAGACCAGTTGGAAGCGTGCCGGGTAACGGGTGACCGCTCGGGCCCGGTGGAGAGTGATGTCTCCGGTCTCAAGAGGCTCCCTCAGCGCCTCCAGCACTCGCGAGGAGAACTCCGGTGCTTCATCGAGGAACAGCACCCCGGCGTGGGCACGGGAGATCGCACCGGGCAGGGCGAGTCCCGACCCTCCCCCGACCACGGCCGCGGTGGAGGCTGTGTGATGGGGATTCTCGAAGGGAGGGGATCTCAGCAGTCCGGCACGGGCATCAAAGCGGCCGGCCAGGGAGTGGATCGCGGAGACGGCCAGGGAGTCCGCGCTGCCGAGTCGCGGGAGAATCCCGGGAAGACGGGAGGCGATCATGGTCTTCCCTGCTCCTGGCGGGCCCGTCAGGAGCAGGTGATGCGCGCCGGCGGCCGCGACCTCGGCGGCGCGCCTCGCCTGGGCCTGGCCGATCACATCGGAGAAGTCCAGTGCGAGTCCGCTTTCCGCTGACGCCACCGGTTCGGGAGGCGTCGGAGTGCTCGGGTCTCGCACGGGAGAGGGCGGGACGTCGGCGCCGTAGCGGTGCAGGACGCTGGTGAGGTCGGCGGCGCCATCGATCTCGATCCCTTCCACCAGGCGCGCCTCAGGCAGGTTCTCCTCAGGGACGATGGCGCGGGTGATGCCGAGCGAGCGGGCTGCGAGCAGTGCGGGCAACACTCCTGGAATCGGATGCAGGCGCCCGTCGAGACCCAGCTCCCCCAGCAGCACGGTGTCCGCCGGCACATGGACGAGAAGGTCGCCCTGGGCATCGACCACCGCCATCGCGATGGCGAGGTCGAAACCCGAACCTCGCTTGGGCCGCCAGGCCGGAGTCATGTTGACCGTGATGCGGCGCGAGGCGAGCCGGACCCCGCTGCGGGCTGCCGCGGCGCGCACGCGTTCACGGGCCTGCAGGGTCGAGGAGTCCGGAAGTCCCACCAGGGAGAAGGCCGGCAGCCCCATCGAGACGTCTGCCTCGACCTCGACCAGAGTTCCTTCCAGGCCGGTGAGGCTGATCGAGAGGGTGCGCGCGTGTCCCATCAGGACACCGCCTCGAGATGCTCGAGGGAGAAGGTCCCATCGAGATGGGCGTGCACGGCCACCACATCGATCCGCACATCTCGATGCGGGGTCGATCGCTCCATCAAGTACTCACCCGCGAGGCGTCGCAGCCTTCGGAGCTTATCGGGGGTGACAGCGGCCTGCGGCACGCCGGTGACGAAGGAACGCCTGGTCTTGACCTCGACGAACACCAGCGTGGTGTGCGCGAGGGCGACGATGTCGAGCTCTCCCTGGCGCAGGTGCAGGTTGCGCTCCACGATCTGCCACCCGCAGGCCTGCAGATGCTCCGCAGCAAGGTCCTCCCCCGCCTGCCCGAGCTCGCGGGTGGACATGTCCCGCACGCGTCGTGGCTTGGGCACGGCGACCGGGCCGATGACCGGCGGCTGCGCTGCAGGGCCCGGGATCTGAGGCGGCCTGGGCCCGTCGGCTGCTGCCGAGGCGGCGGGCCGGGGGCGGCGGTCCGGGCGGCGCCCTGCCGAGGGATCAGGAGCTGTGGCGAGACTGTTCATGCCAGTCAGCCTGGTGGGAGCTCAGCGAGCGCGGTACCGGTGCGCGGATCTTGGGGATGACGGAGGGCTGTGGAGGAACGGTCGCGCGCCGCCGCGGTGCGGAACCGCTCGGATCACGCGCCCCTTCGCAGCAAGGCCCGGCGCAGCAAGGCCCGGCGCAGAATGGCCCGGCGCAGCCCGGCTTGGCGCAGCCCGGACCCTCGGCTCAGGGCAGGGAGATGTCCTGCTTGTTGAGCTCCTCGATGTTGACGTCCTTGAACGTCACCACCCGCACCGAACGCACGAACCGGGTGGAACGGTAGATGTCCCATACCCAGACATCCGCCAGCCGCAGCTCATAGAACACCTCGCCGCCGCCGGAGCGAACCTGAAGGTCCACCTGGTTGGCGAGGTAGAACCGGCGCTCGGTCTCGACCACGTAGGTGAACAGGCTGACCACATCGCGATACTCGCGGAACAGCTGGAGTTCGAGGTCTGACTCGTAATTCTCGAGTTCCTGGGCGCTCACCGACGCTCCTTCCCCTCGTACAGGTGCCAATCGTCGTCCCACAGTACGCCAGCGGTGGTCGAGGCTGCTGCCGCCACCAGCGCTGGGTCAGACGGCTCCGGCTCGGTCGGCACAGGAAGCGCAGTCGGCACAGAGAGCGCAGTCGGTACAGAGAGCGTGCGCGTCGGCGACGCCGCTGGAACGGTGGAGCTCAGCCGCCAGCTGCGGCGATGATGCTCATGCGGACCGAGCCGGTCGATGGCTTCGCGGTGCACAGCGGAGCCATAGCCCTTGTTGGAGGCCCAGCAGTAGTCCGGTGCCAGAGCGTCGATCTCGACCATGTGTGCATCACGCGCGACCTTCGCCAGGACGCTGGCCGCCGAGACGCTCGCACAGTCGCGATCTGCGGCGACCCTCAGCTCGACCAGCGGCGCCGGTCCGGAGCCGGTGCTCAGCGCGGCGGAGAGCACATCGACGTCGCCGTCCAGCACGATCGCGTCGATCTCCAGCTCGAGGGCACCGAGCGCGCGCAGCGCGGCACGGGTGAGGGCAGGCATGATGCCGATCTCATCGACCTCTCCGGCACTCGCCCAGCCCACCGAAGAGCCTGCGGCGGTGGCGCGGATAGGGTCCACCAGCGCCTCGCGGCGCCGAGCGGTCAGCTTCTTGGAGTCCCTCACACCCTCGGGGAGTGCCAGGGCTCGACCGTCGACCACCTTGATCGCGCACGCGCCGACGGCGACCGGACCTGCGAGCGCACCGCGGCCCACCTCATCGATGCCGACGACGATGCGAGGCCCGGGCCCTCGACGGGCAGCCAGCGCGAGCTCGAGGTCGAGGGTGGGGGCAGGGCTGCTCACGGCGTCTCGGGAACGGTCGCGAAGGTCTCGCGGCCGTCGTTCAGGCGGTCCCAGCTGCTGGTGGGCCAGAAGATGACCTCGGCCCGGCCGGTGATGTCGGATTCGTCGACGAAGCCGCCGTCTCCCTGGGTCTCATGCCAGGCGGAGTCCGCGGAGGCGTAGCGGTTGTCGCCCATCACCCACACCTTCCCCTCCGGGACGGTGACATCGAACGCGACCTGGCAGGCAGAGGTCTGAGGGTTGATGTAGGGCTCCTCGAGCGGCGTGCCGTTGACCTCCAGGACACCGCCCTGCTCCTCGCAGACGACACGGTCGCCGGACACCCCTATCAGCCGCTTGACCAGGTGGTCCTGGGAGGGGTCCGGCGCGAGGCCCACCATGCTCAGCAGCATCATCACCCGCACCCGCGGGGTGGGGTTCTCCGTGGCGTCGCCCGGGATCCAATCATCGGGGTCCTCGAAGACGATGACGTCCCCGCGCTGCAGGTCGAACACTCCGGGACTGAGCTTGGAGACGAGGATCTTGTCGTTCTCCAGCAGGGTCGGGTTCATCGAAGCGGAGGGGATGTAGAAGGGCTGGATCAGGAAGGTCTTCACCAGCACGGCGATGACCAGGGCGACCGCCATGGTGACCAGGGTGTCGAGCCACAGCGGCATCCGCTGACGGCGGTGGGTGCGCTCGGAGTCGCGCTCCGCGTCGGAGCGGTCCTCACCAGGTGCGGGGTCCGCAGAATCGGACACAGCAGGGCGAGGTTCTTCGGACGCGTTCATCGCGGTGATCCTATCGGCAGATGCTGGGCGTCAGAGGGCACCGCTGCGAGTGAGAGGCCACACGATGCGATCCGCCTCCCCCACGACGCGGTCCAGCGGGACCATCCCACCGCCCGGAGCGCCGAGCAGGTGACGGGAGTCGGTGGAGTCGGCGCGGTTGTCGCCGAGCACGAACATATGACCTGCTGGGACCTGCAGATCGAACTCGATCTCGCTGGGGACCGTGCCCTCGGGCAGATAGGGCTCCTCCAGAGGGACGCCATCCACGGTGATCGCGCCGTTCGGATCGCAGCAGGTGACGCGGTCTCCATCGATCGCAATCACACGCTTGACCCAGTAGCGGTCGCCGTCGGACGCGGACGGGGCGAAGTACCCGATGCCGTCGAAGACCACGATGTCACCGCGCTCCGCGGTGCCGCGCTGCGATCGGTCCGCCAGGAGCACGTCACCGGGCTCGAGGGTCGGCGACATCGACGCCGAGGGGACACGGAACGGCTGGGCGACGAACTCCCGCGCCAGCAGTGCGATCACCAGCAGCAGCACGACGCAGACGGCGGCGGCCACCACCGAGTGGGGCCGCCGCCGTCCGTTCGCGTTGTCGCGGGACATTCCTGAGATCAGGAGTGGTCGCGCTTCTCCTTGATGCGGGCCTTCTTGCCCGTGAGGTTGCGCAGGTAGTACAGCTTCGCGCGACGGACGTCGCCACGGGTGACGACCTCGATCTTGTCGACGGTCGGTGCGTGCACGGGGAACACGCGCTCCACGCCGACGCCGAAGGAGATCTTGCGGACGCGGAAGGTCTCGCCCACGCCGTGGCCCTGACGGCCGATGACGTAGCCCTGGAAGACCTGGATACGAGAGCGGTTGCCCTCGATGACCTTCACGTGGACCTTGACGTTGTCGCCGGCGCGGAACGCGGGGACGTCCTCGCGCAGCGAGGCCTTGTCGAGCTCATCGAGCTTCTGCATGATGCTTCTCCAGCCCTCCGCCTCAGGTCGGACAGCTTCGTTCGTCGAGCTTCCCGAGATGCGGGAGGCCCGTCATGAACTGTCGATCCGGCGAGGAGCGAACTCCCCGTACCGGTGTGCTGGGACTCTGGCGGCGACTCCCATCGCCACGGAACATCCCGACCGCTTGCTGCGCCCCTCCCCTGAGGCAGAGGAGCGCGCGGTGCGCACAAGAGGTCATTGTGCCAGCGCGGGACCAGTCGCGGCAAGCCCCTGACCTCTCGTCGCCGCTGGTCACAGCGTACGGAACTGTCGTCTGCGTCACGCAGGCCGGGCGGCTGCGGGTGTCCGGGTCACTGGAGCAGGTCGGGGCGGCGTTCACCGGTGCGCTGGACGGACTGCTCACGACGCCAGGCGGCGATCTTCGCATGGTCCCCGGAGAGCAGGATCGGCGGCGCCTCCCGGACCATCCCGAGGGGATCGGTCCAGCTGGCGGGCCTCGTGTAGAGCGGGTACTCGAGCAGTCCGTCGGAATGGGACTCCTCGACGAGAGACTCGGCATTGCCGACCACCCCGGGGACCAGGCGCACCACCGCTTCGGTGATCGCGAGCACGGCGACCTCGCCGCCGTTGAGCACGTAGTCGCCCAGGGAAGCGAGCGCCACCTCGCAGCCGATATCGGCGAGATGCTCGTAGACCCGCTCGTCGATGCCCTCGTACCGGCCGCAGGCGAAGATGATCCACTCGCGCTGTGACCATTCCTGGGCGGTGGCCTGGACGAAGGGAGCCCCGGCAGGGTTGGGGAAGACGATCAGGGGCTCGACGTCGACCCCGAGGGATTCCTGGCCCTCGACGCGCACCCCGGCGAAAGCTGCTGCCCAGGGCTCGGGCTTCATCACCATGCCGGCGCCGCCGCCCAGCGGAGAGTCGTCCACAGTGCGGTGGCGGTCATGGGTCCACTGCCGCAGATCGTGCACGTGCAGGTCGACGAGGCCCTCGCGACGGGCCTTGCCGATCAGGGACAGCTCGAGCGGCGCGAGGTACTCGGGGAAGATCGTGATGACGTCGATGCGCATCGTCGGTCTCAGCGCTTCCCGCGCGGGGGTGCGGAGGTCTCCGGCTCCGGGCCCTGCTCGTCCTCGGGAAGGGCGTCGAAGAGTCCGCCGGGAGGATCGGCGATCACCACGCCCGCCTCGATGTCTACCTCGGGCACCAGCTCGTCGACCAGCGGCAGCTGGACCCGACGGCGGTCCAGGGTGCGCACCACCAGCAGGTCCTGTGCCGGGTAGTGCTCCACTCCCATGACGGTGCCGAGCTCACGGCCGTCCACATGGCGCACGATCAGGCCCTTGAGCTGGCTCGGGTACCAGGCCTCGGGGTCCTCGTCGGCCTCCTGCTCTTCATCCACCGCGATCGTCAGGTCCACGCCGCGCAGGGACTCGGCGTCGGTGCGATCAGCGACCTCGTCGAAGCTCACGTACCAGCGGTCCTGCTGGCGCCTGGATCGCCCCACGGTCAGCGTGCGGGCACGGCCGTCGACGTGCACGTCGAAGGCGGTGCCATCCTGCAGGCGCTCCTCGGGCTGGTCGGTGCGCAGGATCAGTGCGACCTCGCCGCGCAGTCCATGCGCTCTGCCGATGGTCGCGACGATGACGTCGAGTGTGCTCATGAGCCTTCTCCGTAGTCCATGCCGTCCTCGCGGGCGGCGTTCGCGCCGATGACGGCGCCGTTCTCGATCTCCCCGGGGTCCGGTGAGGAGTACCCGGCGTCAGTGCAGGCGGTGCTCAGCGCGGTCAGCGGCTGATCCAGGCCGTCCGACCAGGAGTCACCCGCCAGTGCGTCCTGGAACGGAACGCGGACCTGCTCGAGGGCTGTGGCCACCGCGTCATCGTCCACTGCCAGGATCTCCGCGGTCAGCAGGTCCGAGGTCTCCCGCACCTCGTCCATCCGATCCGCAGGGACCTCCCGGGCAGAGAGCCCCACCAGCTTGAACATGTTCGAGGTCAGCACATTGGCGTTGCCGAAATGGGTGAGGGTGCCGGGCGTGTCGAACACATCAGCACAGACCAGGGCCGCCGGTTTGGTGCCGTCGGCTCCTGGACCCACGGCCCAGCTCGCCGCGGCGGAGACTCCGCTGCAGCTGCCGGCCACTCCGTCCCAGGCGATGCGGAAGGCGTCGCCATCCGCCTCGGCGCCCCGCTCGGGCTCCGTGCGGAACCACTCTGACAGTGCCGCTGCGGCCTCTTTCGCCGCCGTGGGGGCTGCGTCGAAAGCACTGTCGATGTCGTCCCCGGTCATCTCATAGAAGAAAGGGTCCGTAGGTCCCGCCTCCGGGGCGGTCGCGGCTCGGTCCAGGGTGGTCCTGGAGAGCGGATCGGTGTAATCCGGATCGCCCCAGAAGGCTGCGCATGCCGCATCGAGGGCGGGGTCCTCGGTGAGCGTCTCCTCCACGGTGCCGGTGCTGGCGGCTCCGGTGCCGGGCACGGTCTCCTCGGTACTCGTGCCACCGGCTGCACATCCTGCCAGCAGCAAGGTCAGGCCCAGCAGGACGGCACCAACGCGGGAGGCGACAGCCTTCGGGTCGCGGGATCCGACCGCCTGTGGCTGACGCGACCCGGAAAGCCAGGAGCGGTGCTGCCCGGACCTCTCGGTCCGATAGGCAGCACCGCTCCGTGAAGTGGCTCGAGGCAACTCAGCGCCGGTCGACGTCGACGATGTCGACCCGCACATCGTCATCCGACAGGGCTGCGGTGACCGTGCGCAGGGCACGGGCGGTGCGGCCGGACCGTCCGATGACACGGCCGAGGTCGGCGGCGCCGACCCGGACCTCGAGGAGCGGACCGCGTCGCGTGGACTTCTCGGTCACGGCCACGGCCTCCGGGTCATCGACGATGCCCCGGACCAGGTGGTCGAGTGCGTCGGCGCGGGCGCTCATCTCAGGCCTCGTCGGTCGCCGCGGCGTCGGCGTCGGCGGTGGTCTCGCCCTCGGCCGGGGCCTCCTCGGAACCGGCCTCGACCTCTGCGGTCTCGGCGTCCTTCGCGTCCTTGGCCTTCTTCGCGCCCTCGCGGGACTCGGCGGCAGCCTTGTCGGCGTCGGCGATGAGCTCCTCGGCGGTCTTCTTGACCTCGGCGGTCTTCAGGGTGCCGGCGGCGTCGCCCTCGCCCTTGGCCTTCTGCCAGTCGCCGGTGATCTTCAGCAGCGCAGCGACCTGCTCGGTCGGCTGTGCGCCGACGCCGAGCCAGTACTGTGCACGCTCGGACTCGACCTCGATGACCGAGGGATGCTCGGTCGGGTGGTACTTGCCGATCTCCTCGATCACGGCGCCATCGCGCTTCTTGCGCGAGTCGGCGACGACGATGCGGTAGTACGGTGCACGGATCTTGCCCATGCGCTTCAGACGGATCTTGACAGCCACGTGGGTGGACTCCTTCAAAGATGTTCGGGTGAGTCCCGCCGCAGCCTGTGGGGTCATGCGGGCGCTGGCGGTTCTCGGGGTGTCGTGCACAGGCTGGTAGAGGGCCGGTCCATGCACATACAGGGGTTGATTATGCCAGGGATCCGGGTCGACGTTCCACCCCGATCCGTGTGCGCCGGGGCACACGCCTCGCAGCGCGTCACCCGCTGGCGCAGCCGTGCCCGCCCCGGTGCACAGACACGCTGGCCTCGCGCCCGCCGTGGTGCACGGACCTCACCGCCTCGCGCACGACGTCAGGCGACGATCCTGCCGCCCAGCACCACCCGGCTGCGCTCCCGCAACGCGCGGTGGTCCTCACGCGGATCCCGCGGCACCACCAGCAGATCAGCCGGGGCCCCCTCCTCCAGCCCGGGCACATCGAGGAAGCGGCGCGGTGCCCAGGCGGCAGCGTCCAGGATCGTGGCGGCAGTGAGTCCGGCGCGGGCCAGCTCGTCGAGTTCGTCGTGGATGATGCCGTGGCCCAGCACTCCCCCGGCGTCGGTGCCGACCAGCAGCTGCACGCCGGCGTCGTGCGCATCGCGGGTGCGCTCGAACCGGCCCGCCCGCAGGCGACGCATGTGCGCGGCGTAGGCGGGGAACTTCCGCTCCCCCTGGCTCGCATAAGCCTTGAACTCGTCGACGTTCACGAGCGTGGTGACTACGGGCACGCTGGCCTCGGCGGCGCGGGCGATCGTCGCGTCGGTGAGCCCGGTGGCATGCTCGAGGCAGTCGAAGCCTGCGTCGAGGGCGAGCGACAGGGTCGCCTCGTCGAAGGTGTGCGTGGTGATGCGGGCGCCCGCATCATGAGCGGCATCGGCCGCTGCGCGGAAGTCCTCCGCGTCCCAGCACGGGGCCAGGTCGCCGAGGCTGCGGTCGATCCAGTCCCCCACCAGCTTCACCCACCCGTCGCTGCGGTGCGCCTCGCGAGTCACCGCGGCCGGGAGGGCCTCAGGCTCGACCTCGTCGGCGTAGCCGATCAGGTAGCGGCGGGTGCGGGCGAGGTGTCGGCCGCAGCGGATCAGCCGCGGCAGGTCGCTGTGCTGCTGGAGCGGAGAGGTGTCGATGATCGAACCGGCGTCGCGGATCAGCAGCACGCCGGTGTCGCGGTCCGTGAGCGCCTGCTGACGGGCCTGTTCGAGCGTGGTGCCCCCGCCGCCGTCGGCGATCCCGAGGTGGCAGTGCAGATCCGCGAGGCCGGGGACCGTGAAGCCGTCGAGCGCGAGGACCTCCTCGCCGGCCGGGAGCTCGGGGCGCTCATGATGAATCCGGCCGTCTGCCACCCACGCCTCCGGCAGCTCGCGGTCGGGGCCCAGCAGGACCGGCCCGCGCAGGTGCAGGACCGGGGATGGGCCGACGGGAATGCGCATGATCCGAGGGTATCTGAGCACCGGGGGCCACCTCGGGTCCGGCCATCCTGTCCCGTCCCGTCCCGTCCTGTCCCGTCCTGTCCCGTCCTGTCCGGCCGGGCGAGTGCTTCGTCGGCGCCAGGGGTGTCATCCGGGGCCTCGTCGGCGTTGCAGTGCATCGTCCAGGCGGGCGAAGAAGACCTGCGGCCGACGGTGGTCCGCGACCGTCACCCGGATGACCTTCCACCCCGACTCGTGGAGGACATCGTTCTTGTTGATGTCGTGCTGCCACGCTCTGCGATCGAGGCGGTGATCCTCGCTGTCGTACTCGATCGCGATCCTCTTCTCCGGGTAGGCGAGATCGATGAAGTACTCGATCCCCGTGGACGCTTCGACGACGGGGTGGTTCAGCGCGGGCTCCGGGTACCCGTGCCGCAGCAGCTGCAGTCTCACCTTGGTCTCCATCGGGGACCACGAGCGCTCACGCACGTGCGGGAGCGCGCTCCGCAGCGCCGGGGCGCCCCGGCCACGCAGCTCCTCGACGATCTCTGCCATCTCAGCCATGCGGACCCGACGTTTCGCGCCGAAGCGATCGGTCGCCAGTGCGTCGAGCGCCACGACGAGATCCACCGGCCGCAGGCGCGCGGCGATGTCTTGCAGGGCGAGGAGCGGATGGACCATCGGCAGACCCTTATGGGAGATCTCCCGCTGAGCGAGAGCCGCGTGCACCACGACCAGCGATCCCGCCGTCGCGCCGGTGCCGCCCGGCCCCCTGCAGTGCAGAGCGGACCCGCCCACGAGGGTGAGCGGCACAGGCAGCGGCACGCCGAGGATCTCGGCCGCGGTCTGGTGGCTGAGCACCGCCCCCGGCCGGACGTGCGTCACGAAGAACCGGGCGAGCCCCTCCAAGGCCAGCTCGGCATCGGAGCGGGCCCACCATCCGGGGAGCACCCGGCGCATGGCGTGCGAGGCGAGGTCACGCCGATGCATACCGTCCTCGAGCAGGCGCGCACGGCTGTAGAAGACGCCCCTGCGCAGGTCCTCGGGTCGAAGTGACATTGCTCGAGCGTAAAGAGGAGAGGACCGGCCTGGGCCGGGCTCACCCCCGCTGTGGATGATGCACGGCTGTGGAGGAAGAGACAGGTGCTGGGGCCAGGTCGAGAGTGGCTTCGAGAGTCTCAGACCGGCCCGCCGGGGAAGAACGTGCCACTCTCCTGGAACCTTTCGGCCCGTGGGCGGGAGTGGACCAGCGGCGGACCCGGGCGTGGGCCCGCGGCGGACCTGGGCTTGGGCCTGCGGCGGACCTGGGCGCGGGCCCGAGAAGGGGTCGATCCAGGCAAGGCCCAGCCAGATGAAGAAACGTGCCAGATTCCTGGAACCTTTCGGCACGTGGCGGGCGCCGGGCTTGGCCAGGCGAAGATAAGTGCCGGATTGCTGGAACTTTTTGGCCCGCGGCGGGGCCAGAAAACCGCAGGCCCTTGTCGGGGGTCGGGCCCCGGCCGGGCTTGGTCAGATGAAGAAAGGTGCCAGTCTCCTGGCACCTTTCTTCATCTGGCCACGTCGACCCCAGCAGCCACGCCGAGCCCGGCAGCCGCGGCAGTCACTTGCCGCCGAACAGCTTCTGCATCTCCGGGGGGAGCTGATTGGGGTCGAAGTCGGAGAGATCCGGCTGGCCGGCCTGCTGGGCTCCTCCACCGGCGCCGCCGCCGAAGGCCGATCCGCCCTGGCCACCGGGACCGCCGCCTGCTGCGGCCCGCTTCGCGGCCTCGGCCTGCTCGCGTGCAGCCTTGGCGGGGTTCTTGGACTTGCCCTTCTTGAGCTGCTTCTGCGGGGCCTGCTTGCCGCGGGACTTCTTGCCCATCCCCATGCCGGGGCCGCCGGGCATCCCGGGCATGCCACCGCCGGCCATGCCCTTGCCCATCGTCTTCATCATCTGCTGGGCCTGCTTGAACCGCTCCAGCAGCTGATTGATCTGCTGCACGCTGGTGCCGGAGCCCTTGGCGATGCGGTTGCGGCGCGAGCCGTTGATGAGCTTGGGGTCGTTGCGCTCCTGCGGCGTCATCGAGCGGATGATCGCCTCGACCTTGCCGATCTCTCCCTCGTCGAAGTTGTCCAGCGCCTCGCGGTACTGGCCCCTGTGCGGCAGCATGCCGAGCATCTTCTTGATGCTGCCCATGTTCTTGAGCTGCTGCATCTGGGAGAGGAAGTCGTCGAGCGTGAAGTCCTCGCCGGAGGCCAGCTTCGCGGCGGCCTTCTCCGCTTCCTCGTGGTCGAAGGCCTTCTCCGCCTGCTCGATCAGGGTGAGCACATCACCCATATCGAGGATGCGGTTAGCCATGCGGTCCGGGTGGAAGCGCTCGAACTCGTCGAGGCTCTCACCGGTGGAGGCGAACAGGATCGGGCGCTGGGTCACGCCGGTGATCGACAGCGCCGCGCCGCCACGGGCGTCGCCGTCGAGCTTGGAGAGCACCACGCCGGTGAAGCCGACGCCATCGCGGAAGGCCTCGGCGACGCGGGCGGCGTCCTGACCGATCATCGCGTCGACCACGAACAGGGTCTCGTGAGGATTGACGGCGTCGCGGATGTTCCGCGCCTGCTCCATCATCTCCTCGTCGATGCCGAGACGGCCCGCGGTGTCGACGATGACCACGTCATGCTGCTGGAACTGGGCGGTGGAGACGCCGTTCATCGCCACCAGCACCGGGTCTCCCACGCCGTTGCCCGGCTCGGGGGCGAAGACCGGCACCCCGGCCCGCTCGCCGACGACCTGCAGCTGGGTCACGGCATTGGGGCGCTGCAGATCAGCGGCGACCAGCAGCGGAGTGTGGCCCTCGGACTTCATCCACTTCGCGAGCTTGCCGGCGAGGGTGGTCTTGCCAGCGCCCTGCAGGCCGGCGAGCATGATGACCGTGGGCGGGTTCTTCGCCCAGTGCAGCTCACCGGTGGCCCCGCCGAGCACCTCGACCAGCTCGTCGTTGACGATCTTGACGACCTGCTGGGCAGGGTTCAGAGCCTTGGAGACCTCTTCGCCGAGCGCGCGCTCGCGGACGCGCCCGGTGAACTCGCGCACCACCGAGACGGCGACGTCGGCGTCGAGCAGGGCACGACGGATCTCGCGGATCGTCTTGTCGACGTCCGCTTCGGTGAGGCGGCCATGGCCGCGCAGACCCTTCAGCGACGCTGTGATGCGATCGGAGAGGTTGTTGAACACGAAGCGCTTCCCCTTGGTCGAATGGACCGCCTCAGTGTAGTGCGCCCGGCGCCGCCGCCCCAGGATGCGCGGTCAGGCCCACAGGAGAGAACCGCCACCCTGACCGTCCCGGCCCGGCGGCGGGTCCCGGCCCGGCGGCGGGTCATGATCCGGCGACGTCCCGACCGCGCGACCGCTCAGGTGCCCGCGGCCTCCATCAGCGCCGCGACGATCCGGCCGACCGTGGGCGGGTCCAGCGCTCTCCCGTGCTGGTCGGTCAGGTACAGCACGTCGACCGCACGCCGGCCCAGGGTCATCACGTGGGCGCTGCGCACCTGGATGCGGTGGTCGGCGATCACCCCGGCGACGTCGGCCAGCAGGCTGGGGCGGTTGCGCGCGTTGACCTGCACCACGGTGGCCTCCCGGGAGGCCCCCGGCAGCAGCGTCACCACCGGGGTGTCCTCGGTGGTGCGGGGCGGCGGGGCGGGCGGCAGCTCGAGGACCCGGGCGTCGGCCCGGTCGCGGTGGGCGAGCTCGCGATCCAGTGCGGTGCGCAGCACGGAAGGGTGAGGGAGCTCCGACGGAGCACCGGCCACCCACCAGGTGTTCACGGCGACGCCGTCCATGGTCATCACCACCGCGCTGTGCACGTCCAGCCGCAGCCGCACCAGCACCCGCGCCATGGCGGCGAAGACCCCGGCGCCGTCAGGGGCACCCAGGCAGATCTGGGAGATCGGCTCGTCCTCGAGGTGCGCCGGGTAGAGCACCTGAGCACCACCGGCGCGCAGCACAGCGGCCCGCACCGCCTCCTGCGCGGGTCGCTGCGGGGCCAGCCGGGTGCGCGGAGCGGCGGCGGTGCCGCTGAGGGCGTCGCGGGCCACTGCTGTGAGGTGCTCGACGAGGTCCGCGCGCCAGGTCGACCAGGCCGACGGGCCGGCCGCGATGGCATCGGCCGCGGTGAGGGCACGGAGGATCTCGAGACCCTCGAGGCTCTCATCGACCGCGCTCAGCAGCTCGCGCAGGGTGGTGGGATCGGCGAGGTCGCGGCCGGTGGAGAGCTCGATCAGGGTGAGATGCTCCCGCACCAGGACCCCCACCAGTCGGGCGTCGTCCCGGTCGAAGCCGAGGTGGCGGGCGGCCTTCTCGGCCAGCGGCGCACCCTCGGCGGCGTGGTCGCGGCTGCCGGGCCGCTTTCCGAGGTCGTGCAGCAGGGCGGTGACCAGCAGCAGGTCGGGGCGGCTGACCCGGGACAGGAACCGCTGCGCCTCGAGCACGGTCTCGACCTGGTGGCGGTCCACCGTGAAGCGGTGCACGGCCGAGCGCTGCGGGCGGTTGCGGATCTCGGCCCATCCCGGCACCCACCGCTCGAAGATGCCCTTCACGTCGAGCGCTTCGTAGACCTCGGCGAAGTGCTCCCCCGCCAGTGCGTCGACCAGAACGTCCCGCTGGGCGGGCAGCAGCGGCGCGGCGGTGCCCTGGGCCATGCGGGCGAGCGTGGCGTCGGCCAACGGAAGGCCGGTGGTGGCGGCGTGGCGGACCGCGGCCATGTCGCGCAGCAGGTCGCGGGAGTCCGGGTCGACGGAGACCTCGCCGGCCTGGACCAGCACGCCGTGGGGCAGCCGGGTCAGGGCAGGACGGCGCTCGGCGCCCTGCCCACGGGTGGCGGCGCCGCCGGGGGCGATCGCGGCCTCGGCGGCGCGGACGGCTCGGTGCAGCTCCCAGGTCACGGCGCGGGCGGCCTCGGCGAGCACGGCGTGGTGGTCATCGGCGTTCGGGTAGCCGGTGAGCGCTGCGACCGCGTCCTGGTCCGCCCGGCCCAGGCGGGTGCCGGAGGATCCCGTGACGGCCTGCAGCGCGTCGCGCGCGTCGCGCAGGGTGCGGGAGGCGTCATCGACCACCTCGTGGTCGTGATCGGCCAGCCAGCTCTCGGCGAGGGCGCGGATGACGGTGATGTCCCGCAGGCCGCCGCGGTCGGACTTCAGGTTCGGCTCGGAGGAATGCGCGAGGGATCCGCGGCGGCGGACGCGGTCGGTCGCGAGGTCGACCAGCTCCCCCACCCGGCGCCGGGCCTCACTACGCCACTGGCTGCGCAGGCGCCTCGCGGTGTCCTCGACGAGCTCCGCATCACCCGCGACCACCCTCAGGTCCAGCAGGGAGATCGCGGCCCGCAGGTCCTTCCGGGCGACCTCCTCGCACTCGGCGGGGCTGCGCACCGAGTGATCGAGCGAGGTGCCCGAATCCCAGATCGGATACCACAGCGCGCTCGCGAGCCGGGCCGCCTCCGGCTGGTCGACCCGTTCGGGATCCAGCAGCAGCACCAGGTCGAGGTCGCTGCCGGGACCGAGCGAGCGCCGTCCCAGAGAGCCGATGGCGGCCAGCGCCGCCCCGGTGCCGGACGCGGGGGCGCCGGCCCGCTCCCACAGCTCGCGCAGCCAGTCGTCCACGAGATCGGACTGGGCGAGACGACGGGAGGGGCCGGCAGCGGGATCCGCGAAGCCCTCGTGGAGCACCTGGGAGATCCGGCGGGAGGAGAGCGCCTCAGAGGGCATCCGCCCCCCGTTCACCGGTGCGGACTCGCACCAGGGTGCCGACCTCGGTGGTCCAGACCTTGCCGTCCCCGATCCGCCCGGTGCGGGCGCCGGCGACGATCAGGTCGATGATCGCGGGCTCGTCGATGATCTCGGCGAGCACCTCGAGCTTGATCTTCGGGATGGTGTCGATCGTGTACTCGGCGCCGCGGTAGACCTCGGTGTGGCCGCCCTGGCGACCGTAGCCGGCGACCTCGGTGACGGTGATCCCGCTGACCCCGTACTCGCGCAGGGAGTCTGTGACCGCCTGCAGCGCGTGCGGCTGGATGATCGCGGTGATGAGCTTCATCGAGTCTCTCCTGTGGTGACCGGGGTGGGGTCCGCCTCGACCGAGGGGGCGGCGAGGGGCGTCGGGGCCGGGTTGCGGGGTTCCGCAACCTCCGTCCCGGCGAAGGGGACGGGGGCGGGACGGTCACGGCGGGAGGACAGCGCTCCGGCGAGATCGTATCCGGACTCGGCGTGCTGGGTGATGTCGATACCCGCGCGCTCGTCCGCCTCGGGCACCCGCCAGCCCATCGTGTACTTGAGCACCAGGGCGATGGCGAGGGTGAGCACCCCCGAGATGGCCATCGCGGCGAGTGCCACGAGGATCTGCACCAGCAGCAGGCTCACGCCGCCGCCGAACAGCAGTCCGCCGTCGGCCGCGAGGACGCCGATGCCGATGGTGCCGACGAGGCCGCCCACCAGGTGGACGCCGACCACGTCGAGGGAGTCGTCGATCCCGAAGCGGTACTTGAGGCCGACGGCGAGGGCGCAGGCGAGGCCTGCGACCAGGCCCAGCACGATCGAGGTGAGCGGGGTGAGCGCGGCGGCGGCGGGTGTGATCGCGACCAGGCCCGCGACCACTCCGGAGGCCATGCCGAGGGAGGTGATGTGCTGGTCGCGGATCCGCTCCACGAGCGCCCAGCCGAGCATCGCCCCGGCGGTCGCGACGGTGGTGTTGACCCAGGCGAGGCCCGCGGTGGCGTCGGCCGTGCCGGCGGAGCCGCCGTTGAAGCCGAACCATCCGAACCACAGCAGGGCAGCGCCGAGCATGACCAGCGGCAGGTTGTGCGGCTTCATCGCCTCCTTGCCGAAGCCCTTACGGACGCCGACCACGAGCGCGAGCACCAGACCGGCGACGCCGGCGTTGATGTGGACGACGGTGCCGCCGGCGAAGTCGATCGGCTCGGCGATCGCAGCGAAGGGGCCGTCACCGCTGAGCAGTCCGCCGCCCCAGACCATGTGGGCCAGGGGTGCGTACACGATGAGCACCCAGATCGCGGCGAACACCATCCAGGTCCCGAGCTTGACGCGATCGGCGATGGCACCGGAGATCAGCGCGGTGGAGATGATCGCGAAGGTCATCTGGAAGCCGGCCGCCACCAGGAAGGGCACGCCGCTGCCGCCGAGCAGCGACTGCTCGTCGGTGCCTGCCAGGCCCAGGTGGTCCAGCGGGTTGCCGAAGAGGCCGCCGATGTCGGTGCCGAAGGCGATCGAATAGCCGGCGAGGGTCCAGGCCACGGCCACCACGGCAATGGCGCTGAAGGACATCAGCATCATGTTCAGCACGGTGCGGGCACGGACCATGCCGCCGTAGAACAGGGACAGGCCTGGCGTCATGAGCAGCACCAGAGCGGCGCTGGTGAGAATCCAGGCGGTCGCTCCGGTGTCGAGGACGAAGGGCATGGCAGCTCCTGGGAGTGAGGAGGACCGGTCCCGGGACGAGTACCTCGACCCCGGGCCGAACGGCCGTGCGGGCCGTGGCCTCATCGTGCTGCCGGGGCTGATGAGCGCCTAGGCCGGAAGGTCGCCGTGACCGTTCCGTGACCCACCGTCCCGCGCGCTGGACAGGGCCGAGCACGACGGACCCCCGCCGCGAGCGACGGGGGTCCGAGAGGAGGAGCCTTCCGGGCCGGTGCCCAGGCCACGGGCAGCGTGCACAGGCCACGGGCAGCCTGCTCAGGTGACGGTCGACGTGCTCAGCCCTCGAGCAGTCAGCCTTCGAGCAGTCAGTCTTCGAGCAGAGCGTCGACGAAGCCGTAGGCGTCGAAGGGCGTGAGGTCGTCCATGCCCTCCCCGAGGCCCACCATCTTCACCGGGACGCCGATCTCGCGCTGCACGTTGACGACGATCCCGCCCTTGGCGGTGCCGTCGAGCTTGGTGAGCACGAGGCCGGTGATGTTGACCGCCTCGGAGAACACTCGCGCCTGCTGCATGCCGTTCTGGCCGGTGGTGGCGTCGATGACCAGGAGCACCTCGGCGACGTGATCGCCGTGCAGGCCCTTCTCGGCCACCCGCCGCACTTTGCCCAGCTCGTCCATCAGCCCCTTCTTGTTCTGGAGGCGGCCGGCGGTGTCGATGATGACCACATCGACACCCTGGGCGATCCCCTCCTTGACCGCGTCGAAGGCGACGGCGGCGGGATCCGCGCCGTCCCGGTCCGAGCGCACGGTGTCCACGCCCACGCGCGAGCCCCAGGTCTGGAGCTGGTCGGCGGCCGCGGCGCGGAAGGTGTCCGCCGCGCCCAGCACGACGGTGCGACCGGCGGCGACCAGGACCCGGGCGAGCTTGCCGACGGTGGTGGTCTTGCCGGTGCCGTTGACCCCGACCATGAGCATCACCGAGGGCACCTCGGTGCCGTCCGGTGCAGTGCGTCGGGTGGCGGCCAGGCGGCGGTCCAGGTCCGGGTCCACCAGGGCCACGAGCTCCTCACGGAGCACCTCGCGCACCGCGGCGGCATCGTCGGTGCCGAGCACCTGGATGCGGCGGCGGAGGTTCTCGAGCATCTCGTCGGTGGCGTCCGGGCCGAGGTCTGCCAGCAGCAGCGTCTCCTCGATCTCGTCCCAGGTGTCTTCGTCCACGCTGCTGCCGCGGGTGAGCAGGGTGAGGATGCCGCGACCCAGGGCGCCGGAGCGGGAGAGCCGCTCGCGCAGGCGCACCATGCGGTCGGCCGGGGCCTCGGGGGTGTCGAGGGCCGGGGTGGCGGACGTGCCCTGCACCGGGGTCGCGGTCTCGCCCGCTGCCGGGGCTGCCGGCGTCTCCGCCTCTGCAGGGTCCACGGCCGGGCCTGCAGGGTCCGTCGAAGGCGCGACGTCAGCGTCGGTGGACGTCGTGCCAGTCCTGCTGGAGGTTTCAGCGGTGCGGGAGGCAGCAGCGGCAGGCGGCTCGTCGATGGCCGAAGGTGCGGGGGCGTTCTCCTGGTCGAAGGGAACATCCGCCGGTGCGGTGGACTCCGGAGCGCTCGCAGGGGTTGCGGCATGGGACTCGGAGGTCGAGCCCGGGGCCGCGGCAGGCGCAGGTGGCGTGGCCTGAGAGTCCTGTGCAGCGGGCTTCGTGGGAGCCGGTGACAGGGTGTCGGCCCAGGTCGGCGCGGCAGGCCGCTCCTTGACCGCGGTGGCGGTGCGGGAGGGCTGGGTATCGCTGCCATGGCCGGTGGGGTCCTGCGAGGCGGTGTCGTCCGAGGACTTCTTCCGCCCGCGGCTGCGGATATAGGCCCAGGCGCCGGCGCCGAGCACGAGCACGCCTCCGCCGCTGCCAGCGATCAGTGCGAGTAGGGCATCGGGATCCACGGGTCACCTCCGAGGTCGGGGAAGCCGACGAAGCGGCGAGGACAGCCGCCAGTCTAGGCCGCGAGCATCGGGCACCCTGGACAGTGATCTCCCAGGGACGCCTCCGCACTGCTGTGCGTCCCGGCGAGCCCCGGTGCTGACTGCGATTCAGCGCGCCGACGGGTGCTCACCGACGTGTGCGGGAGCTGTGCCGGGGGTCGCTCTCCTGCTGGTCATGCTTCGCGCGGCTCTTCAGATGCGGCAGTGCGACCACGATCAGGATCCCTGCGGCGAGCAGCACGGCAAGCACCAGAAAAAGGATGACGACGAAGGGCAGTTCCATGCTCGTCATTGTGCACGCCGCAGCGGGGGCGGAGCGGGACCGCGGGATGCGGCGCGCCTCACCCTCGCCGTGGCGTGCGGGTCCTGCGGTGCAGAGAGCCGGAGAGGTCCAGCTCAGGGAGGCTCAGCCCAGCTCGGGGAACCAGATCGCGATCTCGCGGGCCGCGGACTCCTCGGAGTCCGAGCCGTGGACGAGGTTCTGGATGACGGGGAGATCCCATTCGCGGGCGAGGTCGCCACGGATGGTGCCGGGGGCTGCCTCGGTGGGGTTGGTGGCACCGGCCAACGAGCGGAATCCGGGGATCGCGCCCTCCCCCTCCACAACGATGGCGACCAGCGGGGCGGAGCCCATGTAATCGACGAGCCCGGGATAGAAGGGCTTGCCCTCATGCTCGGCGTAGTGCGAGGAGAGCTCCTCCGCGGTGGCGGAGCGCTGGGTGAGGGCGAGGATGTCGTAGCCCTTGGCCTCGATGCGGCGGATGATCTCCCCGCGCAGGCTGCGCTGAACGGCATCGGGCTTGAGCAGGACGAGTGTGCGCTGTGCGGTCATGGCACCAGGGTACCCACGAGCGGGACCGTCGAAGTGCGGAGCAGCTCCGTGGGGCCGGGACGGTCAGGAGGTGGGGCCGTCCGGATCCCGGGAACGGGCCGCCCACACTTCGGCGTCGACCGTGTCCTTCTCGCCGTCCAGCTGGTGGCCCTTGAAAATGCCATAGGCGTACAGCGCTGCGAACAGGATGCCCACCACCCACATCGCGGTCACCTGGATCCCGAGCAGGATGACCGGCAGCTGCAGCACCAGCCCCAGCCAGTACGGCCAGGCACCACGCCGGAGCAGCCCGGAGCAGAGCACCAGGAGGAGCATGGCCAGCAGGCTCCAGGTCCAGGTGAGCAGCCGGTCCCCGGGAGCGAGCTGGTGGGCAACGAGCGCGGCGAAGAACACCACGAAGGCCTCGATGACGAGGAGCGTCGAGGCGATCATCCGCTGTGCGCCATGGGGGCGCGCGGAGGGGGTGAGATCGAGGTCCATCGTCACTCCTCTCCCGGCGCGCCGAGCAGCTCTCGCACCTCGGCGACGAGCGTCACCGATCCGGCAGCCACCACGCCTCCGAACTGATCCCCCTCCATCTCGGCGAGGTCCACGGCGGCCTGGATGGCATCGGGCAGGCTCCCCTGCTCGAAGACGCGGTCCTCATCATCGAAGATGTCACGGGCGAGGTCCGCGAGCTGGTCGGCAGGAATCGCGCGCGGGGAGCTCGACTGGGTGATCACCACAGCGTCCAGCAGCGGTTCGAGCACGTCGAGGATCCCGGCGGCGTCCTTCCCCTGCAGGATCCCGATGAGTCCGATGGTGCGGGTGAAGCGGAAGTTCTCCCGGACCGTCTCGACCAGCGACAGCGCTCCCGCCGGGTTGTGGGCGGCGTCCAGCAGGATCGTCGGCGCCTGCCGCACCACCTCAGCGCGGCCCGGCGAGGTGACGCTCGACAGCGCGGCGCTGAGCAGCGGCCCGTCCAGGGCGGTGCTGCCGTCCCCGAGCAGCGCCTCCGCGGCAGCCACCGCGAGCAGGGCGTTGCGGGCCTGGTGCTCACCGAGCAGCGTGAGGAAGAGATCCTCGTACCGGCCCGCGATGCCCTGGAGGGTCAGCATCTGGCCACCGACCCCCGGGGTGTGGGAGAGCACGCCGATCTGCTGGTCCTCGATGGCCGCCTCCGCGCCCAGTTCGCCGATCCGTGCCCGCAGCACATCGGCGGCGTCCTCATAGGGCTGGGAGGCGATGATCGCGGTGGCCTCCGCGGTGAGGATGCCTGCCTTCTCCCCCGCGATCTCGGCGATGGTCTCCCCGAGGTACTCCTGATGGTCCAGGGAGATCGGGGTGATCACGGCGACGTCGGGGGTAACCACGCCGGTCGCGTCCCAGGTGCCGCCGAGGCCGGTCTCCACCACGGCGACGTCGACCGGCGCCGAGGCGAAGGCCTGGAAGGACATGGCGGTCAGATATTCGAAGTACGTCAGCGGCGGGCCTCCTGCGGCCTCCGACTCTGCATCGACGATCGCAGCGAAGGGCTCGACATCGCGATAGGCCTGGAGGAAGCCCTCCTCGTCGATCGAGGCTCCGTCGATCGCGATCCGCTCGACGGGAGAGCGCAGGTGGGGGCTGGTGGTGCGCCCGGTCCGCAGACCGGCCTCGCGCAGGATCCGCTCGAGGATCCGAGCGGTGGTGGTCTTCCCGTTGGTGCCGGCGATGCGGATGGAGCGGTACGAGTTCTGCGGGTCCCCCATCAGCTCCATCACCCGGGTGATGCGGCTGAGGTCGGGCTCGATCTGGTTCTCGGGCGCGCGCTCGAGCAGCGCCGCGTAGACCTCCCGCACTGCGGGCGACATGGCCTGACGGGATGGCCCCTGGCGGGGAGATTTCTGCACAGCGGCTCCTGCGGGGACGAGGGGTGAACGGGCGTCGTTCAGTGTACGAGGCAGGGCTGGGACCGTTCCTCCCCACCGGGTGCCGGTCCACAGGAAGAGTGCTGCCCGTCACCGGCATGCGGCCCCGCTCATAGCCTCAGCAGCAGGACCGGCGGCCGACGGGGTCGCGCCGGAGACGAGGAGGGGTGCGATGACCGAGGTGATCGCGACCGTGGAGCACGCTTCGCAATGGGCGCGCAGGGGAACGGGACCGGAGGCATCCTGGAATCCGGTGTATCGAGCGCTGGCCGAAGGCTCTGCACCGACTCCACTGCCACCAGCGGATCTCCCTGACGGCGCGAGCCTCGAGCTCATGCAGAGACAGCTCACGGCCTCTGCGCTGCTGGTCGTGGCGGTGACGGACGGGCAGCGGACGCGACGGCTGCGGATCGGTGTGGATCCCGCTGCCACGACCGTCGAACAGGCAGATCCGGACCAGCCCTCGCGGTGGTCCGAGCTCAGCATCCAGGACGTGCCCGCGAGGGTCATCCGGCTGCTCGAGGAGTCCGGGGTGGACCTGGACCCCGCCGAGCTGTCGATCGTGCGCGGCACCCACGCGCTCCGCCTCACCCCGGTGCAGAGCCGCATGGCCTACGCCGCACTCACCCGGGGCGCCCCTCCCGAGGGGGCGTTCGCCGCGATCCCGGATCTCGACGACACCCTGCGGGATGCGCTGACTGCGACCGGCCCGCGCATCTCCCTCGCCCTGACCCTCCACGATCCGAGAGGGCTGGTGACAGAGCGACCGGTGACCTGGTCCAGGCTCTGGGTGACCGGGCAGAAGGGCCTGTGTCGCCTGGACCAGCCCTCGGGCCCTTCCCTGGCCGTCCATCCGGTGGGTGGTGGCGACGTGCTCGGCACCCTCCTCCCACTTCTCGAGGAGGGCCTGCGATTCGCCGGCGCCTGCGCCGGGTCAGGCAGCGCGCGATGAACACCTTCTGGGGGATGGACACCGCGCAGCTGCGCGGTCACGCCGAGCACCTGCGCACGGCCTCCGACGAGGTCGAGGGCCTCACCGCTCGCCTCGGGAGCACAGTGCAGGGGGCGCCATGGACGGGCTCCGATGCGGAGGCGTTCCGGGCTCGCTGGATGACACTGGCCGCGAGTCGGCTGGAAGAGATGTGCGGCGAGCTCCTGGCCCTGGGCGATGACGCGCTCCACGAGGCGGATCAGCAGGACGTCGCCTCGAGCCCGGACGGCGCCACCGCTGTCCCGGATGCCGCCGCTGACCCGGATGCTCCGACGGATCCGAGCATCTCCGCGATTCCACCCGGGGACGCCTCGGGGACGAGCGGCGGGCACCTCCGCGAGGGCGGTCCCTGGATCCCGGAGTGGCTCGAGATCCCTGTCGACGGAGCGGCCTCGGGGCCGGCGGGCAGGGTCTCCGACGGAATCGGCTGGAGCGTCACCACCGGGATGGACCTGCTCGGCGACGGTCTGGATCGGCTCGGGGTGCGCACGGAGGGGTTCGCACAGTTCCAGCGGGACGCCGGCCACTTCGGGGAGATCCTCGAGGACTGGGCCACCGGCGAGCGGGTGCCGACCATCGCCGAGGTCGCCGCCGCAGGCCTGGTCACCGCAGGATCCGCCGGCACCGGAGTCTTCGAGGCCCTCACCGGCCAGGACACCCCGTTCCTGGATGACCGGCCCGGCGGCATCGTCGAGTCGGTGACCGTCGATGCGGGCCCGGCGCAGAGCCCTCAGACCCTGCAGGAGCTGGTCGAGCAGAACGATGCGGTGCGCATCGACAACCCGGGCGGTCCGCTGGAGCACGGGCAGATCGGCATTCAGGAGGTGCGCGGCCTCGAGGGCGGGGAGCCGGCGTTCATCATCCAGATCCCGCCCACCGAAGGAGCGAGCGTCCTGGATGCCCCCGGCGCCTACGGCGCGCAGGGGAACTCCCGCGACTGGGGATCGAATCTGCGCCTGGTCTCCGGCCAGCATCCGGCCGCGATGGATGACGTCCGGGCCGCGTTGGAGGCCGCCGGGGTGCCGCCGGGTGCGGAGGTGATGATCGTCGGCCACTCCCAGGGTGGCATCGTCGCGAATCATCTCTCCGCCGATCCCACCTTCAACAGCGCCTCCGGACAGCCGGGCACCTACGACGTGACGCACACCTTCTCGGTGGGCTCGCCGGTGCAGACAGTCGTCCCCGCGCAGCTGTCGACGCAGTCGGTGAACGTGAACCACGAGAGCACGATCGGGACCGGCGGGGCCAGCGGGGACCTGATCGCGGCGCTCGACCTGAACGGTGCGCAGGTCGACGGCGGGACCCTGGTGGCGGAGAACCGGCACGAGGTATCGCTGCCGGGCTATCCGGTCTCCTCGCTCCATCCCGTCACCGTGCTCGAGTCGAACCATGATTCGATGAGCCCGGGCGGTGGCGCCGAGGGTGGGTACTCAGGCAGCGTGGGCCGAGCCACCGCCAGCGATCCCACGCTCTCCGCGCTGCAGGAGGACCTCACGGGGAGGTATCTCGGGGAAGGGACCTACGTCGCACAGTCCCAGGTCGTGACGGTGGGGCGCGGCGCGCTGTGAGCGCCCCGTGCGGAGGCCCGAGCGGAACGCCGGTCGCCCAGCCATCCCGTGCTCAGCTCAGTCCGTACTTCTCGTAGAACGACTCGGCCGTCACCCGATCCCGTCGTGGATTCGGGATCGACAGGTCGGGGAGAAGATCCAGCGGGGTCAGCTCCTCCCCGCCATCGAGTGCTGCGGTGATCCCCCCGACCCTGAGGCTGCGAGCCTCCGGATCGTCGAGCTCTGCATGGATGACCGTCACGACCTCGCGCATCACCTGGTCGAAGAGCACGAGGCCACTGTCACGGTCCTCCGCCTCCAGGGAGACGGTGCCGCGCAGGAGGCGCTCGAAGTTCGCGCCATCGGCCATCTCGAGCTCCACTGCGGAGACGCCCTCGACCCCGGCCGCGGCCTCCTCTGCCGCGGCGAGGAGATTCCTGCGCCCGAACCCGCACCCGCCCAGCAGCAGTGCCGTCGCGGCAGCGGCCCCGCCCAGAACTCCACGTCTGCTCACCATGCTCATCCCCTCGTCGGAAGGTTCAGCCCTGAGCATGTCATGCACGGTGCCCGGAGTCAGTCGATCGTCATCCGGTAGATGAACGCCGCCATCGCATCCCGGTTGATCGACTGCAGCGGCCGGTAGGTCCCATCGGACCAGCCGGTGGTGATGCGCTCGTCCTCCGCCCAGGCGATCTCCTTGTAGAACAGCGAGCTGCGCGGCACATCCGTGAATGGAGACGTGCGCGGAGGCGTGAAGGCAGGCTCCCCGGCGGAACGGTAGAGGAACGCCGCCATCGCATCCCGGTTCACGGGCTGCAGGGGACGGAAGGTCCCATCGGACCATCCGGTGGTGATCCCCTCGGACTCGGCCCAGGCGATCTCCTTGAAGAACTGCGAGCTGCGCGGCACATCCTTGAAAGGAGACGTGCGCGGAGGCGTGAAGGCAGGCTCCCCGGCGGCGCGATAGAGGAAGGCGACCATCGCGTCGCGGGCGATCGGCTGCAGCGGTCGGTAGGTGCCGTCGGCCCAGCCGGTGGAGAGCTCCGTGTGCTTCATCCATGCGATCTCGGTGAAGAAGATCGAGCTGCCGTAGGGCACATCGGTGAACGGTGCGGCAGGGTCCTTCCCCCAGGGTGCTGTGATCGGGTAGCGGTCCTCAGGGGCGCCGGTCGGCGAGCCGAACCACAGCGAGAAGGTGCGGAAGAAGTTGCGGTTGCCGTAGGTCGCACAGACATCGTCGGGGACCGCGCCGGCACCTGCGGCGAGGGTGGCCTCGGTGGGGGTGAACGGCGTGTAGTTGTACAGCGCTGCCGTCGCCCGGTTGAAGATCTTCACCTCGCCGTAGCCGCAGAACTCAAAAGGGCTGTACTGGATGTCGTAGGTCCGCCCCGCCTGGTAGCGATCACCACGGGCAGGGTCGCCGTACTCCTGCAGGCGGGAGATGCCGTGGTAGATCTGGTGGACGAAACCACCGAACGCCGGATCGCAGGCCTGGAAGTCGGGGCAGCGGAAGCCGAGCGCCTTCTCCAGCTGCGTCGGCGTCGCATTCCGGGTGGTGATCAGTCCCTGCTCCTTCTGGAGCATCACGAGGATCACCTGCGGGTTCACGTCGCAGGCCTGGGCCACATCGGTGATGATCCTGCCTGCGGTGGCGTTGTTGGCCGCCGGGATCGCGGCGCAGTAGGCGGTGGCCGCTCGCTGCGGCGTGTCCGCCGTCAGATTCTTCAGGCAGTCAGCGCCATCGGTGCCGTCGACGCAGTTCGCCCCCTGCGCGTCGAGGAAGGAGTCGACTCCTGCACGGTCCATCGCGGTGGAGTCGAACATCCGGGTATCGGTGATGAGGAAGCCCGGAGAGAAACCGCCGAGCCCGGGCGGTGGCGTCTCGGCCCGGGCTCCTGGGGAGCCGGCGAGCACGGAACCCGCGAGCACGAAGAGGGAGACGGCGAGCAGCAGGACGCGGAATCCATGGGTGCGCTCGGGTGATGGTGGCGCTGTCACCGGACCTGCCGACGCCGCGGATGAGGGAAATGGCAGGGGGGCGGGGCGAACCATCATGATCTCCGATGTCCAAGGATCCCGAGGAGTGGATCCTCCGCTCAGGATAGGTCCGGAAAACCCGCTTGGAAAGCTGTGATGACCAGCTGATACCGACTTGCAACACACCGCCTGGGGTCGATCGTGGCGATCATGCGAGGTACCGTTGTGCTCCGCGGGCGATACCGAGAGGATCGATGCACATGAACCGCCGGATTGCACTGGCTGGAGGTGCCATGGGCCTGGTCTCGATGCTCACCGGCTGCGGGGTGCTCCGCCCCGGCAAGCAGGCTGTGGAGGACGCCATCGAGGGCGCCCCGGCAGTCACCGGCGCAGAGATCAGCTTCGGTGCCGGCGGCGGGCTGGGCTCCCTGATCTCCGGGAGCATCGAGCTCGACGTCGCTGCGGACCAGCTGCGTGACGCCTTCGACGAAGCCTGGGGCCTCGGCGTCGAGGTCCTCCACCGCAGGTACGGGGGCGACCGCGGGATCAAAGTCGCCAAAGTCGCCGGGATCGGCTCAGAGGGCGCCGAGGTCACCGCGACCGAGCTGGTCGATCTGGGTGAGTCGACGTTCGCCACCCTGGGCCACTTCTACGACCATTACGGGATCAGCTGACCCGTGCTCGTGGGTCGGCGTTGTCTGCTGCTGACCCGAGCCGCGCACCCGAGCTCACGGCGTGCGTCTGACATCGACCACGACGTCCTCATCCATGGACGTTCCCTCCCCGAAGTACTTCCCTTGCATCCGCTCCTCCTTCGCCGCGAGTGCGGGATCGTCACCGTTGTTCCGCACCGTCCCGTAGTACGCGGAATCCGGATCGTGGGCGGTGCCGTCCTCGTTCCACAGCACTGAGTTGTGCGCCTGGTGGTTGTCGCTCTCCGGGGTGTAGCCGTCCGACGGATTCGGTGTGCCGAAGGAGACGTCGCGGACGTTGGGTGCCGGATTGCCGTCCGGGTGAGCATGCGAGCTGCCTTCGAGGTCGAGGGTGGGGACGAAGTCCCCCTGGTTCCCGCCGTCCTCGACGTGCTGGATGTTGAGCACGTCGGTGTCCGAGTTCGCCGGGGTGTAGGTCTGGACCGGGGAGCCCACCGAGAAGATGTCGGTGACCTGGTAGCTGCCACCGTTGAAGGAGGGGTCATCGGCGAGCTGCGCGGCGACGAGACCTCCCTGTGAATGGCCGACGAACGCGATCTCGGAGCCCTCCGGGATCCCGGCCTCCTGCATCGCCTCCTTCACGGCGTTCGCTCCTGCGTTCTCCTTGCCCGCCATCGCGTAGAGGTTGTTGTCCCATCCGAACGGCTGCCCCTGCTCGTTCCATCCCTCGAGCGTGGCGTCCACGTCGGGGATCGGCGTCTCATGCCCGAGCACGCTGACCTTCTCCTGCAGCGGCGCGCCCTGAGTGGGAGGGACGTGGACGATGTACCGCTCGACGCCGTCGGCACCCGTCACCGTCTGGATACGGATCTGTGCCTCATCCAGAGGGTCATACTCTCGCGGGGGCTCAGTGCCGGGGATCGTCCGACGGCTCTCGTCGTTGTCGAGCACGAGGTCCTCGAGGCTCTCCGGAGCGTCGCTGTCGGTGATCTCGCGTGAGCCGAGGACCTCCACCTCTGTGGGGTGGTCGAGCTTCTCCCCCTCGACGAGCTCATCGACGATGTCCTGGGCGAAGATCTCCGCCCAGGGCCGGTCGGGATCGGAGGCGTCGCCGAAGGTGTCGTGGAACCGGTCTCGGAACCAGTCCTCGACGTCCTCGACCCTGTCCTTGAACCATTTCTCGACGTCCCCGGCCCGGTCCCGGAGCCAATCCCCGGCGTCCTCAGCCCGGTCCCGGAGCCAGTCCCCGGCATCCTCGAAGAGGTTCGCCAGGGGGTCCCCCGTCTCCTCTCCCGAGACTCTGTCCTGCTCGTCGGCTTCGCCGCGCAGTGCTCCAGCTTGCTCGGTCAGGAGCATCTCGAGGCGCGCCAGACCGGGCGCAGCGTGGTTCGTCCAGGTCGAGAGGAAGTCGTCGCGGTCAGGGCCGGTCCAGGACGTGCCCTGGACGATGCCGTCCAGGCGCTGCTGCAGGCTGCTGACCTGCTCGGCGCCGTTCGCACAGCGGTCCGCCTGTGCGCGGACCTCCTCGGGGACCATGCCGTAGAAGGTCATGCCACTATCTCCGTGCCGGACGCCAGTCCGGCGCCCTCCTCCAGAAGGGGCAGGACGGTGGCGAGCACGTCACCATCGGCGACCTGATGGAGGTCGTCGCTGAATCCGGTGTCGCCGTCGGCGCTGTACAGGCCGTGGACGCCCGCATTCCAACGACGCAGCAGGTGGAATCGCAGCATCGGAGCGTGCGTGCTCGGTGGGACGTGCATGCAGATATCGAAGGTGGCCCTGTCGCGGTCGCTCAGGAGGGCGTCGCGCAGCGGCTCGCTGAGATCGGTCTGTGCGGCGATGGCCGCATGTGCCGGTGTCCCTTCGGCGATGCGCGCGGCGATCGACCGCCGCTGCTCGAGCGTGATGGTGAGGGCGTTGTGCGGGCCTCGCGTCGTCATCTGTGGTGCGGCGGACAGTCGTGAAGAGGAGGAGAGCAGCGTGAGCACCAGGTGGGGGATCACGTCGGTGGGGGCATCCCACCATTCGTACGGGCCGTCCCCGATCCGGGTCAGCGCGATCGCGCCGTCGGCATCCAGGACGATGCGGAGCTCTTCCGTCTCTTCCGGGGTCGTGGCGGTGAGCACCGTGACCACGGGGGCGATCAGAGCACGCTGGGCGAGCCGTTGCTCCCCGGGGGCCAGGTCGGGTCGCCCCAGCGCGGCACCGTCGAGCTGGGGCAGCCAGGTGGGATTGATCCGCCGTGGTTCGCGCAGTCGGGCGAAGGCGGCGCTGAGCGCCGGTTCGAGGTGGGAGCGAAAACGTGTCATGAAGGTCCCCTGAGCTCATAGTGCACGCCGACGTCGATGCCGTCACGCTATCCAGGAGGGCCTGCTCTGCGCGATGGGGAGAAGTGCCCACCTCGGCGGATTGCCGCACCCCCGATCGCGCTCTCCGGCCCCGCGGCCGGGTCCAGCAGCGCAGCGGCCCCAGACCGGTCTGATCCGGTCTGGGGCCGCTCGAGGACGGAGGCAGTCTCAGGCGCGGGTCACGGATACCGTGACAGTTCCGCCGGAGACCTTCTCGCTCGCTGCGTGCGCACCCTCGGCCGGTCCGGCCGGCACAGAGACCTCGACCGCGAGCACCTCACCGGCGACCAGCTCCCGATGCACGGCGACGGCAGCGGTCACGGACTCGTCGCCGTCCACGGTCAGTCGGATCCGGTCCGAGACGTCGAAGCCTGCCTCGCGGCGAGCCGACTGGATCGCGCGCACCACGTCCCGGGCCACGCCCTCGGCCTCGAGCTCAGCGGTCACCCGGGTATCGAGCGCGACGAAGTCCCCGCCTCGCAGCACGCCGACGGCCCGGCCCTCCATCGCCGCGGACTCGCCCGCGACCAGGTCGAGCGTGTACTCGCCCTCGGCGAGCTCGATGCCGCCGGAGATGACCACGCCGTTCTCGTCAGCGGACCAGTCACCGGACTTGGAGCCCTTGATGACCGTCTGCACCTGCTTGCCCAGGCGCGGGCCGGCGGCGCGGGCATTGACGCTGAGCCGCTGCTCGACGCCCATCCCCTGCGCCTCCTCGCTCGCGACGTCCAGCAGGCGCACGGCCTTGACGTTGAGTTCGTCGGCGATGATCCCCGAGAACGCCTCCAGCGTGCTCGGGGCGTGGTGGACCACGGTGAGCTCGGCGAGCGGCAGCCGCGCCCGCAGCTGCCCCTTCTTGCGCAGGGAGTTGCCCACGCTCGCGATCGCGCGCACATCGTCCATCTGTGCCACCAGCTCCGCGTCACGGGGGAACAGGTCCGCATCGGGCCAGTCGGTCAGATGCACGGAGCGCCCGCCGGTGAGCTGCTTCCAGATCTCCTCGGTGACCATCGGCAGCAGCGGCGCCGCCACCTGGCAGAGGGTCGACAGGCACGTGGAGAGCACGTCGATCGCCTGTTCGTCGCCCTCCCAGAAACGGTCGCGGGAGCGGCGCACGTACCAGTTGGTGAGCATGTCCAGGTAGTCCTGGACCAGCTCGGCGGCGTCCGCGATCGCGAGCGCGGTCATCGCCTCCTTCACCTCGCGCACGAGGTCGCCGGTGCGGGCCAGCAGGTAGCGGTCCATGACATCGCTGGAGTCGTAGCGGGTCTTCCCGAGGTAGCCCGTCGGCTTCCCGGCCGCGTCCTTCTGGCCCGCAGCATTGGCGTACAGCCCCAGGAAGTACCAGACGTTCCACAGCGGCAGCACCATCTGACGGGTGGCATCGCGGATCTTCGGCTCATCGACCACGAGGTTCCCGCCGCGCAGGATCGGGGAGCTCATGAGGAACCAGCGCATCGCGTCGGCTCCGTACTTGTCGAACATCTCGCGCACGTCGGGATAGTTGCCCAGCGACTTGGACATCTTCTGCCCGTCCTCGCCGAGCACGATGCCGTGGCAGATCACCGAGGTGAAGGCGGGCCGGTCGAACAGTGCGGTGGAGAGCACGTGCATGACGTAGAACCAGCCGCGGGTCTGCCCGATGTACTCCACGATGAAGTCCGCCGGGTTGTGGGACTCGAACCGCTCGGTGTTCTCGAAGGGGTAGTGCATCTGCGCGAACGGCATCGAGCCGGAGTCGAACCAGACGTCGAAGATCTCCTCGACACGACGCATGGTGGACTGCCCGGTGGGGTCGTCGGGGTTCGGGCGCGTGAGCTCGTCGATGTACGGACGGTGCAGGTCCACCTCGCCGAGCTCGTTGCGCGGCAGGGTGCCGAAGGCCTCCTCGATCTCGGCGAGGGACCCATACACGTCGATCCGGGGATGGTTCGGATCGTCGCTCTTCCAGATCGGCAGCGGGGTGCCCCAGTAGCGGTTGCGGGAGATCGCCCAGTCGCGGGCACCCTCGAGCCACTTGCCGAACTGGCCGTGCTTGACGTTCCCGGGGACCCAGTCGATCTGCTCGTTCAGCTCGAGCATGCGCTCGCGCTGGTCGGCGACCTTCACGTACCAGGAGGAGACGGCCTTGTAGATCAGAGGGTTACGGCAGCGCCAGCAGTGCGGGTAGGAGTGCACGTAGCTGGCCTCGCGCATCAGGCGTCCGGCCTGCTGGAGGTTGCGGATGATCGGGCGGTTCGCCTCGAACACCTGCACCCCGGCGATCTCGTCGAGCGCGGTGCCGGCGAAGTAGTCCAGGAACTGGGCGCCCTCGTCCACGGAGACGATCACGGGGATGCCGTACTCGGCGTTGACCTGCTGGTCGATCTCACCGTAGGCGGTGGCCTGGTGGACCACGCCGGTGCCGTCATCGGTGGAGACGTAGTCCGCGACGGTGACGATCCACGCGTTCTCGGTGCCCCACTTCGCCCGGTCCTCCGAATAGACGGTCCACAGCGGCTCGTAGGCGACGTGCTCGAGCTCGGAGCCGGCGTACACGCGCTCCTCGCAGGCGGCGAGCGCCTCCTCGGCGCTCTCGTAGCCGAGCTCCTTGGTGTAGGAGCCGAGCAGCGCGGTGGCCATGAGGTAGCGGCCTGCACCTGCGGCGGTGCCGTCGGCGGCGCCCAGCGGCCCCGCGGGGACCACCGAGTACTGGAGCTCGGGACCGACGGCGAGGGAGAAGTTGGTGGGCAGGGTCCAGGGAGTGGTGGTCCAGGCCAGCGCCTTCACGCCGTCAAGGCCCAGCTGCTGGGCCTTCTCCCCGGTGAAGGGGAAGGTGACGGTGACGGTCTGGTCCTGGCGCTCCTTGTAGACGTCATCGTCCATCCGCAGCTCGTGCGCGGACAGCGGCGTCTGGTCCTTCCAGCAGTAGGGCAGCACGTAGTAGCCCTCATACGCCCGCCCCTTGTCGTACAGGGTCTTGAACGCCCACAGCACCGATTCCATGAAGGTGACGTCGAGGGTCTTGTAGTCGTTCTCGAAGTCGACCCAGCGGGCCTGGCGGGTGACGTAGTCCTCCCACTCCTTGGTGTACTTCAGCACCGAGGCCTGGGCGGCGTTGTTGAACTCCTTCACGCCCATCGCCTCGATCTCGGACTTCTCGGTCATCCCGAGTTCCTTCATCGCCTCGAGCTCGGCGGGCAGCCCGTGGGTGTCCCAGCCGAAGCGGCGGTCCACCTTGTTCCCGCACATGGTGCGGAAGCGCGGGATGACGTCCTTGACGAAGCCGGTGAGCAGGTGGCCGTAGTGCGGCAGGCCGTTGGCGAAGGGAGGACCGTCGTAGAAGACGAACTCCTCGGCACCCTCGCGCCGGGCGATCGAAGCACGGAAGGTGTCGTCCTGCCGCCAGAACTCCTGGATGGCGTTCTCGAGCGAGGGCAGGTTCGGTGAGGGGACGAGCGGGTCTCCGCTGACCGGGTAGACCATGGGACGGACCTCCGAGGCAGAACAAGGGTAAGAGCTGGGACAACACGCAGTCCGAGGACGCTTCCCGGCGCAGGGCCGGTGGCGCGGTACCACCTCGGTTGACGTCCGCTGCATCGCCGGTGGCGATCCAGGGGCCTCCCCTTGTTCCTCAGCTGTGACGGGCTGGTCCCGGCGGGTTCTACTAGGCCCGTGCCCGCGAACGGACAACGGGCGGTTCTTCCCGCGGCTCGCCGGTGATGGCCGGGTCGATGCCGATGGCGGTCAGTGTACGCGGCGGCCCGAGGACGGTCACGCGGCCGGGCGGGGAAGAGACGCGCGGAACAGCCCGGCTCCCCCTCCCTCGTCCCTTCCTTACGTGTCCCCTCCTTGCGCATCCCATTCGCGTCCCAGCAGATCCGGGTGAGATGCACAGCACCTGCCCAGCCGCGGGACGTCGAATACAGGCAGCGGCTCGACCTGCCGCTCCCCCATCGAGGAGGTCGCATGGATGAGGACACCGGTGCCCAGGATGCCGGCCCACGGCGCAGCCGGGCCACGGCGAGCGCCTCGGCACTCGGCGCGGCGGCCCTGCTCGTGCTCAGCTTCGGTCCGTCGGCGCTCGCGCTGACACCTTCCGACCCGGGCACGCCGAGCGTGCGGGCCGCGATCTCGGCTCCTGTGTCTGTCGCTCCCGCGCCGATGACGGCGAGTCCCGGGAGCCTTCGTGAAACGGCCGACGCGGACGACGGCTCCCTCAGGTGAGCTGCCGCTGATGTCCCTCTGGGCTCTGCAACGCGCTGGGCGAGGCGCTGGGTGAGGAGGCAAGACTCACCTCGTGGAGGAGGCGAGGTCATGGAAGACTGAGAGCTCCACGATCCCGCCCCGCGTCACGGGGTGGTCGACGCAGAAGGAGCGAGGATGTCGCTGTTCGGAGAGCCCTTCACCGCCAAGTGCCTGAAGTCGGGCGTCACGCTCGAGATCGGCGAGGGTCAATCCCTCCTCCAGGCGCTGCTTGACGCTGACATCCCGATGGACTACTCGTGCGAGGGCGGCGTGTGCGGCACCTGCGTGGTGCCGCTGGTCTCCGGCGAGGTCGAGCACCTGGACGAGTTCCTGATGGACGACGAGCACGCGGACCAGATGATCACCTGCGTATCCCGCGGCGAGGGCGAGATCGAGATCGACATCTGAGGACGTCCCTCAGGATCCCTCTGACCGGGATCTCGCTGATCGGATCGGGATCTCCGTGATCGGAGTGCGTCAGAGCCGGGGACCAGCCACGACCCAGGCCACGCCCACCAGCATCATCAGCGCCGTCGCGGCACCGACCGCGAACGGCAGCGCGATGCTGGGGCCGGTGACCAGCAGGAGCAGCATTCCGGCAGCGGCGACGGCGAGCAGCAGAGCGAACAGCAGCGGCCTGCCCATGGCGGGCTTGGCCCCGGATCGTGCCTGCTCGACATGGCCGAGATGCGTCGTCGTCATCAGGGGGACCTCTCTGCTCGGATGCTCGAGAGGCCGCCGTCCGGTGGGGGTGCGGCGCCTCTCCATGGAGAGATCCTCCCCCGGGCGGCAGGTCTCCCACATCCTGCGCAGGGTGGAGATGTCCCTCCCCCTTTGGTCGTAGACCGGCACATCGGGTCGTAGACCGGCTCAGCTGGCCGTGGACCGGCTCAGCTGGCCGCGGACCGGCTCAGCTCCGCAGCGGCGGGGCCGGGTCCTCGGCATCGTCACTCGCCGCCCACGGCTGCAAAGCCTCGCCGTCCCCTGGTCCGGGCGCGGCGCTGTCCCGTCGGGCGTCCTGGATCGCGAGCTGCGCGAAGATCCCGCCTCGCGTCACCAGCTCCTCGTAGGTGCCGCGCTCGAGGATGCGGCCGTGCTGCATCACGATGATCTGATCGGCGTGCCGGATGGTGGAGAGCCGGTGGGCGATCGAGACGGTGGTGCGGCCACGGGCGGCGGCGTCGAGCGCACCGGACATCGCACGCTCGGTGGCGACGTCCAGCGCGGAGGTCGCCTCGTCGAGCAGCAGTACCGGCGGGTCCCGCAGGATCGTGCGCGCAAGCGCCAGACGCTGCTTCTCCCCGCCGGAGAACCGGTAACCGCGCTCCCCCACCACGGTGTCGTAGCCCTGCGGCAGAGACTCGATGTGGTCGTGGATCTGCGCGATCCGGCAGGCCTTCCGCAGCTCCTCATCGCTCGCCTCCGGCCGGGCGAAGCGCAGGTTGTCGGCGATCGAGGCGTGCAGCAGATAGGTCTCCTGGGTGACCACACCGATGCTCGCCGCGAGCGAATCCATGGTGATCTCCCGCAGGTCGTGACCATCCAGGGTGATCCGGCCGGAGCTGGGCTCATAGAGCCGCGCCATCAGGTAACCGGTGCTGGTCTTGCCCGAGCCGGTGGCCCCCACCAGCGCGGTGTGCTTCCCGGCCGGAACCACCAGGTCGATGCCGTGCAGCGCCGGCGCCTCCGCGCCCGGATAGGTGAAGGTGACGTCCTCGAAGCGGATCTCTCCGCGCACGGTTACCGGGTCCAGCGCCAGGGCCTCCGGCGCGTCGCTGATGAGGATCGGAGCGTCGAGGTACTCGAACACCCTCGCGAACAGCGCCAGGGAGCTGTTGACCTGGGTCGCGACGCGCAGCAGCCCGTTGATCTGGGGGAACAGGCCGGATTGCAGGGCGATGAAGGCGACCAGAGTGCCGATGGTGACGCCCTGGCCCTCGGGGTCGCCGAAGAGCAGGTGGCCGCCGAGCAGGTAGGTCAGGGCCGGGAACAGCGCCATCAGGGTCGTGAAGACGGCCATGTGCCAGCGGCCGGCCATCTCGGAGCGGACCTCGAGGTCCGCGAGCTCCCGCGAGTCGGTGGCAAAGGCCTGGCTGAGCGCCTGCGTGCGCCCCATGGTGACCCCCAGCAGGATGCCGGAGACGGACAGGGACTCCTGGATCCCGGCGGAGAGGTCCGCCGCCTTCTCCTGGCGGGTCTTCACGATCGCTCGTCTGCGGCGGCCCACCCGGCGGTTCATCCACACCGCGAAGGGCAATGCGATGAGGGAGAAAAGGGTCAGCCGCCAGTCCAGGGCGAACATCGCCACCAGCGCCATCGCCACCCCCGCCCCGGAGGAGACGATCTGGGTCATCACGGAGGTGACCACGGCCTGCATGGAGCCGATGTCGGAGAAGATCCGCGATTGGATCTCTCCGGTGCGGGTGCGGGTGAAGAATCCCAGCCCCATCCGCTGCAGGTGGGAGAAGACAGAGACCCGCAGGTCGTGCATCACGGACTGGCCCACCCGGGTGGAGAGCATCGACTGGGTGACCCCGAGCGCGCTCGAGATCACCGTCACCGCGATCAGCCCGCCGACGGACCATGCCAGCACGTCGGCGCGCTGCTCAGGCAGGGCGACATCCACGATCTCGCGGATCAGGAACGGGGAGACCACCCCAACGGCGGCACCGATCACGATCAGTGCCAGCACCCCCGTGAGGATCCCGCGATACGGGCGGAACAGGGACAGCACCCGTCGCAGGTCGGGGCGCTGGCCGGGGGCGAGCTTGAGGTCGTCGCGCATCCGGCCGCCCCCGCCGCCCATCCCTCCGCCGGGGCCGCCCATCCCGCCGTGGACCATCAGACTCCCTGGTGGCGGGCGACGCGGTGGGCGGCCGCCTGCGCGAGGGGACGGACGGTCACCAGATCGAGGTTCACGTGATGCGGGGCATTGAGCGCATAGGAGATGACGTCCGCGCAGTCCTCCGCGGTCAGCGGCTGCTCGACTCCGTCGTAGACGGCGTCGGCCGCGTCCTGGTCGCCGAGGCGGGTGAGGGAGAACTCCTCGGTGCGGACCATTCCGGGGGCGATCTCGATGACGCGGATCCTCTCCCCGTTCAGCTCGAGGCGCAGGGCGTTGGCGAGCATGTGCTCCCCGGCCTTGGCGGCGTTGTAGCCGGAACCGCCGGGGTAGGCCTCGTGACCGGCCACCGAGGTGACGAACAGCAGGTCTCCACGGCCGCTCTCCCGCAGTGCCGGCAGCAGGGCGCGGGTGACCCGCACCGTGCCCAGCACGTTGATGTCGTACATGCGCTGCCACTTCTCGAGGTCCGCCTCGGCGGCGGTCTCGACGCCGAGGGCGCCGCCGGCCACATGCACCACGGCGTTCAGGGAGCCGCCGAACAGCTCGGCGGCCCTTTCGACCAGGCGCTGGACGGAGTCATCGGAGGTGATGTCGACGGCGAGCACCTCGCAGCCGGTCTGCTCGGCGAGCTCGCGCAGCCGGTCCTCGCGGCGCGCGACAGCGAGCACGCGCCAGCCCTCGGCCACCAGGCGCACGGCGGTGGCGCGGCCGATGCCGGAGGAGGCGCCGGTGACGACGGCGGTCAGACGGGTGGGGTCGTTGCCAGCAGTTTTCGCAGCATTCATGGAGGTCGTAGAGGTCATGGCCCCAGCGTACGCGGAGCCCGACGCTCTCATCCGGCGGTCCGGCCTGCAGGTCACCAGCCGATCTCGAGGCAGCCGTGGTGGTCGGTCGGCTCGGTCTGGACGGTCGCATGGGCGATGTCGTGCGTGGTGCTGAGCAGCTCCTGGGCGGCGTCGAGGACCGGGTGCGGATCAGCTCCGGGCGCGGTCACCAGATGGACGGTGGCGACCTCCATCCCGGAGGTGAGGGTCCACAGGTGCAGGTCGTGGACATCGGCGACCCCGTCGAGGGCCCGCAGATCGTCCTCCACCTGCTGGGGGTCGATGTCTGCGGGTGCGGCCTGGCCCAGCACGGTGAGCACCTCGCGGGCCAGCAGCACGGCACGCACCGCGATGAACGCCCCGATCGCGAGCGCGACGATCGTGTCGATGAGGCTCGCTCCGGTCAGACGGATCAGCACCGCTGCGACGATCACCCCGACCGAGCCGAGGGTGTCGGCCAGGACCTCGAGATAGGCACCCTTGACGTTGAGGCTCTCCTTCGCCCCGCCGTGCAGCATCAGCAGCACCACCAGGTTCACGACCAGGCCGAGCCCGCCGACGATCAGCATCGGCGTGGTGTCGACGTGGACCTCGGCACCCAGCCGGCTGATCCCGCTGATCGTCACGAGGGCGGCGACGACCAGCATGATCAGGACCGCCAGCAGGGCGGCGAAGGTCTCAAGGCGGTAGTTGCCGAAGGTGCGCCGGCCATCACGAGAGGGACGCGCAGCGAACACCGTCGCGGCGAGCGCCGCGGACAGGGTGACCACGTCCGCAGCCATGTGCCCGGCGTCCGAGAGCAGCGCGAGGGAGCCCGAGAGCAGCCCGGCCGCCAGCTCGACGACGAAGAACCCGCCGATCAGCACCACCGCGACGATCAGCCGCCAGCGGTGCGCGGCCCCGGCGTGGCCGGTGGCGCCGCCCCCGTGGGAATGGCTCATGAGACTGCCTGCTCGACCGGCTCGTGGGGCGAGCCCGCACGCTCCTGCGGCGCGTCCACGGTGCGCCTCTCGGGATGCTGGAGCTCGCTGTGCTCGGTGTGGGTGAGGGCGACCTCGAGCAGCATCCGCACGTGCGGGTCGTCCAGACGGTAGAAGGCGCGCCGCCCCTCCCGACGCACGCGGACGATGCGGTGGGCGCGCAGCAGCTGCAGCGCATGCGAGACCGCGGAATCCGACTGCCCGGTGAGGGTCGACAGCTCCCCCACGCTCACCTCGCCCCCGCGCAGCGCGAACAGCAGGCGCAGGCGGCTGGGATCCCCCAGCAGGGAGAAGACGTCGGCGAGGTCGGCGATCTCGGCGGACCGCACCTCAACATCTGAACGATTGCTCATATGTTCAGTATGGCAGATGCTTCAGGTGCGAGCGGCTGACGAACAGAAGCGGGCCCGCCCGCACCTCGCAGGGTGCTGACGGGCCCGCTTTCACGACGGCCGAGCTCACTCGACAGCTCAGACGCCGTGCACCTGCGGATGGTGCTGCGCGGTCATGTCGCCGCTGATGCGTCCCTTGGAGAACCTGGTCATGAGCGCCGCGATCGCGCCGTCCCCGGTGACGTTCGTGGCGGTGCCGAAGGAGTCGATCGCGATGTACGCGGCGATCATGAGGCCCACGGCAGCCTCACCGAAGCCGAGGAACGAGGCGAGCACACCGGCGGCGGCCATGATCGCGCCACCGGGCACGCCCGGCGCCGCGATCATCACGACGCCCAGCATGAACACGAAGCCCACCAGGGCGCCGATGTTCAGCGGCATACCGGTGACGATCATGATCGCGACGGCGAAGGTGGTGATCTTCAGCGTCGAGCCGGCGAGGTGGATCGTGGCGCACAGCGGGATCACGAAGTCGGCGATCGCGTCGGGGATGCCGTTGCGCTTGGTGCACTCGGTGGTCACCGGGATGGTCGCGGCCGAGGAGCTGGTGCCGAGCGCCGTCATGTAGGCGGGCAGCATCGTCCACAGCATCTTCAGGGGATTGCGGCCCATCGCCCAGCCGGCCGCGGCGTACTGCGCGAGCAGCACCACCACGGTCATCCCGAAGACCAGCAGGATCACGGTGAGGAAAGTGCCGATCACGGTCCAGATCTGGCCGTTCATGGTCAGCCCCAGGAACATGCCGAAGATGTAGAGCGGCAGCAGCGGGATGATGATCGCCTCGATGATGCGCACCACGATCGTGCGCAGCTGCACGAAGGACTCCTGCAGCGCACCCTTCTTCACGAGCGTGAGCCCGATGCCGAGGCAGAACGAGAGGACCAGCGCGGTCATCACGCCGAACACCGGCGGGATCTCGATCTCGAAGAAGGCCGCGATCGCGGAGTCCTCGGGGTTCTCGAGGGAGTCGATGCGCGCCCCGCCCAGCATCCGCGGCAGCAGGAACAGGGAGAGCGCCAGCGCGAACAGCCCGCACAGGATGGAGGAGAGGTAGGCGATCCCGGCGGTCGCGGCGAGCATCTTCCCGGCCCCGTGGCCGAGCTCCGCGATCGCCGGCGTCACCAGGCCCACGATGATCAACGGGATGAGGAACCCGAGGAACCCGGAGAAGACCCCGTTGAAGGTGGTGAAGATGCGGGCGAGCGCCTCGGGCATCACGAGGCCCAGCAGGATCCCCAGCACGATCGCGAGGAGGATCCGGGGAAGCAGTCCGAAGCGCTTCCGACGAGGTGCGCGCGCGGAGGGGTCGACGGCGGTGTCGGAGGGAGCGTCGGAGGAGGCGTCGGAGTAGGTGTGCATGGGCCGGCTCTCACAGGGGTCGGGTGGGGACCGGAACAGCGTAGACCCGGGCGGTGCGCACGCCGGCTGCGCCCTCGACCCGATCGCTCGCCACCCGGAGGGACAGCGCGGCCCGGCCCAGGTGGACACGGATTCCACGTTCACCTTGTGGCACCTCCCACAGCTCGCTAGGCTCGCGCGAGTGCCCACGTACTGGACGATCGCCGCTGCGGCCTTCCGCCAGTACTCGACCTACCGTCTGGCAACGGCCGCCGGGGTATTCACCAACTCGATCTTCGGCCTGATCCGCGCCTCGATCCTGTTCGCCGCGATCACCACCGCCGGCGGCGAGCTCAGCGGGTACACCATCGCCCAGGCGGCGACCTACGTCTGGCTCGGACAGGCGCTGCTGGCCCCTATCGAGGCCTTCGGCACCCGTGAGGTCTCCCAGCGCGTCCACCAGGGGGATGTGGCGATAGACCTGCTGCGCCCCACTTCCTTCCTGGGCCTCTATTACGCGCAGAAGCTGGGACGTGCCGCTTTCCTGCTGCTCGGCCGCGGCGTGCCGCCGCTGCTGATCGGCGCGCTGCTCACCGGCCTCGCGCTGCCGGAGGATCCGCTGTCCTACCTGCTCGGCGCGCTCTCCCTGCTGCTGGCGATCACGGTCGCATTCCTCGCGGACATGCTGGTGAACCTCGCCGCCTTCTGGCTGCTCGAGACTCGCGGTCTGACCGTGGTCTACACCGCGGTGATGAATCTGCTCTCCGGCTTCCTGATCCCGATCGTGTGGTTTCCGGACTGGTTGCTCACGATCGCCCGCGCCACGCCCTTCCCCTCGATGATCCAGACCCCGATCGACACCCTCTCCGGCCGGGTGTCCCCGCTGGAGGCGCTGCCGTTGCTGGGGACCCAGCTGGGCTGGATCGCGGTGCTCACCGCCGCGGCTCTGGCGATGCTGCACGCCGGGGTGCGGAGCGTGGAGGTGCAGGGTGGTTGAGCAGCCCCGTCCCTCGCCTGCGGATCGTGCCGCCCGGGCGGCCCGCCCCGATCCCCTGGACCGCCCCGTCTCCACAGCCCGGATGGTCCGCACCCTGTACGGCTCCCGGATCCGCTCACAGGCGACCTTCCGCACCAGCTTCCTCACCGACCTCCTGGGGCAGGTGCTGATCGTGGGCACCGAGTTCCTCGAGCTGTGGGTGATCCTCTCGCAGGTGAGCACGCTCGGCGGGATGACGCTCACGCAGGTCGCCGTGGTCTATGGACTCGGCGCCCTCGCCTTCGGGATCGGGGACATCCTCTTCGGGGAGATCGACGGGCTCTCCACCCAGATCAGGTCCGGAAAGCTCGAGACCCTGCTGATCCGCCCCGTTCCGGTGCTGCTGCAGATCTCGAGCCTGGATCTCTCGCTGCGCCGCATCGGCCGGATCGTGGTGGGCCTGGCGATGTACGTCACCGCCCTGGTGCTCGCCGGCTTCCAGCCGACGGGGGCCACGCTGCTGCTGGCCGTGCTCGCACCGCTCGCCGGCGCGTTGCTCTTCGGCGCCCTGTTCACGGTGGCCGGCGCCCTGCAGTTCTGGCTGGTCGACGGCCGCGAGTTCGCCAACGCCTTCACCTACGGCGGCAACTACGTCGCCACCACCCCCGGCGCCGTCTTCGCACTGCCGATGCGCGCCTTCTTCACCTTCGTCATCCCGGCGACGCTGATCGCCTACGCCCCCACCCTCGCGCTGCTGGACCTGCCCGGCCCGGCCCTGATCCCCGCCTGGGCCGGGTGGCTGGGCCTGCCGGCCACGGTCCTGGCCTGGATCGTCGCCGGTCTGCTCTGGCGCGCGGGAGTCCGCAGATACACAGGAGCCGGTGGATGAGCACCCCTGAACCGTCACCGCAGTCCCCCGCCGTGGAGCTCGCGGGGCTGCGTCGCGACTACCTTGTCCGCACTCCCGTCGCCGGCTCCCGGCGGCGACGACGGCAGCTGGTGCGCGCGGTGGACGACGTCACCCTGCGCATCGACCTTGGTGAGACGGTCGGGTTCGTGGGTGCCAACGGCGCGGGGAAGTCCACCACCATCAAGATGATGACCGGGATCCTGCAGCCCACCGCCGGCACGGTCCGGGTGCTGGGCCGCGACCCGGTGCCCGAGCGCCGTCACCTCGCCCGCGACATCGGGGTGGTCTTCGGCCAGCGATCCCAGCTGTGGTGGGACCTGCCGCTGCGGGACAGCTACCGGATCCTGGGGGCGATGCACCGGCTCACCGACCGTGGCCGCGAGCAGCGCCTGGGGCGTCTGGTGGAAGGGCTCGACCTCGGCGGGTTCCTGGACCGCCCGGTGCGGCAGCTGTCGCTCGGGCAGCGGATGCGCGGCGAGGTGGCGGCAGCGCTGCTGCACTCGCCCGAGCTGGTGGTGCTCGATGAGCCGACGATCGGGCTGGACATGGTCTCCAAGGAGGGGCTGCGCCGCTTCCTGCGCGAGGACCGCGCCGAGCGCGGCACCACCCTGTTCCTCACCACTCACGACATGGGGGACGTGGAGCGGTTGTGCGACCGGATCGTCGTGGTGAACTCGGGCACCGTCGCGTACGACGGGGCGCTGGCCTCCTTCCGTGCGCGCCTCGGTGCTCCCCGCGAGCTGATCGTGGATCTCGAGGAGCCCCTCGCCGCGCTCACCCTCCCGACCGCCGCGAGCACCCTCGCGGTGGAGGCCGACGGGATCCGCCACCGGATCGCGTTCTCGGGCGCCGAGCTGACGGTCCCGGCGCTGCTCACCGCGATCGGTGCCCAGGCCCAGGTGCGGGACCTGTCGCTGACCGAACCGGCGATCGAGGACCTGGTGCGGCAGATCTACGCCCGCGACGGGAGGCTCTGACCCGGGACACGCCTAGACCCTCCACCTGCGACGATGCACACTGTAGGAGGAGGATAATGGCCCACCACCACAGCCCGGACCGCCTGTGCCCGCCCTGGAGAAGGAGGATCATGGCCCGCTCGTACGCCACCGTCGGACAGATGCTCACCTATGCCGTGGATCGCTCCGCGCTCTCCCCCGATCTGGAGTCCTCGGCGGAGCGCCATGTGCGGGTCGAGGTGATCCTGCGGCACATGCTCGAGTTCGTGCTGATGTCCCCTCGCAGTCGGGACGCGTTCCTGCGCACGATCGCCCGCACCGAGCACACCACCGGCTCGATCGCCGCCGCCCCACGGCTGCGGAAGACCTCCCCCGATCTGCTCGCCGAGCTGCTGCCCACCGCAGGGGAAACCGACGACGGCGCCCGTCTGGGCATCGCTCTGCGCGTCGGCGGCCCGTTCTCCACCACCCGGCTGAGGGAGATGCGAGCGGCGCTCGGCCCCTCACCCCAGCACCTGCTGGTCGCGATCGCCCGACACACCGACCGCGCCGAACTCGACGGCGAAGTCCCCGACGGGGTCGTCGCCACCAGCTGGGCCCGAGTGGCCAGGCGGATGCCGAAGGCCGATCCCGGCCACGCCCACCTGTGGGAGACCCTCGGCGAGGTGGGTGAGAACGCCGGGCGGCCCGTCGTGCAGTTCCCCGTCGATGCGAAGAAGCTGCTGACGAAGACCTCCACCGCCCGCGAGTTCCGCGCCCACCTGGACGTGCTCCACCTAGCCAGCCGCACCCTGCTCGGCACGAGCCCGCACTTCTCGACCCGTCGCGGCCAGACCGGCGCCCACCTCCAGGCGGGTGTGGGACGGCATCGCACGGGCCTCGAGTTCGGAGAGGTCGAGCAGGGCACCCCGGTGCACTTCCTGCGCACGGGCGAGGACCCCGTCCCGCTGGGCATCGGCCGGATCGAGACCGACGAGGAGCGGGAGGCTGTCACGCAGCGCCTGGCGATGTTCTCCCGTCGCACCGCGTGGCGCACGGAGGCGGGGAGCCCGCCTGTCTCCGCTGAGCTGATAGGCGCGCCCGCGTCCCCCGAGCTGGAGGGAGCGCGGCTGCTGCTGTGGGCGCTGTTCAATCCCATGCTGCTGCGCGACCGCGGCTTCGAGCCGGCAGCCGCCAAGCGCCAGCCGGCACTGACCGCGACGTCGATGGGGATGCGGCTGCTGCACAGGGGGGACGAGTCCGGCACCGAGTACCGCCTGTGGGTGGGCGGGGAGCGCGAGTGGAAGAACCTCATCCCCCGCGTCACTCGTGAGGAGACCTCACGGCGCCCCGCCGAGACCTACGCGATCGCGCCGCGCAAGAGCCAGTCCACCGCGGATTTCGTCTGGGAGGTCCACCGCGCTCTGCGGTCGCTGACGATCCACTGAGGGACAATGGCAGGCATGGAAGAGCGCAACGACAGCACGGTGATGAACGGCCAGTACAAGGTGCGCGGCGGCAAGCTGGTCTCGGTGGACGTCACCGTCGCGGGCGGCCGGATCGCGACCGCCCACGTCTTCGGGGACTTCTTCCTCGAGCCGGATGATGCCCTCGAGGATCTCAACGCCGCGCTGGAGGGGATGCCCACCGACGCGACCGCCGCCGAGCTCGGCGCGGCGCTCACCACCCGGCTCGAGACCCGCCCGGACCCGGTGCAGATGATCGGCTTCTCCGTCGAGGCGGTCGCGATCGCGGTGCGCCGGGCGCTCGGACACGCGACCAGCTGGGACGACCTCACCTTCGACGTGATCGGCCCACAGGTGCTGCCGCCGGTGATGCACGTGGCGCTGGACGAGGTGCTGCCGAACGAGGTGATCGCCGGGCGTCGCAACCCTCACTTCCGGATCTGGGACTGGGACTCCCCGCTGGTGGTGATCGGCTCCTACCAGTCGCTGCGCAACGAGATCGACGCCGAGGGCGCAGCGAGGCATGGCATCGGGGTGGTGCGCCGCATCACCGGCGGCGGCGCGATGTTCATGGAGCAGGGCAACTGCATCACCTACTCGCTGGTGGTGCCCACCTCCCTGGTGGAGGGACTTAACTTCGAGCAGTCCTATGCCTATCTCGACGACTGGGTGATGGGCGCCCTCGCGGAGATCGGGGTGAAGGCTCATTACGTGCCGCTGAACGACATCGCCTCCGAGCAGGGCAAGATCGGCGGCGCCGCCCAGCGCCGCTTCGCGGGCGGGGTGCTGCTGCACCACGTGACGATGAGCTACGACATCGACGCGGACAAAATGAGCGAGGTGCTGCGGATCGGCCGCGAGAAGCTCTCCGACAAGGGCACCAAGAGCGCGAACAAGCGCGTGGACCCGATGCGCTCGCAGACGGGCCTGGCCCGTGAGCAGATCATCGCCGGGTTCCTGGACTTCTTCCGCGCCCGCTATGACACCGTCGACTCGGACTACACCGAGAATGAGCTCGCCAAGGCCCGCGAGCTGGTGGAGACGAAGTTCGGGACCGAGGAGTGGACCGCGCGGGTGCCGTGAGCGCTCGAGATGCGCGGTGAGGCTCAGCCACGCGGCGTGCTGAGCCCGAGCGCCGCGTGGTCCCCTCGGTACACCCCAGTGCGCAGCTCGATCTCGTACGCCTCGAGCTCGGGCATGCCGAGCGCACGGGCCGCCGCGATCTCGGCCTCGACGTCATAGGGCACCCGTACGAACTGGATCCCGAACGGTGCGTCCTTCCCGCCGTCCGGGTCGCCTTCGAGGATCGCGTAGGAGGGTGTCGGATCGTCGAGCTGATTGCCGACGCTGCCGACGTTCACCAGCGTCCCCTCCTTGCCGGAGCGCAGGAAGGGGTCATGGATGTCGCCGTAGACGACGACATCCGCGGGGCCGCCGTCCCCGGTGAACGGGGTGGGAGCGAACATCATCGCGAACTGCTCCGCACCGTGTTCGCGGTGCACCCGGGTGAACTCATCGACCGGCGAGGCGTGCAGCACCCGCACCCGTCTCCCGGAGAGCTCGAGGTCCAGGCTGCCGGGCAGGGCGAACAGCCACTGCCTGTCCTCCGCGGGAATCTCCTTCCGCCACCAGGCCTGGCCCTCGCTGCGCAGCTCGCCATCTCCGGCGACGAACACCTCCCAGTTCCCGCGCACGGTCGCCTCGCAGCGCTCTCGGGTCAGCGCCGAGCAGGCGGCGCCGCGGGGGCCCTTGCCCACTACATCGCCGAGGTTCAGGATCCGGGTGATGCCGCGCGCGGCGATGTCGGCGAGCACAGCGTCATAGGCGGTGAGGTTGCCGTGCACGTCGGAGACCACGGCGAGGCGTTCGAAGGACATCCCTCCACGGTACGGCCCGCCCCCGCTGCGCCCCGCCTCGTACGCGAGGGCGCTCACACTGTCGCCGCCTGCGTTGCACCCGAGCACAGACCTGGAACAATGTCCCCATGACCGACACTGCACCGCGCCCTGACACCGCCACGTCCATCCCCGATCGACCCTCCCTCGAGGGCCTCGAGGACAAGTGGGACGGCGTATGGAGCGAGCAGCAGCTCTACGCCTTCGACCCCGACACCACCCGCGACCAGGTCTTCAGCGTCGACACCCCGCCGCCCACGGCCTCGGGCTCGCTGCACGTGGGCCACGTGTTCGGCTACTCGCAGGCGGACATGATCGTGCGCTACCAGCGCATGCGCGGCAAGAACGTCTTCTACCCGCTGGGCTGGGACGACAACGGCCTGCCCACCGAGCGCCGGGCGCAGAACTACTTCGGCGTGCGCTGCGACCCCTCGCTGCCCTATGTGGAGGACTACACGCCCCCGCAGGAGGGCGGCGACAACAAGTCTTCCAAGCCCGGGAACCAGGTGCCCGTCTCGCGCCGCAACTTCATCGAGCTGTGCGAGCGCCTCACCGCGATCGACGAGAAGTCCTTCGAGGAAGTGTTCCGCACCCTCGGCCTCTCGGTGGACTGGAACTACAGCTACCAGACCATCAACGCGCACTCCCGCGCGACCTCCCAGCGTGCCTTCCTCGAGAACCTCGAGGCCGGTCAGGCGTACCAGTCCGAGGCCCCCACCATGTGGGACGTCACCTACCGCACCGCGGTGGCGCAGGCCGAGCAGGAGGACCGCGACCGCGACGGCGCCTACCACCGCCTCGGCTTCACCCGCACCGACGGCACCGGCGAGCAGGTCGTCATCGCGACCACCCGCCCCGAGCTGCTGCCCGCGTGCGTGGCTCTTGTGGCCCACCCGGACGATGAGCGCTACCAGGGGCTCTTCGGCAGCACCGTCACCTCTCCCCTGTTCGGGGTCGAGGTGCCCGTGCTGGCGCACCCCCTCGCCCAGCCCGACAAGGGCGCGGGCATCGCGATGATCTGCACCTTCGGCGACTCGAACGACGTCACCTGGTGGCGCGAGCTCGAGCTGCCCACCCGCTCCGTGATCGGCCGCGACGGCCGCTTCCTGACCGAGGCGCCGTGGATCACCACGCCCGAGGGCCAGGCGAACTACTCCGAGCTGGCGGGACTGACCGTGTTCAGCGCGCAGAAGCGCGTGGTGGAGATGGCGACCGAGTCCGGAGACCTCACCGGCGAGATCGAGAAGATCTCCCACCCGGTGAAGTTCTACGAGAACGGCGACAAGCCGCTGGAGTACGTCACCTCCCGCCAGTGGTACCTCACCAACGGAGGCCGTGATCAGTCCGAGGGCGGCCTGCGCGACGAGCTGATCGCCCGTGGCAAGGAGCTGACCTGGCACCCCACGTACATGGAGTCCCGCTACCGCAACTGGGTCGAGGGCCTGGCCGGTGACTGGCTGATCTCCCGCCAGCGCTTCTTCGGTGTGCCCTTCCCGATCTGGTACGCGGTGGGCGCCGATGGCGAGACGGACTACGACACCGTGCTCACTCCGTCGGTCCAGTCACTGCCGATCGATCCCACGATCGACGTGCCCGACGGCTTCGAGGAGTCCCAGCGCGGCGTGCCCGGCGGCTTCGTCGCCGACCCCGACATCCTCGACACCTGGGGCACGTCCTCGCTGACCCCGCAGCTCGCAGGTGGCTGGAACTCCGACCCGGAGCTCTTCTCCAAGGTGTACCCGATGGATCTGCGGCCCCAGGGCCACGACATCATCCGCACCTGGCTGTTCTCCACGATCGTGCGCTCCCACCTGCAGCAGGACTCGCTGCCCTGGAAGCACGCTTCGATCAACGGCTGGATCCTGGACCCGGACCGCAAGAAGATGTCCAAGTCCAAGGGCAACGTGGTCACCCCCATCGGTCTGCTCGAGCAGCACGGCTCCGATGGGGTGCGCTACTGGGCCGGTCGTGCCCGTCAGGGCGTGGACACCGCCTTCGACGAGGGGCAGATGAAGATCGGCCGACGCCTCGCGATCAAGATCCTCAACGCCTCGAAGTTCGCCCTCGGCTTCGGGGACGCCCCGGCCGATCCCGCCGGACGCCTCGCCGCAGATCCTGCCGTGGTGACCGATCCGCTGGACCGGGCGCTGCTCGCACAGCTGGCGGATGTCATCGAGCAGGCCACCGCCGCGAACGACGACATGGACTACGCCCGCGCGCTCGAGGTCATCGAGCCGTTCTTCTGGGCGTTCTGCGATGACTACATCGAGCTGGTCAAGGAGCGTGCCCACGGCAACTCCCCCGCCGGTGAGGCCGGGGCAGCTTCGGCCCGGGCCGCGCTCGCGATCACGCTCGAGGTGCTGCTGCGGCTGTTCGCCCCCGTGGTCGTGTTCGCGACCGAGGAGGTCTGGTCGTGGTGGCGGGGTGGCAGCGTGCACACCCAGGCCTGGCCCGAGGCCGCTCCCCTGCGGGAAGCGGCAGCCGGTCAGGACGCGGCGCTCGTGGACACGGTCGCGCAGGCCGCGATCACGCTGCGGCGCATCAAGTCCGATGCGAAGGTCTCACAGAAGACCCCGATCCTGTCCGTCACGGTCGTGGCCCCACAGGCGGCGCTCGCCCACCTCGAGGCCGCCGCCGGTGACCTCACGGCGCTGGGCCGCATCGAGAAGCTCGAGCTGGTCGCCGGTGAGGTCGAAGGGATCCTCACCCGCGATGTCGAGCTCGGCGAGCCGCCGGTCAAGCAGCCCCGGAACCAGGGCTGAGCCCGCGCAGGCTCGTTCTGCACAGTCGCAGTCTGCGCAGGCCCGGCTCAGTCTGCGCAGACCCGACTCGGCCTGTGCAGACCCGACTCAGTCTGTGCAGACCCGATCGTCGCCGGAGCTGAGTGGCCGGCGCTGTGAAAAGGAGACCCCATGGGCTTCGCCACCGTCCGGGCAGGATCCAGCTCCGGACTCATGTGGGCCGGTGCCGCGGTCGCCGCCACCGGAGTCTTCACTGCGCTGTTCGCCGTGGCCCTGATCGTCCAGGGTGAGGTGCTGGGTGCCGTGCTCGTGGTGCTGCTCGGACTGCTTGTGGTCGGGGTCGGGGTCGCCCTGTTCCTGCTCGCCCGCCGGGCCTGCGCACGTCTGGATGCCCGCGGGGTCGCCTGGTCCACGATGTTCGGAGCTCGCAGCTTCGTGCCCTGGGAGCAGGTCCACCAGGTCGTGGTCCCAGGGATGCACGAGCGAGGCGACTCGGTGCTGCTGTGGCTCCGGGACGGCTCCATGGTGCCGATCACGCCGCTGCGGAAGACGCAGAGCGCCGGCGACAGCACCGGCCCTCATCCGTGGTACGTGCGTGCCGGTGCCGCTGTGATCAGGGCGCATCAGCAGTGGCTTGCGCAGAACCCCGAGTCCGGGCGCTGAGCCCGCCCGGCCGGGGCTGCTGGGCTGAGCCGGCCAGGTCAGAACGGCCAGTTTTACTCGACGAAGTTCTTCGCCCCGTCGAAGATGCCGGAGGCGTCGTCGATGATGTTCTCGAGGTCGTACTCGCCCGTTCCGAAGGGCCTATATCTCCCGTGCGGAGATGCCCATGGGGGGAACTCCCCTGCCCGGTCTCGTCGTCACCGAGGAGCGCTCAGAAGGGCCACCGGTCCGCCACCCAATGTCCGGCATCGCGAGCTGCTCCGGAGGCATCACCGAGCGCGTCATCGATGTTGTAGTCACCGGGGGTGAAGGAGTCGACGATGGCGTTGGGGTGGATCGCGACCGAGAGGTTACCGGTACCTCCCCCGTAGACGGCGAACTCGCCACCGAGGCCGAAGGAGATCTCATCGGTCGAGACGGAGCCGCCGGTCGACGCGCCAGCACCGAAACCTGCCTGGCCGCCCACAGAACCCTCGCTGGAGAACCAGCCTCCGGGACTGGTCCGCTCGAACTTCACCGCACCCTCGGCGCCTGCGAAGGCCTCAGCTCCCGCGCCCCACTCAGCGCCGTTGACCTGGCCGTCCTCGTTGCGGGTCAGGTTCGCGTAGGCGTTGGTCTCGGCGTGGGCGCCCGCATAGCCTTCGACACCGATCTCGTAGCTCGAGCCCATCGGCCCGTGGAAGGTGTTCGAGATATCGCCGTAGACCCCCGCTCCGGCGCGGACGCCGGCGCTCGCCCCGTCAGGGCCGAGGCTGGCACCGCCCTCAGCATAGGCTTCCGCGCCGATGCGTCCGTCGGCCGAGATCAGGGGCTTGCCGTCAGGGCCGTAGACCATCTCGTCGAAGCCGACCTCGGCGCCGGCCCGAGCACCTGCACTCGCGGTGTAGTTGCCGTATTCGTCCTGGGTGGCGTGAGCGCCCGCACTCGCACGGGTCTCGGCGTAGCCGTCGAAGTACCCTCGCTCGTTGTCGATCTCCCTGCCGTCCCAGTGGGAGCCTCCTGCGTCAGACTGGCCGACCGGGCGTCCGTCGGCGGCCACCTGCCCCTCGCCGAAGTCCTCCCCGGAGCCGTACATGTGGTGATCACCCTCGGCGTCCCCACCGGTGAACCAGTCGTCCAGTCCGTCGGCCAGGTCACGGATGACGTCAGGGGTCAGCGGGAGGCCGATGAGCGGGCCTCCGAGGAGGGGCAGCTGGACGTGGAGATCACCGATCAGGTCGAGCAGGCCACCGCCGCCGCCGTCCACTGCCGACGCCTGGTCCTGCTCTTCGGCGTGCTGATCGAGCTGGTCGCCCTTGCCGCGGAGGGTGTCCGCCTGCGTATGGAGTCCGGGCTTGACCGTCCCGTGCCACTCGGCACGGAAGGCGTCTGCGTCGGCGCCGATCCAGGCTGCCGCATCGATCGCAGCGGTGACCCGCTCGGTCAGCTCGATGAGGGCCTGCGCACCCTGCCGGGATGCATCCCCGTGCTGTCGCAGCTGATCCGTGTCGCTGCCGTAGAAACCCGCCATGCCGCCCGTCCTCACTTCTGGTCCCCGAACATCACGAGGCTACCCAGTGGTCATCGCCGTGCCCATGGGGACAACTCCCCATGTGCCGACGATCGATGGTTCAGCACCGGGACAGTAGTGTGGCCGGGTCCGTCCCCTTTCACGTCGGAGAACCCTCTTGAGCATCACTATCCGCAGCGTCGCCGCCAAGGTGAACTACGCCGTCGGACCCTTCGTCATCCTGATCGGGATCGCAGCCGGCATCACGGCGATCATCCTGACGTGGGCCCTGGAGAGTGCCGGCTTCCTCATGCTGTTCCTCCCCTCGCTGCTGGCGATCGGCGCGGGCGTGTTCATCCTCTGGGCGGTGCAGCGCTCTGGGCTGCGGATCGACGGGCAGGGTTTCAGCTGGTGCGGGGCGTTCAAGGCTGCGCAGTCGTTGCGCTGGGAGCAGGTCCATCAGCTGCTGCCTCCCCCGCCCGGCAGCCCCCGGACCGTCGTGATCGCCCAGCTGCACGACGGCCGGCAGGTCGAGGTCAGGGCGATCTGGGAGTCTCCGACCTCACCTGCCGCGCTGCTGACCCCGGCCGACCACAGCAGGGCCCAGAACGCTCTGCTCAACGCTCATCAGGAGTGGCTCGCCGCACGGCGTTGAGGCAAGGCGGGCCCCCGCAGACGACCGTTTCCGTCCTCGAACCTGCGGAGACGGCCCGGCACATGCTGCGCTGCCCGGTTCAGCGCACAGCTCAGCGCACGACCTCGCGGTGGCCGGGATCCGGGCGGCGAGTCCAGCCGCGGCTGTCGAGATGCTCGAGCAGCGGTATCGCGACTCGGCGAGTGGTCGCGAGCGCCTGCCGGGCCTCGCTCGTGGTGAAGGGCTGCGGCAGCGCGGCGAGGGCGCGCATCGCCAGCGCGGGCGCCGCGGGCAGCAGGATCACCTCGTCCGGCAGGCGCAGCAGCCGTCCCTGCGCGGCTGCGGCCGCGAGCTCTCTCGGCCCGAGTCCCAGCGCGGCGAGATCGTCGGCCTCCGGCGCGGCGAAGGGTGATCGCGCGAGCCGCTCCTCGAGGGTGCGGACGCCAGCCTCGGCAGCGCCGAGATCCTGGCCCGACTCCGCATCGCGCACCCGACCCTCGTGCTGGACGAGTCCGGCAGCAGCCACCACCAGGTCGAGCAGCGCCTCGTCAGGCAGCGCAAGCGCATCGATCGCGGCCCTGCGCGGCAGCCCAGCGGTGAGCGGATCGGTGCGACGCTGCTGAGCGACGCGCTCGCCCAGCTGCTCCGCCCAGCCCGTCCTCGCCTCCGCATCCACCAGCCAGTCCCCGTGGCGGTGCACCGTCTCCGGCAGCGGGACCGGCAGCGTCATCCCGTAGCGGAGGAGGAGGGAGGCACGCACCGCGCCGCGGCGTCGCACTTCGAGGGCGAGGTCGCCGCCGAGCGGCATCTGTTCGAGCACTGCGCGCTGCCGGGCGCCGTCGCCGCGCCGCTCGAGGGAGGGAGGGTCGAGGTCGAGCGCCTGCACGCCGTTGCGCACCGAGTGGCTGCCGCTGCTGCGCAGCACCAGGTGGTCCCCGAGCTGGAGCGGGAGCGGGCGGTCCAGGGTGAGACGCGCGTGGTCGGGCCCCAGCGGGCGCACCCGCGCCCCGACTGCGGCAGTGCCGATGTGGGCCACCAGCTGCTGCGGGGCGTCCTCGAGGGATGTCCCGGTGCTGCGGCGCACGTCCAGGAGATGCGTGAGCTCCCAGGTGTCCGGCGTGAGCAGCACGTCGCCGCGACCGATCTCCTCGGTGCTCACCCCACGCAGGTTCACCGCGGCACGGCTGACCGGTCCCAGCTGAGGGACCTGGCCGCCGCGGCTCTGCAGGCCGCGCACCACGACCTCTCCGCTGCGATCAGCGCCGCACAGGGTGAGGCGGTCCTCGCGCCGCAGGGTGCCGGCGGCGAGGGTGCCGGTGACCACGGTGCCAGCTCCGGAGATCGAGAAGGCACGGTCCACCCACAGCCGCACCCGCTGCGCGGTGGAGGGTTCGCGGGCGGAGCCGACCGCGGCATCCAGCAGCGTGCGCAGCTCGTCGAGGCCCTGCCCGGCGACTGCGGAGATGCCGACGGCGGGCGCGCCTGCGAGGCCGGTTCCGGCGAGTTCGCTGCGGGCCTCGGCGATGACCTGCTCGACCCGGTCGGGGGCGAGGTCCATGCGGGTGATGACGATCAGGCCCTGGTCGATGCCGAGCGCCGCGATCGCATCCCGGTGGTCGCCGGACTGAGCCTGCCAGCCCTCATCCGCGGCGATCACGAAGCACACGATCGGGGCGGGGCCGAGGCCGGCGAGCATGTTGCCGAGGAAGCGCTCATGACCGGGGACGTCGACGAAGGACACCTCTCGGCCCGAGGGCAGCGCGGTCCAGGCGAAGCCGAGGTCGATGGTCAGCCCGCGCCGCTTCTCCTCGGCCAGCCGGTCCGGCTCGATCCCGGTGAGAGCTCGGATGAGGGTGGACTTGCCGTGGTCGACATGACCTGCGGTGGCGATGACCTGCATCATCGAGAAGTCTGCTGCAGGCGCCCGCGGGCCGCGGCCACGGCCAGGACGAGATGCGCATCCTCAGCGGCGGGCACGCAGCGCAGGTCCAGCAGGCAGTCGCCGTCCCGCACGGTGGCGACGACCGCCGGCTCACCGGTGCGCAGCGGGGCGGCGAGCTCGGGCTCGAGGGCGAGCGCCCAGCCGGGCAGCGGGACCTCGGCTCCTCCCCCGCCGCCGACCCGGCCCTCGTGGGCGAGCACGCGCCCGCCGAGCTGCACGGCGAGGCGCTCGGTGCGCTCGCGCAGGGCGGCCGGGTCCTGGCGCAGCGCCTCGAGCACCGGGGGGACGGGCCCTCCGAGGGTCGCCTCGAGCGCGGCGAGGGTGAGCTTGTCCGCGCGCACGGCCCGGGCCAGGGGGTGCCGGGCGAGGCGCGCGATGATCTCGGCGCTGCCCAGCAGGATCCCGGCCTGGGGGCCGCCGAGCAGCTTGTCCCCGCTGGCGATCACCAGGTCCGCTCCCCCGCGCAGGGCGGTGGCGGCATCGGGCTCCTCCGGCAGCAACGGTTCGGGGGCGAGCAGTCCGCTGCCGAGGTCCGCGATCAGCGGGACGCCCGCCTCGTGACAGGGGCCGGCGAGCTCGCGCAGGCCCACCTCGGAGGTGAAGCCGATGACTCGGTAGTTGCTGGTGTGGATGCGCAGCACGCAGCCGGTCCCGGGGCCGATCGCTCCTGTGTAGTCGGCGAGGTGGGTGCGGTTCGTGGTGCCGACCTCGCGGAGTTTCGCGCCGGTCGAGGTGATGAGGTCCGGCAGGCGGAAGCCGGCACCGATCTCGATCATCTCCCCGCGGCTGAGCACCACTTCGCCGTTCCCGGCCAGTGCCGTGACGGCCAGCAGCAGTGCGGCCGCGCCGTTGTTGACGACGAGCGCGTCCTCGGCCTCGGGACAGGCGACCAGCAGCGCCGCCCGGGCCCCGGCGCCGCGGCGGGAGCGGGCACCGGTGCCGAGGTCGAACTCGACGTCGGTGTATCCGGCGGCATCCTGCAGCGCGGTGCGTGCAGCCCCGGAGAGCGGCGCTCGGCCGAGGTTGGTGTGGACGATGACCCCGGTCGCGTTCAGAACCGGGCGCGAGGACCCGGCGGGACGACCTCCAAGGGCCGCGAGGATCTCCTCCTGCACCTGTTCGGGGGTGATCTCACCCGTCCGGGCGCGGTCCTGGACCGCGCGCACGATGCCGACCACCACGAGCTCGCTCAAGGTCGCTGTCGCGGCGACGACGTCGGGATGGGCCAGCAGCTGGTCGGTGCGCGGTATCCGACGACGCGGGTCCGGGCTCTCCTCGCCGGGCTGCGGGGGCACGGGCATGGGCACGGGACCTCCTGGTGCCGACGGGGCGGTGCCACCTGCGGGGGCGGCGAATGCATGGCGGAGGCGGACGGGAATCGAACCCGCCAGACCGAGATGCTCGGTCTCACCGGTTTTGAAGACCGGGGCGCCCACCAGGACACGTACGCCTCCGCGCACCAAGCTATCACCGCCGGACCAGGGACGACTCGCCCCGCACGGGCGTCTGCGGCGACATAGGCTCGATGCATGAACGAGAACCTGATCCGTCCCGTGTCCCAGCCCGCGATCCGTCTGACCACCATGGCGCACGGCGGCGGCTGCGCTTCGAAGATCCCGCCGGGTGAGCTGGAGGAGGTCGTCTCCGCACTCTCCGGGCAGCAGTACGAGCAGGTGATCGTGGGCCTCGAGGACGGTGACGACGCCGCCGCGGTGCGGATCGGCGGGCCCGATGGCACCACCGCTGTGCTCTCGACCGCGGATTTCTTCACCCCGGTGGTCGATGACGCCTTCGACTGGGGTCGCATCGCCGCCGCGAACGCCCTCTCGGATATCTACGCGATGGGCGGCGACCCGGTGGTGGCGATCAACCTGGTGGGCTGGCCCCGCGGGGTGCTCCCCTACGAGTTGCTGCAGGAGGTGCTCGCGGGCGGTCTTGCGATCGCGCAGGAGGCAGGGGTGCCGGTCATCGGCGGGCACTCGGTCGACGATCCGGAACCGAAGTACGGCATGGCGGTCACCGGCACCGCGCACCCGGACCGTCTGCTGCGCAACGACGCCGCCGAGGCAGGACTGCCGATCACGCTCACCAAGCCGCTCGGCGTGGGCCTGCTGAACAACCGGATGAAGAGCACCGGTGAGGTCTCCTCCGCGGCGATCGAGACCATGACGACCCTGAACCGCGATGCCTCGAAGGCGGCACTCGCCGCCGGCGCGAAGGCGGCGACCGATGTGACCGGATTCGGTCTGCTGGGACACCTGTTCAAGATGGGTCGCGCCTCCGGGGTGGGCATGGTGATCGACCGTGCCGCGGTGCCGCTGATCGACGGGGCCGCCGAGGCGCTGCGCGACGGCTACGTCTCCGGTGGGACGCGACGGAACCTCGAGTGGGTGCAGGCCAGCAGGGGGCTGCGCGCCGGGGCCGGCATCACCGAGGAGGATCTTCTGCTGCTGGCCGACGCGCAGACCTCCGGCGGGCTGCTGGTGATCGGTGAGGTCCCCGGCTATCCGATCATCGGCGAGACCGTGGAGGGCTCGGGCATCGACGTGCGCTGAGAACTCCTGCACTGAGGATTCCTGCGCTGACATTTCCTGCGCCGGGAACTCCCGCGCCGGAGCTCAGCCGGCGGTGGTGATCGAGTCGTCGGTGTTGCCCGTGGCGCGGCGCGCGGCGAGCCGTGCCTTCTGCGGCTCGATGACGCGGCGCGGGTCCTTCACGGACTCCAGCCCCGCGTACAGCACCCCGAAGCGGGTCAGCGCGGAGGAGGTCAGCAGCGCGACGCCGCTCGCGGCGGCGAGGTACCGGTTGCGGCCGCCGAGGAGGGTGCCGATGCCGCCGGCGATCGCGAGGCGCTCGGACCACTTCAGCAGCGTCCCGGCCCGCCCGGTCTCCAGCGGCTCGGCCTCCAGCGGATGCATCGACTCCTTCATGAGGTGCATGGAGATCACGTCTCCCACCACCCCGGCGCTGGCGAGGAGCCGGGCGGGACCGGCCTCTGCCACGGGGCTGGTGAGCATTGCGGCTCCGCCGGCGGCGAGGCTCGCGGAGGAGGTGAAGAGGTAGGAGAGGTGCTCGCGGCCCGCCTCCCAGGTCGGCACGACGGTGTTGCCCAGCAGCGCGCCGGTGTAGGAGGCCAGCAGCGGCGCGAGCACGCCCTGACCCAGCGAGGAGGGACCCTCGAGCCCGCTGAGCAGGTCACGCAGCACTCCCAACGGGAGCCTCTCCCCCGTCATCCGATCCACCTCGATCGCGCCGAGCACTCCGGAGAAGGTCGCGAACCCGCCGAGGATCCAGGTCCCCAGGCTCATCGGGGAGGTCACCTTGACGGTGCGCATCATGTTCAGGAATCGCTCGGGGCGGCCGAGGTCCTCGATCAGTGCGACGGTGCCCGCACCCACCGCGCCGAGGGCGATGAGGCGGGAGTTGCGGCGCAGCAGCGGGCGGCCGGTGCACTGCGCGCCGAGGGCGAGCAGACCGGAGCCGCCGGCGACCCCGCCGAGGAACAGGTAGATCGCGATCGGCTCCTTCCACGGCGGAGCCTTGACGACCTGTCGGCCGTAATAGGAGTCGAACTCATCGGACCGCTCGAACTCGACGTCCTCGACGACGGCGCCCTCGCGGGAGCCGTCCCCCATCCCGACCTCGGTGAGGCTGCGGCGGCGCCGTCCCCCGCCCCGGCGACGCTTCCGCGGGAGCTCGGGCGGGCGGTCGGCATCGAACTCGGTGATGCTCATCGGCGCCCTCCCAGGAACGAGAGCGCGGCCACGGCGACCATGCCCGCAGCGGCGATGCCCACCCGGGCGTAGGTGGCGGGCAGGGACTTGGTGGGGACCTGCGGGTCCGGTGGGAGCCCGTAGACCTCGGGCTCGTCCAGCAGCAGGAACACCGAGCCGGTGCCGCCGACTCCGTCCTTGGGGTTCGCGCCGTACAGGCGGGCCTCGGTCATGCCGCGCTCGTGGAGGTCGGTGACGCGCTGCTGCGCCTCCGTGGTCAGGTCCGGATGATCGCCGAACTTGATCGACTGGGTGGGGCAGGTCGCGGAGCAGGCGGGTTCCTGCCCGTCGACCATCTTGTCGTAGCAGAGGGTGCACTTGCTGGCGGTGCCCATCCGATCCACCTTGTCCCCGCGATGCGCGAAGGGTGAGATGGTGCCGTCGTCGCGGCGCTCGATGACCCCGAAGGGGCAGGCGCTCACGCAGGTGCCGCAGCCGTTGCAGACGTCCTCCTGGACCACCACGGAGCCGAACTCGGAGCGGAAGATCGCGCCGGTCGGGCAGACGTCCAGGCAGCCGGCGTTGGTGCAGTGCTTGCACACATCCGAGGACATCAGCCAGCGGAACTCAGGGGTGTCCGGCGGGGTGCGGTCCGTGCTCGACAGATCCCCGGCCGGAGTCGCGCCGCGGCGGCCCGAGGGCTTCGGGCCGATCCCGGGCATGCCGAGGCTGACGAGCTTGCGGCCCGATTCCCGGGCTTCCTCGATCCGCTCCTGCCCCTGCTCGATGAAGGCGACATGGCGCCAGGTGTTGGCGCCGAGCTCACCGGTGTTGTCGTAGCTCGAGCCGAGGATCTCCAGGTTGCCGTCGATGGGATTGCGGTTCCACTCCTTGCACGCCACCTCGCAGGCCTTGCAGCCGATGCAGATCGAGGTGTCGGTGAAGAAGCCCTTGCGCACGTGCTCGTGCGCCCAGCCGGCATCCGCGGCGGGCCCTTCAGGTCCGGAGAGCAGGCTCATCGGTTCTTCATCTCCTTCATCGAGCGTTCTCCGCTGGGGACCGCGCTGGCCTCCTCCGGCCCTCGCACCTCATGCGGGACGGAGCCGTCGGCGGGCCCGGCACCCGGGGCACCCTCGGCGCCGTCGACGGCCGGGTGCTCGGAGACGACCAGGCCGGCGCGGCGACGATATTCCTCGACCAGCTTCCCACGCTCCGGACCCCGCGGGCGGCGTCCCGGGAGGAGGGTGCACGAGTTGTTCTTGCTGTTCTGGATCTGCGTGTTGGCGTCGAGGTTCATCCCGATGAGGTCGTTGGCGCCGTCACCGCTGATGATCGCCTCGGTGCCCTGGCCCCAGTGGAACGGGAGCCCGATCTGGTGGACCGTCCGCTCCCCCACCTGCAGGGGGGTCATCCGCTCGGTGATCAGCACCTTCGCCTCGATCGCGCTGCGCGCCGAGATGATGGTCGCCCAGCCGTAGGGTTCCAGCCCGACCTCCTCGGCCAGCTCCGGGGAGACCTCGCAGTACATCTCCGGCTGCAGCTCCGAGAGGTAGGGCAGGAAGCGGCTCATGCCGCCGGCGGTGTGGTGCTCGGTGATCCGGTAGGTGGTGAACACGTAGGGGTACACCTCGCCGCCGGGCCCCATCGCCCCGGGCGAGCTGAGGTTGTCCTCATCGCGGAAGGTGACCCGGGTGGGGTTGGACTGCTGCGCATACAGCGGGTTGCGGATGTTCGACTCCGGGGACTCGTAGTGCGTCGGCATCGGGCCGTCCACCATCCCGGTGGGGGCGAACAGCCAGCCGCGGCCGTCGGACTGCATGATGAAGGCGTCGGTGCCGGAGAGCGCCGCGGCACCACCCTGGCTGGGATCCCCCGGATCGTCCGGACGCTTGGTCAGCGGGAAGTCGGGGACGTCGTTCCCGGTCCACCGGCCGGCCTCCTCGTCCCACCACACCAGCTTCTTCCGCTCGCTCCAGGGCCTGCCCTGGGGATCGGCCGAGGCACGGTTGTAGAGGATTCGGCGGTTCGCCGGCCACGCCCAGCCCCATTCGGCGGCCGTCTCATCCTGCTCCTGGCCGGGCGTGCGGCGGCGGGCCTGGTTGATGCCCTCGGCGTAGACACCGGTGTAGATCCAGCAGCCGCCGATCGTGGAGCCGTCGCCCTTCATCTCGCTGAACGCGGCGAGCGGCTGCCCGGCCTTCTCCCCGGTGAGGTGGCGGCCGTTGATCTCGGCCAGCACCGACTCGGCGTCGGGCTCACCATGGTCGTTGACCGGGTAGTCCCAGGTGAGGTCGAGGATCGCACGGTCACGAGGGTCCGTGGAGTCCTTGAGCTTCTCCCGGATGCGGCAGCCGAGGTCGTACATGAACTGCAGGTCGCTGCGCGCGTCACCCGGGGGCTCGACAGCCTGGTCGCGCCATTGCACCATGCGCTGAGTCTGGGTGAAGGAGCCCGCCTTCTCCGTGTGGTTCGCCGCCGGCAGGAAGAACATCTCGGTGGCGATCTGCTCCGGGGTGAGCTCCCCGGACTCGATCTCCGGACCGTCGCGCCACCAGGTGGCGGATTCGATCATGTAGAAGTCCCGCACCACCATCCATTCCAGATGCGACATGCCCAGGCGCTGGAGCCGCCCGTTCGCGGAGCCGACGGCCGGGTTCTGGCCGAAGAGGAAGTACCCGTCGACGCCATCCTCGAGCATCCGCATGGTGGTCTGGTAGGTGCCGTGGGCACCGGTCAGCCGGGGCAGGTGATGGAATCCCCAGTCGTTCTCCACCGTCGCGTTCTCGCCCCACCATGCCTTGAGCAGGTTGATGGTGTAGATGTCCGCGTTCGCCCAGAAGCCCTTCTGCTCCTTCTTGCCGATCCCGCGGGTGAACTCGGCGAAGTCGTCCTGTCCCACCTTCGGCATCGGCAGGTAGCCGGGGAGGATGTGATAGAGCGTCGGGATGTCCGTGGAGCCCTGGATCGTGGCATGGCCGCGCAGTGCCATGATGCCGCCGCCCGGGCGGCCCATGTTGCCCATGAGCAGCTGCAGGATGCCGGAGGTGCGGATCATCTGCGCCCCGCCCTGGTGCTGGGTCCAGCCCAGCGCGTAGGCGAACATCGTGGTCTTCTCGCGCCCGGAGTTCTCCGCGATCGCGGTGGCCAGGTACTCGAAGTCCTCCGGGGCGATGCCGCAGGTGTCCTGGACCATCTGCGGGGTGTACCGGGCGTAGTGGCGCTTCAGGATCTGGAGCACGCTGCGCGGATGCTGCATCGTCTCGTCACGCTCGGGCATCCCGCGGGTGATGCTGTCCTCATCACCGGCGTACGCCCACTTGCTGTTGTCATAGGTCGAGGTCTCCGGGTCGTAGCCGGAGAACAGGCCGTCGAGGTCCTCGGGGTCCCCGTACTCCTCGGAGATGAGCGTCGAGGCGTTGGTGAATGCCTGGACGTACTCCTTGAAGTACAGATCGTTCTCGAGCACATGCCGGATCACCCCGCCCAGCAGCACGATGTCGGTGCCGGAGCGGATCGGGATGTGCCGATCAGCGTTCGCCGAGGTGCGCGTGAAGCGAGGATCGACATGGATCACCCGCGCACCGCGCTTCTTCGCCTCGATCACCCATTGGAAGGCGACCGGATGGGCCTCGGCCATGTTCGAGCCCTCGATGACGATGAGGTCCGCATTGGCGAAGTCCTGGACCGACTGCGTGGCACCGCCACGTCCGAACGAGGTTCCCAGACTGGGAACCGTGGCGGAGTGTCATATGCGGGCCTGGTTCTCCATCTGGATGGCGCCCGCCGCGGTGAAGAACTTCTTGATCAGATAGTTCTCTTCGTTGTCGATGGTCGCCCCGCCGAGGCTGGCGATCCCCATCGTGCGCTTCAGAGGCCGGCCGTGCTCGTCCTCGTCCTCCCAGTGCTTGCGGCGGGAGGCGATGAAGCGGTCGGCGATCATGTCCATCGCCGTCTCGAGCTCGAGATCCTCCCACGCGGTCGCGTAGGGCCGGCGATAGCGGACCTTCGTCTGGCGGAGGTAGGAGTTCGCGAGCTGCTCGCTGGCGGCGCCCTTGGGGCACAGGCGACCGCGGGACACCGGGGAATCCGGGTTGCCCTCGATCTGGATGACCTTGCCGTCCTTGTGGAAGACACGCTGGCCACAGCCGACTGCGCAGTACGGGCAGACGCTGTCCGCCACCCCGTCGACGTCAGCGGTGCGCGGGGCGGTGGTGCGGGTCTTCGCCGAGGTGACCGCCTTGCCGCGGCCTGTCGGATCTGCCCCGCGAAGCTGCCGGATCACCGGCCAGTCGAGGAACGTTGTGCGAGCCATATCGGCATCCTACCTACCGCCTGCCCGCGGCGGGCCGCCTCACCACAGTTGCCCGCTGCCAAGTTCATACCTTCTCACCTGGGCAGATGGCCCTGGACCAGGGGGCGACGGCCCGCTATTCCTCAGAGCCGATAGATGTCGGGCCGCGGCAGGGGCATCGGCAAAGGCCACTGGTCCGGGATCGGCAGCGGACGCGGCAGCGGCTGAGGAAGCGGCCAGTTCTCCGGCAACGGCATCGGTTCCGGAAGCAGGCTGGGCAGCGAGCGCGGCTGAGGCAGCGGCCAATTCTCCGGCATGGGCAGCGGCGCGCGCTCCCCGATCGGCCAGCAGTCCGTCATGGGCGGTGGGAACAGCGGCGGCAGCGGTGGCGGAGTCGGGAAGCAGTCAGTGAGGATCGGCGGGATCCCGATGATCAGGTCGTCCGGATCGATGCGCGGCACCGGGCAGCGCGGGATCTCCAGCCTCGGCAGCGGCAGGATGGGGAACGGGAAGGGGCCGACGTCGAACGGTCCGTCCGGAACGGTCGGGACCGGCGGCTTGCCCCACGGCGGGGGGATCGGCCAGGTGAAGTCATCCCCCGGTGTCGGGAGCGGAGAGACCGGCGGCTTCCCCCACGGCGGAGTGATCGGCCACGTGAAGTCATCTCCCGGTATCGGGAGCGGAGGGAAGATCGGGGGAAGGATCGGGGGGAGCCCCTTGGGCAGGGGAAACGGCAGGGGCTGGCTCGGGATCGGCATTCCCGGCGAGGTGGGCGCTCGGCGTCCGTCACCGCCGCCGGAGGCCTCGTCCTGGGCATCGGCGTGACGGCTCAGCTCGCGTCCATCTGCTCGGAGCATGTGGATCATCTGCTCGATGAGCGGCCGGACCTCCCCGCCCCAGCGCTCGTGGAACGAGTCGGCATCAGGCCCGATCCATTCGATCCCGTCGATCAGACTCGCGCAGCTCCCCAGCAGCGACTCCACCGCCCCTGCCGCTGCACCGCAGGCCGTGCCATGCTGACGCAGCACCTCGACCTCGGCTCCCCAGAACCCGCTCATCGTCCGCTCCCCTGCTCATCGCCATCCGTCTAGGACGAGAAACTACGGGGCCCGCTTCCATCCGTCGATGGGGAGGACTATCCATGCACCCGCCTGCTGCGGCAGGACCACGGGCCTCAGCGGAGCGGCCCAGCAGGGGTGATCAGGCAGAGACGACCCGACGGGGGTGGCCCGACGGGGATGGCCCGGCAGGTGCGACCGGGTCAGTTCTGCGCAGAGCTCTCCGCGGGGCTCGCGCCGGAGCTCTCGTCCCGGATCCGCTCATGGTGGCGGATCACCTCGGTGACGATGAAGCGCATGAAGGCTTCGGCGAAAGTGGGGTCCAGACCTGCCTGATCAGCCAGGGCACGAAGCCGATCGACCTGCTCGCGCTCCCGCGAAGGATCCGCAGGCGGCAGTCCATGCTCGGCCTTGAGCACCCCCACACGCTGAGTGTGGGCGAAGCGCTCGGCGAGCAGATGCACGAGCGCGGCATCGATGTTGTCGATGCTGCGCCGCTCCTCCAGAAGCAGCTCGCGGGCACGGGTCTCGGGGTGGCTGCCTCCTGCAGGTCCCGGCTTCGCACCGGTCATGCCGTGCGCTCCTGGCGGGTCCGGGAGCTCTCACGGTCCGCGTCCTTGCCGGTGAGCATCAGCGGGGCGCGTCCCTGGGTGATGACGCCCTCGGTGATCACGACCTTGACCACGTCGTCGCGAGAGGGCACCTCGAACATCACCGGCTGCAGGGAGTCCTCCAGGATCGCTCGCAGTCCACGTGCTCCGGTCTCCCGCTGGATCGCCTTGTCGGCGATGGCCTCCAGGGCGCTGCGCTCGAAGTCGAGCTCCACCCCGTCCAGGGCGAACATCTTCTGGAACTGCTTGACCAGTGCGTTGCGCGGCTCCGTGAGGATGGTGATCAGGGCGTCGCGATCGAGGTTCGAGACGCTCGTGATCACGGGCAGACGGCCGATGAACTCGGGGATCAGTCCGAACTTCAGCAGATCCTCCGGCAGCAGCTTGGAGTAGATCTGCTCCTGCTCGAGGGGGGTATGCAGCTCGGCGCCGAATCCGATGCCGCGCTTGCCGAGCCGTGAACCGATGATGTCCTCGATGCCTGAGAAGGCACCCGCCACGATGAACAGCACGTTCGTGGTGTCGATCTGGATGAATTCCTGGTGGGGATGCTTGCGCCCGCCCTGCGGCGGCACCGCGGCGACGGTGCCCTCGAGGATCTTCAGCAGGGCCTGCTGCACACCCTCCCCGGAGACGTCGCGGGTGATCGACGGGTTCTCGGACTTCCGACCGATCTTGTCGACCTCATCGATGTAGATGATGCCGCGTTCGGCCTTCTTGACGTCGTAATCTGCGGCCTGCAGGAGTTTGAGCAGGATGTTCTCGACGTCCTCCCCGACATATCCCGCTTCCGTGAGCGCGGTCGCGTCCGCCATCGCGAAGGGGACGTCGAGCATCCGGGCGAGGGTCTGCGCGAGATAGGTCTTGCCGCAGCCGGTGGGACCCACCAGCATCACGTTGGACTTGGCGACCTCGATCTCGTCGCGCTCGGAGTCGGCCTCCTCCGCGAGGCTCACCGCGGCGCTCTTGGCCGGCGAGGCAGATTCGGCGGCGTCCTGCGCACGCACGCGCTTGTAATGGTTGTAGACGGCGACCGCGAGCGCACGCTTGGCGGGCTCCTGGCCGACGACGTACTCCTCGAGAAAGTCGAAGATCTCGCGGGGGGCCGGGAGGGGGGCCTGGTCCTGGGCGACCGGCTGAGCGGCCTGGATCTCTTCGGCGATGATCTCGTTGCACAGCTCGATGCACTCTTCGCAGATGTACACCCCGGGGCCGGAGATCAGTCGTTCGACCTGCTTCTGCGACTTTCCGCAGAAGGAGCATTTGAACACGTCGGACCCATCGCTCGTACGCGCCATGTCCGTGTCCTTTCATCGGGCCGTCAGCAGTGCTCTTGCAGAATCCTCGGGTCACGGCTCGAGCCCCGCGGACCCTCACCACGGTACCGCGCAGACGACCCCGGACGCGGTAGGCGACGCGCTCCGGGACGCCGCGCCCCGCAGGAGCGATGCTCGGCCCCCGAGGGATTGAGGCCGCGCCCCGCCGGATCGACGGCCGGCCTCCGAGGGAACCGTCGCCGCCCCGCGGGAACGACATCAGCCCCTGCCAGCGCTCGGGAGCGGGCAGGGGCCGATGGATCGTGACGCCGGTGCCGCCGCGGGGCCTCAGCCGAGGCGCCGGAAGCGGCGGGCGATCACTTCGAGAGCTGCGCGCGAGGCACCTTGCGGGACTCCAGCACCTGGTCCACCAGGCCGTAGTCGAGCGCTCCGGCCGCGGTGAGGATCTTGTCGCGCTCGATGTCGACGCTGACCTGCTCCTTGGTGCGACCGGAGTGGAAGGCCAGGGTCTCCTCGAGCCATTCGCGCATGCGCATGATCTCGTTGGCCTGGATCTCCAGGTCGGAGGCCTGGCCGCCGCCGCCCTCTCCACCCATGGCGGGCTGGTGGATCATGATGCGCGCGTTCGGGAGCGCGAGGCGCTTGCCCGGAGCGCCGGCCGCCAGCAGCACGGCGGCGGCGGAGGCCGCCTGGCCCAGGCACACCGTGGTGACCTCGGGCTTGATGTACTGCATCGTGTCGTAGATCGCGGTCAGCGCGGTGAACGAGCCGCCGGGGCTGTTGATGTACAGCGTGATGTCACGATCCGGGTCCTGGGATTCCAGGACCAGCAGCTGGGCCATCACGTCGTCCGCGGAGGCGTCGTCGACCTGGACGCCCAGGAAGATGATGCGGTCCTCGAACAGCTTGGTGTACGGGTCCTGACGCTTCATGCCGTAGGCGGTGCGCTCCTCGTACTGAGGCAGGACATAGCGCGACGTGGGAAGCGGGGCCGTCGGGGCCATCCGGCCGGCCTGGGCGGTGGGGAATGCGCCGATGGTGCGGGGGTCGAAGGTCACTGGGTCTCCTTGAGTCAAGGGTGTCGGTGGGTGCCGGGGCCGGTCAGTCGGCGGTGCCGCCGCCACCGGTGACGTCACGCGCACCGGTGACGATCTTGTCGATGAAGCCGTACTCGAGCGCCTCCTCCGCGGTGAACCACTTGTCGCGGTCGGAGTCGGCGGTGATCTGCTCGACGCTTTTGTCGGTCTGCTCGGCGATCAACTCGGCGAGGGTGCGCTTCATCGACAGGATGAGCTCGGCCTGGATCCTGATATCGGTCGCGGTGCCACCGAGGCCACCGAGCGGCTGGTGCATGAGCACGCGGGTGTGGGGCGTGGCGAAACGCTTGCCCTTGGTGCCGGAGGAGAGCAGGAACTGTCCCATCGAGGCGGCCATGCCCATCGCCACCGTGACCACGTCCGGCTGGATGTACTTCATGGTGTCGTAGATGGCCATCCCGGCGGTGATCGAACCACCGGGGCTGTTGATGTAGAGGTAGATGTCCTTGTCCGGGTCCTCGGCGGCGAGGAGGAGCATCTTGGCGCAGATCGCGTTGGCGTTCTCGTCGCGCACCTCGGAGCCGAGCCAGACGATGCGCTCGCGCAGCAGGCGCTGGTAGACGTTGTCGTCCAGCCCCATGGGGGTGTCGCCGGCCGCATTGCGGGGCGGGGAGGTCTGAGTGCTCTGCGGGGTCACGCGGGTCACGGTGTCTCCTTGATAGCGGAAATCGTCGATGACACGATTCTAGGCGCTCGGCGGGACCCTCGCGGGCCCTGTTCGCCGCAGGCGCACTGCACGAGCGGGACAGCGGGCCCTGCCAGCAGAGCGGACGTCACGCGCAGCCGGACGGGGCTCGTTCCACTGCGTCCCCGCCCTCGCCAGATCCCTCCGGCCAGATCCCTCCGCTGTGTCCCGCCTCTCGCGAGATCGTCAAGTCGTGGCGAGATCGGGTCACGTCCGGCGATGCGCGTGCAAAAACCGTGTCAAGACCACGGTTCAGCTCTGCCAAGCACCCTTACCGATGCCCCGTCGCCCTCCTACGGTGGCTACATCGCCTCGAAGACGGTGGTCACAACAGCCTGCAGTACACCCCGGCCCACGCCGGGACCGGAAGGAACGAACCGCACATCATGGCCCAGCACAACTCGCATCGCATCCCCGGCCGCGCCCAGCTCCCGACCCACCACGCCCAGCGCGCGGCTCGTGGCCTCGGTGGAGCTGCCGTCCTCGGCACCGTGGTCCTCGGCACCGCCTTCGTCGGCGGCGCCGCCCAGGCCGCTCCGGCGGCGCCCGCCGCCCCGATCGCCAGCGCCCCGGCAGCACCTGCTGTCAACGCCGCCCCCGCGGCCCCCACGGCCACCGCTCCCACCGCTGTCCTGGACAGCTCGCAGAAGCTCCGCTGGGGCTCGCGCAGCGGTGCCGTGCAGGATCTGCAGTCCGCGCTCAACGACCACGGCGCGAACTTGTCCGTCGACGGCGTGTTCGGCAAGCGCACGCACTCCGCAGTGAAGGACTACCAGTCCTCCCAGGGCCTCCAGGTCGATGGCGTCGTCGGTCCCCAGACCCGCAGCGCGCTCAACGGCGGTGCGGTCTCCACCGGCGGCGCCTCGGCTCCCGCCGCCTCGTCCTCGAGCTCCTCCTCGAACACCAGCTCGATCGTCAGCGCCGCCCGTTCGGCCGTCGGCACCCCCTACAGCTGGGGCGGCTCCTCGCTCGGCGGCATGGACTGCTCCGGCCTGGTGAACTACGCCTACCAGGCTGCCGGCATCGACCTCCCGCGCACCTCGGGCCAGATCGCCAACGGCGGCCGCTGGATCTCGCAGTCGCAGGCTCAGCCCGGAGACATCGTCGCCTGGTCCGGCCATGTCGCGATCTACGCCGGCAACGGCCAGATCATCGACGCCTCCGGCTCCAAGCAGCGCGTCGTCGAGCGTTCCATCTGGGGCAACCCGATCGGCTTCGTGACCTACCGCTGATCCACAGCGCGCACGCAGAACGGCCCGGCCCCCCTCTGGGGAGCCGGGCCGTTCGCATGGCCGCTCACCTCAGCGTGCCCGGTAGATCCTGCCGAACGCCGCCTCGGCGCCGGGGATGGGCCCGACCAGCTCCCATTCCACCAAGCGACCACCGGGCACGTCGAAGGCGCGGGTGCCATCGCCGAGCATGACGGGGGCCGAGAACACCTGCAGCTCGTCGACCAGGCAATGCTCGAGCGCTTGGCGGGCGATATCCGCGCTGATGATCTGCACGTCCTTGCCCGCTGCGAGCTGCTGAGCCCGGCGCACCGCCTCCACGACGTCCACATCCCATGCGGTCACCGCGGGATCGTCAGCGAGTTCCGCCGGGCGGTGGGTCAGAACTATCTCGGTGCCCGTCCATGCCCCGCCGTAGGCTTCGGCGGTGAGCTCATCGCGATGGTCGGCCTGTGCGCGGGCGGCGTCGTAGCCGCGGCGCCCGGAGAGGATCACGCCGACGGCAGCGGCGAGTCGTGCGAGCACCGACTCGTCGATCCTCGGGCAGGCCTCGAGCCACGCCATGTCGTGCTCGGGGCCGGTGATGAACCCGTCCAGGGACGCAGTGAAGCTTCAGGTGACCTTGCTCGTGCCGGATGCGGTCGACGATCCCATCAGGTACCTCCGGGGACGGCAGTCTCGGACCGTTGCGGGCCGGGTCGCCGAGTCTTCCATCGACGACGCCGGGCCGCCACCCCGATGGGTGACGGCCCGGCGTCGTCTCATGCCCCGCAGCGGGGGCGGCGAGTCACTCGGAGTCGGTCGCCTCGGCGGCCTCGTCCTTCTTCGCAGCGGCCTTCTTCGCCGGTGCCTTCTTGGCGGGAGCCTTCTTGGCCGGCTTCGCCTCAGCGGCGTCAGCGTCATCCGCCGCAGCAGCCTTCTTCGTCGGCGCCTTCTTGGCCGGAGCCTTCTTGGCGGGCTTCTCGTCGGCCTCCGCTGCGTCGGTGTCATCCGCCGCAGCAGCCTTCTTGGCCGGCGCCTTCTTGGCAGCGGCCTTCTTGGCCGGGGCCTTCTTGGCCGGGGCCTTCTTGGCGGGCTTCTCGTCGGCCTCCGCCGCGTCGGCGTCGGCGCCCTCGGCCTTCAGGCCCAGGTCGATGACGTCGCCAGCGGTGTTCTTCACGGTGACCTCGGCGAGGACGACCTCGAGCGCCTTGGAGCGCTGGACCTCGGAGAAGATCTGCTCGAGCTGACCCGACTGGGCGAGCATCTGCAGCAGCTGGTTGGACTCGATGCCGTACTGGGTCGAGAGCTGGGTCATGTAGTTCATGAGGTCGCTCTGATCGACGTTCACCTCGCGGGTGCCGTTGATCTCGTCGAGCAGGAACTGGGCGCGAACGGCCTTCTCGGTGTCCTCGCGGATCTCCTCGCCGTGCGGGTCGCCGGCTTCCTTGCCCTCGTTCTCGAGGTGGGAGAGGATCTCGTCCTCCACCAGCTGCTCGGGGACCGGGATCTCGAGCTCCTCGAGGAGCTTCTCGAGCAGGGCGTTGCGGGCCAGGCCCACACGGTTGCCCTCGGCGTCGGCGGCGGCCTGCTTCTTCAGGTCATCCTTGAGCTCGTCGATGGTGTCGAACTCGGAGGCCATCTCGGCGAACTCGTCGTCGGCCTCGGGCAGCTCGCGCACCTTGACGGACTGTGCGGTGACCTTCACCTGCGCGTCCTCACCGGCACGGTCGCCACCGGCCAGCTTGGACACGAAGGTGGTGGTCTCCTCGGCGGAGAGGCCGATGAGCGCCTCGTCGAGGCCCTCGAGCATGTTGCCCTCACCGATCTGGTAGGACACGCCCTCGACGGACTCGATCTCCTCGTCGTCGATGGTCGCGACCATGTCGAGGGAGACGAAGTCGCCATCCTCGGCGGGGCGGTCCACGCCCACGAGGGTGCCGAAGCGCTCGCGCAGCTCGTCCAGGCGCACCTCGACGGCGTCCTCGTCGACGGTCGGCTCGTCGATCTCGACCTCGTAGGTCGAGAAGTCGGGCAGCTCGATCTCGGGGCGCACGTCCTGCTCGACGGTGAAGAGCAGGTTGCCGTCCTCGGAGCCGTCCAGGCCGGGCACCTCGGTGATCTCCACCTCGGGGCGGCCGACGGGCTTGATCTCCGCCTCAGCAGCAGCCTGCTGGTAGAAGTCGGGCAGGGCGTCGTTGACGGCCTCCTGCATGATCGCGGGGCGACCGAAGCGCTGCTCGACGAGCTTGGAGGGGACCTTGCCCTTGCGGAAGCCGGGGATCTGCACCTGATCGGCGATCTTCTTGGTGGCGGTCTCGACGGCGGGCTTGAGCTCGTCGAAGGGCACCTCGACGGTGAGCTTCACCCGGGTGGGGCTGAGCTTCTCGGACTCGGTCTTCACTGGTCAGGTCTCCCTGTAGATGGACAGTAGGTGGACGTTTCTGATGGCGCCCCGGGCCCGCACGCGGGCGACCCGACGCGGAGTCGGGGTGACAGGATTTGAACCTGCGACTTCCCGCTCCCAAAGCGGGTGCTCTACCAAGCTGAGCTACACCCCGGGGGGCAACCTTGGAGATATTACCCGTTCCCACTGCGGAGTGCCTCGGTCTGGCCCGGGCGCTGTGAGCAGATGCATGTCGCCTAGGCCACTGCGGATGTGCTCTTGCATCGCTGATCTGGTTCAATAGAGCCGCAGCGCGGGCGTAGCTCAATGGTAGAGCCTCAGTCTTCCAAACTGATTACGCGGGTTCGATTCCCGTCGCCCGCTCCATGGCACGAGGCCGCGGCATCCACCGGATGTCGCGGCCTCGTCGCTTCTACGCTGGTCACCGCTCGGATGCCCTTCTCTCCGAGAATGCCTTCGCTCTATCCGAGAACGCCTTCGCGCAGGGCTCGCAGCACCGCGCTGGTGCGATCCCTCGCCCCCAGCTTCTGCAGAATCATCGAGATGTGGTTCTTCACGGTGCCCTCAGCCAGGTGCAGGAGCTCAGCGATCTCGCGGGTGCTGTAGCCCTCGGCGAGCATGCGGAGCACGTCGGTCTCCCGGTCGGTCAGCGCCTGGATCGGGGCGGCCCGTTCCCGAGCCGGCACCCGGTCCGAGCGAATCGCGCGCAGCAGGCCCTCCGTGATGGACGGCGAGATCAGGGTGCCCCCGGCTTCGAGGGCACGCACGGCCCGGGCGAGCTGGTCGACGGTGACGTCCTTGAGCAGGTATCCGCGGGCACCGCTGCGCAGAGCCTGGAGCACCAGCTCATCGTCATCGAAGGTGGTGAGCACGAGGACCGGCACCTGTGAGCCCTGCGCATGCAGCTGCTCGAGCGCCCAGAGGCCGTCGAAGCGCGGCATCCGCAGGTCCATCAGGACCACGTCCACGGGATGCTCGGCGATTGCGGCCAGCGCCGTCTTCCCGTCGTCCGCCTCGGCCACCACATCGATCCCCGCCACCTGCAGGAGAGCACGAATCCCCTCACGCACCAGCGCCTGGTCATCGACCACGATCACTCGGGTCACGCCGCCACCCGCCCCGTCACCGCGAAGCCCGCGGTGCCGTCGACCGTGAGCTCGCCCCCCAGGGACTCGAACCGTTCGCGCAGACCGCACAGACCGTTGCCGAGCTCGGGAGCCCGGGCGCCGATCCCGTCGTCTCGCGCCACCAGCGACACCTGACTGCCGTCCTGGGCGAGGTCGATCTGCAGCCGCGAGGCCTCGGAGTGGCGGATCGTGTTGGTCACCGCCTCCTGGGCGAGGCGGATGAAGGCGACCTGCTGCTCCTCCCCCAGGTTCAGATCCGGGTCCACGGCGATGTCGACCTGGAGCCCGGGAATTCCCTCGACCATGCTGCGCAGCGCCTCCTGCAGGTCCACGGGCTGCGTCCGCAGCTCCCCCACCGTCGAGCGGACGTCGCGCAGCAGCCCTCGGGCGATGGCATCGGCACGAGCCACGTGCTCGCGCGCCCGGTCGGGGCCGACGTGCCGGGCGGCCTCCAGGTTCAGAGTCAGCACCGTGAGCTGGTGGCCGATCAGGTCATGCAGCTCGCGGGAGATCCGCAGCCGCTCCGCGGTGCGCGTGGATTCGGCCAGCAGGATCCCGGCGGCTTTGAGGTCCACGTGTGCCTGGGTCAGTTCGGTGCGCATCCGCTTCTCCCGCAGCAGGGTGAGGGTGCGAAGACGGTCGCCAGCTGGATCATCAGGTAGAAGCCGCTCGCGATGCCGGCCCAGCTCTCGGTGCGCAGTCTGCGCATGGCACCATGCTAGGCCGCTCCCTCTGCGCGCACCCGTGCCGATGGCCATGGTGCGCCGGGTAGGGACCGATGACGGTGGGCACAGGTGCTCCGGGCTCTGCCTCCGTAGCGTCGAGACCATGACACCTCTGAGCACGAAGAACCCCGCTGTCCAGGTCCAGCAGCTCACCAAGAACTATGGACGCCGCACCGTCGTCGACGGCATCAGTCTGACCATCGCTCAGGGTGAGACCCTCGGGGTGCTGGGCATCAACGGGGCCGGCAAGACCACGACGGTCGAGATGATCGCCGGGCTGCGACGGCCCGACGGAGGTCGCATCACGGTGATGGGCCTGGACCCGTTCCGCGACCGCGGGGTGCTGCGGCAGGTGCTGGGGGTCCAGCTGCAGGACGCGGAGCTGCACGATGCGCTGACCGTGAACGAGCTGCTCGCGCTCTACCGCAGCTTCTACCCGGCTCCCAGACCGACCCGGGAGCTGCTGGATCTGGTGGAACTCGATGCCCAGCGCACCACCCGCTTCGCGAAGCTCTCGGGCGGCCAGCAGCAGCGCCTGTCCGTGGCGCTCGCGCTCGTGGGCAGGCCCCGAGTGGTGATCCTCGACGAGCTGACCACTGGGCTGGATCCGGCGGCGCGACGTCGCATGTGGCGCACCATCGAGCATCTGAAGGCCGACGGAGTCACGATCCTCCTGGTCAGTCACACGATGGAGGAGGTCGAGCGACTCTGCGACCGCATCGTGCTGTTGGATGCGGGCCGGGTGCTCGCCGCCGGCACCCCGGTCGAGTTCATCGAGGGTGCCGGAACCACCACTCTGGACGAGGCCTTCGTCCAGCTCACCGGACACGAGATGGAGACTGCCGAATGACTGCTGGAACCCCCGCTGCCCCCGCCCCGTCCGAGCTGCGTGGTCACCATCCCGGGCCTCGATCCTTCGTCGTCATGGTGATCTCCGAATCGAAGATGGTGCTGCGCGACACGGCCGGGATGATCGTGCCGATCGGGATGCCCCTGCTGATCCTGCTGACCACCGCCGGTGGCACGGCCGACGTCGAGGTCGGCGGCGGTTTCACTGCTCTGGACGTGGGCGTCCTGCCCATCGTGCTGATGATGGTGCTGTCGATGATCGGGGTGGTCAACATGCCCAGCTTCCTGGCTCACTACCGACACTCCGGCATCCTGAAGCGCATGTCGGTCACCCCGGTGAGTCCCGTGATGGTGCTGGCCGCCCAGGTGCTCGTCTCCGTCCTGCAGTCCGCGCTCGGCATCGGGCTGGCGCTGGGGTTCACCGCCGTCGTGTTCGGCCTCAATCTGCCCTCGAACCTCGCCCTGGGGATCCTGGCGCTGTCTGCGGCCGCGATGTACGCGCTGGGGATGATCGTCGCGGCGGTCTCCCCCACTCCCAACTCCGCGGTGGCGATCGGTCTGGTCGGCTTCCTGGGGCTGGGCGCCCTGGGAGGGATGTTCGGTGGGCGCGAGGCGCTTCCCGAGCGGCTCGCCGTGGTCGGGGACCATCTGCCGTTCGGCGCCGGGGTGCAGGCGCTCCAGCGGGCATGGGTGGGAGCGCCGATGGAGATGGCTTCGCTGTCATCCCTGCTCGCCGCAGTGGTGGCTGGGGTGGTGGTCTCCGCACTGCTCTTCCGCTGGGAGTGATCGACGAACTGCGAGCCTGCGAGGGAAGGAGAGCGACCGATCACGCAGGGAGTGATCGACGAACTGCGAACCTGCGAGCGCCGTGCGGCCGGGCGCAGGGGTTGCTGGAAAAGGATCGGGGTCCATCACTCTGTCCGGATCCCGCTGGCGCGGCAGGCTGCAGAGGGGTTCACTGGAGGTATGGAGATGCTCACGGACGACCAGCGCTATGCGGCGATCGCCGCGCGCGATGCGCGGTTCGACGGCGTGTTCTTCACCTGCGTGCGCTCCACCGGGGTCTTCTGCCGTCCCTCGTGCCCCTCGCGCACACCGCGCCGGGACCGGGTGGAGTTCACCCCCAGCGCCGCCGCGGCGGTCGAGCGTGGCTACCGGGCGTGCAAGCGCTGTGGGCCGCTCACCCCTCCGGGCGCCGACTCCGACGATCCTGCGGGTGAGCTCGCGCACCGGGCGCTCGCGCTCATCCACGCCGGCGCGCTGGACGCCGGACTGGACGGGAGCACGACCGTGAGCGAGCTCGCCGACCAGCTGCACGTCACCGAGCGGACCCTGCACCGGGCGTTGGTGGCCCGCACCGGCACCGGGGCGGTCGCGCATGCCCGCATGGCCCGGGCCCGCCGCGCCCATGCGCTGCTGCGCTCGACCAGCTGGCCGATGGGCGATATCGCGACAGCGGCCGGTTTCGGCAGCGAGCGCCAGCTGCACGAGACCGTCCGCCGGATCTTCGGCCGGGCCCCGTCGGCGATCCGTGAGCTCGCCGCACCTCGGCGCGGAACCGGGGGCGCGATGGGCGCCGCTCGCGCAGACGGCGTCGGAGACGAGGGTCGCGCGGACAGCATCGCCGTGGTCCACGCCGACCTGGCCGTGCGCCGCCCCTTCCATGGAGCCGGACTGGCGAGCTGGTTCGCAACCCGGGTGATCCCCGGGGTCGAGCACGTCGAGGACCTCGTCTGGACGCGTGCCGTGGCCCTCCCCCATGGGCCCGCAGTCCTGCAGGTCGACCTCGGAGCGGAAGAGGGACTACTGCCGCTGACTGCACGGCTGACGGACCTGCGCGACTATGCCGCCGCCGTCGCCCTGGCTCGGCGGATGCTCGACCTGGATGCGGACCCGCATGGCATCGATGCCGGCCTGCGGGCCGCGATGCCTGCTCTGGCCCCTCTCCTCGACGCGCGCCCGGGAGTGCGGATCCCCGGCACGCCGAGCCTCTCCGAGGCGCTGATGTGGGCGATCGTCGGTCAGCAGATCAGCACTGCCCGCGCCCGGGCTCTGATCGAGAGCGCCACCGATCTCGCCGGAGCCGAGCTGCCCGCGTCGCTGCACACCGGGCACGTCCACCGGCTCTCGGTGTCACCGGGCGAGGCCGGTGCCCGCGCCGAGGAATGGTTCCGGGGGCCCGGCGCACGCCGCCGCACCCTGGCCGGCGCGCTCACCGACCCACCGGATCCGCACCTCCCCCTGCCCGAGCTGCGCAACAGGCTGCTGGCCATGCCCGGGATCGGTCCCTGGACCGCCGACTATGCCCTGCTGCGCGGAACCCGCGCGATCGATGTGGCACCGCAGCGGGACGTCGCCCTGCTCGCCGTCGCCCGTGCCCTCGAGCTGGCCGAGGACTTCCCCGCGCTCGATGCCGCTCTGCTCGCCGCCTCCCCCTGGCGCAGCTATGCGGTGATGCACCTGTGGCATCACCGTGACGACCTCCCTGCAGAACTCCGAACCCTTCGGAAGGACCGCTCATGACCACCACCCCGCTCCGCCCCGGCCGCTCCCATCGCCTCGTCGGGACCCGACTCGGCACCTACCTGCTGGCGGCAGACGCCGACGGACTCGTCGGCGTCTGGCGTCAGGACCAGAAGCACTTCCCTGCAGCGGCTCGGCTCGGCGCGGTCGCCGAGGCCCCCCACCCCGTGCTCGACGAGGCGGAGGCCCAGCTCCTCGCCTACCTCGCCGGGGACCGGGAGGAGTTCACGCTGCCGCTGGCCCCCGAGGGCACCGAGTTCCAACGGGCCGTCTGGGCGCACCTGGCCTCGATCCCCCGTGGCACCACCGCGACCTATGGGCAGATCGCCCGCGCCCTGGAACGGCCGCGTGCGGCCCAGGCCGTCGGTGCCGCCGTCGGCTCCAATCCGCTGTCGATCGTGGTGCCGTGCCATCGGGTGGTGGGCAGCACCGGGGCGATGACCGGATACGCAGGCGGGATAGAGACCAAACAGGCACTGCTGCTCCTCGAGGGCGCACTGCTCGCGTGACACCATGGGCCGATGACCGCGTCTGCTCCGTTCGAGCCCACCCGACAGCCGTTCCGCTTCCCCGTCGCCGCGCGCTACGCGGGCATGGAGTCCTCTCCGCTGAAGGACATCTTCGCCCTCGGCGCCCGCAAGGACATCGTCTCCTTCGCCGGCGGGATCCCGGATCCGGCGCTGTTCGCGCTCGAGGACGTCACCGCCTGCTACGACTGGGTGCTCTCCCACCAGGGCCACCGGGCGCTGCAGTACGGGGTGAGCGAGGGAGAGGTCGAGCTGCGCGAGCAGGCCGCACGCCGTCTCTCCCGTGATCTCCCGACCGACGCCTCCCAGATCCGGGTCACCTCGGGCTCCCAGGAGGGATTGTTCGTCATCGCCCAGGCCCTGCTCGAGCCCGGTGACGTGGTGCTGGTCGAGTCCCCCACCTATCTCGCGGCGGTGCAGGCCTTCGCTGTTCATGACGCACGCATGATCGGGGTCGACACCGACGATGACGGGGTGATCCCGGAAGCGCTCGAGGAGGCCATCCGCACCCACCATCCGCGGATGGTCTACCTGATCCCGTCCTTCCAGAACCCCACCGGGCGCACCATGCCGGTGGCGCGTCGGCAGGCGGTGGCCGACGTGCTGCTGCGCACCGACGTGCCGCTGATCGAGGACGACCCCTACGGCGCGCTGAGCTTCACCGGCAGCACCTGGGCGCCGATCGCGTCCCTGCCCGGGATGAGCGAGCGCACGATCCTGCTGAACTCGATGAGCAAGCTGATGAGCCCCGGCGTGCGGATCGGGTGGATGCGTGCGGAGGGCCCGATCCTGGACACCCTCGCGGTCGCCAAGGCCGCGATCTCCATGCAGTCCTCCGTGGTGGACCAGCTGACGGTGGCGCGATATCTCGAGACCGCCGATCTCGACGCCCATGTCGCGACGGTCAGCGCGGTCTACCGCGAGCGTCGCGACGCGATGACGGCGGCGATCACCCCGGTGCTCCCGGACGGCGCGCACCTGACCCGACCCGAGGGCGGGATGTTCCTGTGGGCCGCGCTCGGCGAGGGATACGACGCCCAGCGCATGCTCGCCGAGGCGGTCGCGGCAGGCGTCGCCTATCTGCCCGGCTGGTCCTTCTTCGCCGACAACGCCGACCGCTCCACGATGCGGCTGAGCTTCGTCACCCACTCCCCCGCAGTCATCGAGGAGGCCATCGGCCGCCTCGGCGAGGTCATCGCGAAGCACACCCGCGGCTGATCGGGACTGCAGGCTTCTGCCAGAGCAGCGTCACCCGGAAGCCCTCACGCCTGCGGATCCGGACTCCGGGGAGCACCCGGCCGGCGCGCTCCCTCAGCTCGTCGAGCGACCAGGCCGGATCGGCCACCGGGACCGCGGCCGCGGGATCCGGACCGCGCGCCGGGCGCGGGTGCTTCACCAGGCCGATCAGTGGATTGGTGACGGCGCTCCCGAGGTCCCACAGCTGGTCGAGCGTGGTCACCGGCATCGTCAGGGTGACCACGAGCAGCCTGCCCCCGGGGCGCAGCAGGATCTTCGCCTGGTTCAGCGCCTGGTCGAGATCCATGTGATGCAGCGACGCGACCATCGTGATCGCGTCGTAGCACCCCGCGTGCTCAGACCAGGCGGCATGCTCGGCGAGGGTGCGACGATGGATCCGCGCCTGCGGGATCGGCGCGACCTCGGACGCGGCGAGGCGCGCCATCTCCGGATCGGGGTCGATCCCGTCCACCCGACCACCGGGCCCGATCACGCCGGCGAGCGCCGTGATCAGATCCCCGCGCCCGCAGCCGACGTCCAGCGCCGTGGTGGCGGCGGCAGGCACGGAACGCAGGATCCAGCGGTGGAAGTGCGCGTTGTGGTTCCAGGGGTGGCGTGCGTTCAGCACCGTCAGCCGCCGACCCAGCCAGCGGATCAGCGGATTCTCGGTGGTCCGCACATTCCACGGGGTGCTCGTCATCGCCGCAGCTCCTCAGAGTCTCAAGTTCACAAGCGTCTCAGCGCCTCAGCGCCTCAGCGCCTCAGCATCTCAGCGTCGCAGTGCCCGCATGCGAGTCCAGGCCATGAGCGCCATCGCGGCGGTGAGGATCGCCGCGCCGCCCAGCAGCCAGGGCGGGCCGAGCAGTCCGAGACCGGCGAGCACCGCACCGGAGAGCACGGCGAGCAGTATCGCATCGGACTGCCAGGCCAGCATCGGGATCACCGCCATGTCCCCCTGCGGCGTGGGCATCGGGGTGATCAGGCCCAGCGGCATCGGGCCCTTCGCAGCGTCCCGCGCCCGGCCGACGATCATCACCGGCGCCAGGGCCGCGGGCAGGATGACCATCTCGACTGCTGTGAGCCCCTCGCCGGCCGCCAGCATCGTGGTGGCTCCGCCGAGTGTCGCGAGCACGCTCAGCAGCAGTGCCGGCGCGACGGAATGCAGGAGCACCTGGACGGCGGCCGACTGGCCGAACAGCGTGGGCGCCCCGAGGGTATGGACACCGTGACGGATCCCGTCGACCAGGGTGCCACCGGCGCCCCAGAGCGCCGCACTTCCCAGCACCACCGCACCCCAGGCGAGCGGGCCGGTGAGCAGGGTGGAGCCGGCGAGCGCTGCGGCCGCCAGCAACGCCACCACCACTCCCGCGACAAGCCGTTCCGGGCTGCGCAGCCACGTCACCACATCTCGTCTGGCGTACAGCAGCACCAGCGGCCGCGATCCGATCGCAGGCAGGCGCCGTCCGGCCGACGGCGGGAGCTGGAGCATCCCGGCGGCACCAGCCACGTCCCCGGTGGTGACGATCGTGGTGGTCGATGCCCACCGCTGGCTCTGCTCTCGCAGCACGCTTCCCCGCAGCCTGTCCAGCTGCGAGAAGCCCGCCGCGGTGGCGATGACCCCCGCTCCCAGCAGGAGCAGCGCCCAGATCTTCGGCCGGGTCTCCGTCACCGGGTAGGCGCCGCCGAGCCCCGGCGCGTGGGGCAGCGCCGTGCAGAGCGCGGCCGCTACCAGCAGCACGCCTGCCAGGAGCCGTCGATGCATTGTCCCGAGCAGCTCGCCGCCGAGCCAGGCCGCACCGAGCAGCAGGCCGGTGCCGACTCCAGCGACCACGAACCATGCGCCACCTGCTCCCGTGGCGGCGCCGTCGGTCACCAGGGTCGCCGCGATCAGGGAGGTCACGATGACGATGCCGAGAGCTGGCACCAGCAGCGCCCGAGCGAGCGGCCGCCAGAGGACGTCTCGTCGGCGGATCCCACTGGCGGCGAGGGTCGCGGTGAAGAAGGGCGCGATCAGCGCCGGACCGCGCACGGCGCCGAGCATCACCATCACGCTCGCCGCGGCGAGCGACACGGTCGTGGTGACCTGCGGGGCGAGGGGGTGCAGCAGCGCGGGGAGCACATCGGGCCGGGCCAGGAACGTTCCCGACATCTGCAGGACGGGTGCGGCGAACACCAGCACGCTCAGTGCCACCACGTAGAGCAGGTACAGCAGATCGGCGCGGGTCCGGGCCTGGCTGCGCTGCGCCCAGACCTCGCGGACGGCGCTGAGATCCCCGGTCACGGAGCGTCCTCCAGGTGGAGGCGGTGATCGGCGAGCGCCTCGAGCATCCGGGGATGGTGAGTGGCCATCACCACGGCCGTTCCCGCGTCGACGCGGGCACGGATCGCATCGATCACCAGCTCCAGCCGGTCGGCATCCAGTCGCTGCTCGGGCTCATCCAGCAGCAGCACCTGGGCCGGCCGCGCGAAGGTCAGCGCGAGGGACACCAGCTGCGTCTGCCCGCTGGAGAGCTCATGCGGGAATCGGCGTCCCAGCGGCGTGATCGCCAGCTCCTCGAGCAGCGCCTGGGCCTGCTCGGCCCCGGCGGCCGCGGGCGTCCCCCAGGTGGCGGCGATGAACTGGAGGTGTTCGGCGACGGTGAGGTCCCGGGCCGTCTGCGGCGGGCCGATCAGTGCGCCGAGAGCGGTGCGGAAGGTGCGGTCGCGATCATCCGGTGTCCGCCCGGCGATCTGCACCGTGCCCGCAGTGGGCTCGAGCAGGCCGGCGAGCACCCGCAGCAGCGTGGTCTTGCCGGAGCCGTTGGCACCGGTCAGTGCCAGCACCTCTCCGGCCTGCACGCTCCCGGTGGCCTCGAGCAGGAGCACGTTGCCGTCGAGCACCACCCCGATGTCCTCGAAGCGGACGAGCTCGCGCTCGGTGGAGGATGCTGCGGAGCCGGGGACCATATCCCTATCGAACCGCATCACGACCCGCAGGAGCCTCCGACTTCCGTCTCGAACAGACCGTCGCGATGACCCAGCTCCGACGTGACGCTGATGCGGCTCCGACACGCTGTCGACGCGATGCCGATGGTCTACCGATGATCTGCCGATGTGATGTAGGTGGAGACGTCACGCTCTGGATATTTTGTCAGATCCGTGAGAGAATGAACTGCTCCGTCGTAGGTGCCGTCACCCTGTTCCTGCAGGTCGAGCGGCACTCGAGCCACTTCGTCACCCCCGTGTCCCGGGCCCTGTCCGGGACCGCACGATGCCGGACGTGGCCGCCTCGACCCCACCAGGGCCGCGGTACCGCCGGTGCGCAGGTCCACAGAGGAGGAACCCCTTGTCCGTTGCCGAAGCGTCTGACGTCACCGCCGCCCCGAACGCCGGAGAAGTGCTCACACATCCCGTCCACGGACCGGTGCGCGTCGTCTCCACCTCCACCCGCGCCGTCCGCGGCGTCGAGCGTGAATATGTCGATCTCGTGGTCATCGGTGACGAGATGCGCATCTCCGTGCCCTCCGGCGGCAAGGACGTCATCGGACTGCGTGCGCTCCTGGTCGAGAAGGAGATCGTCACGATGATCAAGCAGCTCGGCGAGCCCATCGAGCCGCCGGAGAAGAAGGCGTCCTGGGCTCACCGCATCAAGTCGCTCCAGATGCAGCTCCAGACCGGTCGTCTCACCGACCGCATCGAGGTCATCCGCAACATCGTCCGTGACTCGGGCGGCGTCCCCTCGAGCCTCGCGGAGCGCAACCTGCTCAAGCAGGCCATCGACCCGCTGGCCTCCGAGATCGCGATCGCCCGCTCGATCCCTCGTGAGGATGCCCAGGTGCTGCTGCACAGCACGGCCGAGAACGCCCTGGTGCCCGCCGCCGCCTGAGCTCCTGGCTCCAGCTGATCTCCTGGCTCCGGCTTCGTCGGTGTCCACGCTGCCCCGCCTCACCTCCTCCGGGTCCCCCCGGAGGGTGTGACGCGGGGCAGTATTCGTGTCAGCCAGATTCCCCCTGCGACGCAGATCGCTCCGGTCGCCGCTCCGGCGATGGCCACCGGGGCGACCAGCGTGACGCCGGTGACGATCAGCGGCGCCGCCAGGCGTCCCGCCCCCAGCATCGTGTTCCACCAGGCGAGGTAGGTCGCACGGTCATACACCGGGGAGACGTCGATGCCGAGGGTCATCACGAGCCCCGAGCCCAGGCCGTTTCCCAGACCGATCAGCAGGCTGGGCACGAGGAGCGCCACCAGTGCGAGCCCTGGACCCTGCCCCTGCAGGACGATGCCGAGCACGGCCAGCAGCAGGAAGCCGGCACCCATCAGCAGCGCGCAGGGGACGGCGACCGCAGCGCGGCCGAAACGATCCATGAGGCTGCCTGCGGGGATCACCAGCAGGATCTCGAGCGCCGCGCTGACCCCGAAGACGATCGAGATCCACACCGGGTCCAGCCCGAGCGAATCGCCGAGCAGCGGCACGATCACCGGCCGGTTCACGCGCGCCATCATCACCGGGGAGATGCCGAGACCCACGGCGATCATGCGGCGCAGCACGGCACGATCCAGCCGGCCGCGTGCCTGGCTGCGCGGCCGTCGCTCGCTGCGGCGGCCGCGCGCGGGGGCCGGTCCCGCCTCCCCCGGAGGGAGGAAGAGCGCGATCATCACGGTGCCGGCTGCGGCGGTGACGGCGAACAGCAGGAAGACCCAGGCCATCGAGCCCACTGCCATCACCACCGCACCGAGCAGAGGGCCGATCACCTCTCCCAGGCGGATCACCCCGCCGAACAGGGTCATCCCGCGAGCACGCATCGCCGGCGGCAGCGCGGTGCCGAGATAGAACTGGCGCCCGAACTGCCAGACCTGCGTGCTCGCCGCCATCACCAGCAGGACCCCGATCAGCAGCAGGCGATGCGTGAGGTCGCCGCCCCCGCCCAGTGCGGGGTCGAGCATCAGATACGCGGCCAGGTTCGCGGCCACCAGCACGACACCGGTGATCACCAGTGCGCGACGAGCCCCGATCCGCGAGATCAGTCGACCTGCCGGGATGGGGCCGAAGAAGGAGGTGAGCCCGAAGATCATCGACAGCGCGGCCGCCTGCGGGATGCTGAACCCGAGGTCGCGGGCGATCAGCGGCACCACGGGCATCAGCGCCGCGAGACCCGTGAACTCCAGCAGGCTCGGCGCGTACACCGACGGGGTGAGCGAGCGGAGCACCTGCGCCGGGGTGCGCGGGTCCCGAGGGCGGGAGCTCGGCGCAGGTGTGGTCACCGGCCGAGTCTGTCACCCGATAGTGAGCCTGGGCAAAGAGCTCCGGGGTGCGGACGTCACGGACAGCGCGAGCACCCCGGGAGTGGGCAGCCGCAGGGCCTCAGGAACCCAGCAAGGGCTCAGAGTTCCAGGAGGGGCTCAGACTTCCAGCAGGGAGCTCAGGTGCCCAAAGAAGTGCCGGTGGTCGCCGCCTCGCCGCGACGTGCGACGCCCTCGTCGACTCCGGCCGCGACGGCTTCGGCAGCCCAGCGCACCGACCAGGCCCGCAGATACGCAGCTGCCTGAGGACCTCGCCGCCACTCCGGGGTGGGGGTGGGCACCGAGCCCAGGCAGCTGGAGCGCCAGCCGTCGGTCTCGGCGGCGAGCGCGAGCAGCGCGAGCTCCCAGCCGATGGCGAGGGCGCCGGGGCCGGTCCGTTCGAACTCCTCGACGTCGACCAGCGCGGTGTGGCGCAGATGCAGCAGCGTGGTGCCGTCGTCTTCCGGATCGAGCCTGATCAGCAGCGGGTCCTCGCCGCTGGACGATGTCCAGGACAAGGTGAGCCGGTGGGGCGCCTCGACCTCGAGGATCCGTCCATGCACTCCGCCCGGCGCAGTGAAGCTCCCACCCTCATGCAGCTCGCCGGCGACCGGCCCGAACCATCGCGCGAGCTCTCCGGGTCTGGTGAGCAGCGGCCACAGCTGGGCGGGGGCACGGTCGAGATTCGTGGTCAGGGTGAGCACAGCGCGGACCAGAGGGTGGCCCTGGTGGCTGGTCCGCTCATCGATCTCGAGCGCGCGGCGCACTGCGCCGACCACGGACAGCGACTCCGTGACAGTCATCTTCTCCTCGAAGGGTCTCAAGCCGCTCCGCACCGGCGCCGAAGCGCGGGAGCGGACTCTCGCAGGGTAGCCCACGCCCCGGCTCCCATGCCACGCCCTGGCGATAGCCTCATACCGAGCCCGGTCCGCACCCAGGTCCACAGGGACCGCCGTAGCATGTTCGGCGTGACTGCTGCGCGTACCTTCCGACCGGCCGACTACACGGCACATCTCTTCGATCTCGACGGGGTCATCACCCCGACGGCCGAGGTGCACATGCGCGCCTGGGCAGACATGTTCAGTCGATTCCTCACCTCTCGCGGCATCGACGAGCCGTACACCGACGCCGACTACTTCGCCCATGTCGACGGGCGCCCCCGCTACGACGGCGTGCGCACCTTCCTCAGCTCCCGGGGGATCACCCTGGAAGAGGGCATCGACGATGATCCCGGCGTCCAGGATCCCGGTGCGGAGACCGTGCGCGGGCTCGGCAACCGCAAGAACGACCTGGTGCTCTCGCTGCTGCGGGCCGACGGCGTGGCGCCCTATCCCGGGACCGTCACCTACCTCGATGCCCTGCCCCCGACCGCGCGGCTGGCGATCGTCTCCTCCTCCCGCAACGCGGAGGAGGTGCTGAGCGGAGCGGGACTGCTGGACCGCTTCGAGCACATCGTCGATGGCAACGTCGCGACCCGCGAGGGACTGCCCGGCAAGCCGGCACCGGACACCTTCCTCTACGCCGCCCGGCTGCTCGGAGTCGAGCCCGCGGACTCCGTCGTCTACGAGGACGCCGTCTCCGGCGTGCAGGCAGGTGCCTCGGGTGACTTCGGCGCAGTGATCGGTGTCGATCGCGGCGCCGGCGCTGCCGAGCTCGCCGCAGCCGGTGCCACCTTCGCCGTCGCAGACCTGGAGGAGCTCGCATGACCCGCCTGCGCTCGCTGCCCGCCGACCCCGTCGACCGCACCCAGCTCCCACTCGATGAATGGCGCCTGGTCGAGTCCAGGCCCCCTCAGGACCTGGGCCTCGCCGAGACCCTCTTCGCGACCGCCAACGGGTACATGGGGATGCGCGGGACCCCGGAGGAGGGCCGGGACGCAAAGACCCACGGCACCTTCCTCAACGGATTCCACGAGACCTGGCAGATCAACCACGCCGAATCCGCCTTCGGCTTCGCGCGCACCGGTCAGACCATGATCTCGGTGCCCGATTCGTCAGTGCTCAAGCTCTACGTCGACGATGAGCCGCTGCTGCTGTCGATCGCCGATCTCGAGGAGTACGAGCGCTGGATCGATTTCTGCGAGGGGGTGCTGCGCCGGGAGCTGATCTGGCGAACCCCGGCCGGGAAGCGGGTCCGGGTCAGCAGCGCCCGGATGGTCTCCTTCGCGCAGCGGCACCTGGCGGTGATGACGTTGAAGGTGGAGATGCTCGAGGGCTCGGCCCCGATCGCGATCTCGTCACAGATCATCAACCGCGAGGACTTCCGGGACGACTTCGGCAAGGGTCTCGTGGGCGGAGCGGTCACGGACAAGGCCGACCCACGGCGCACCACCGACTTCACCCATCGGGTGCTCGAGCCGCTGCAGGACTGGCACAGCGAGCGCCGGATGCTGATGGGGTACCGGGTCGCCAACTCGGGGATGACGATGGCCGTCGGCGCGGACCACCAGGTGGAGTCCGATGCGGAGGTGACCCAGCTCGTGGACACCTCCGCGGATCTCGGCCGCCAGGTCGTGCGCGCCCATCTGGAGGAGGGACAGTCGCTGACCGTCCGCAAAGCAGTCACCTACCATTCCTCGCGCTCCGTCCCCCACCGCGAGCTGTTCGACCGCTGCCGGCGCACTCTGGATCGGGTCCGCGAGAGCGGCTTCGAGGTGCAGTTCGCTGAGCAGCAGGCATACCTCGACGACTTCTGGCTGCGCTCTGACGTGCAGCTGCCCGGGCAGCCCGCGGCGCAGCAGGCGACCCGCTGGTGCCTGTTCCAGCTGGCCCAGGCCGCCGCCCGCTCCGATCAGTGGGGCATCCCGGCCAAGGGCGTCACCGGCTCGGGGTACGAGGGGCATTACTTCTGGGACAGCGAGATCTATGTGGTCCCGTTCCTGACCTTCACCCAGCCCCGGTGGGCGCGCAATGCCCTGCGCTTCCGCACCAACCTGCTGCCCAAGGCCCGCGAACGTGCTCGGGAGCTGAACCAGCGCGGAGCGCTGTATCCCTGGCGCACGATCAACGGCGATGAGGCCTCGGCCTATTACGCCGCCGGCACCGCGCAGTACCACATCGATGCCGACGTCGCGTATGCCTTCGCCCAGTACGCCGATGTGACCGGCGATCTCGACTTCCAGCATCGCGACGGGGTCCCGGTGCTGGTGGAGACCGCGCGGATGTGGGCTGATCTCGGGTTCTGGCGGATGACCGCCGATGGCGCAGCGAGCTTCCACATCAACGGCGTGACCGGCCCCGACGAGTACACCACTGTGGTGAACAACAACATGTTCACCAACGTCATGGCCCGCTTCAACCTCCGGCGTGCCGCGCGGGCGGTGCGCGAGCTGCGCGCTGCGGACGACAGCGCCTACGAGAGCATGCGCGTCGAGCTCGAGCTGGACGAGATGGAGCTCGAGCAGTGGGAGGCCTGCGCGGACGGCATGCATGTCGCCAAGGACGAGTCGCTGGGGATCCATCTGCAGGAGGACCGCTTCCTCGAGCGGGAGATCTGGGACCTCTCGAGCACCTCGGACGAGGCCTTCCCGCTGCTGCTGAACTACCACCCGCTGGTGATCTACCGCTTCCAGGTGCTCAAGCAGGCAGATGTCGTGCTGGCGCTGTTCCTGCGCGGGAGCGAGTTCACCGCCGAGGAGAAGCGCGCGGACTTCGAGTACTACGATCCGATCACCACCGGGGACTCCTCGCTCTCGGCGGTGGTGCAATCGATCATGGCGGCAGAGGTCGGCCATCAGAAGGCCGCACTGGACTACTTCCGTGCCGGACTCTTCGTGGATCTCGCCAACCTCCACCACAACACGGCCGACGGGGTGCACATCGCCTCCGCGGGCGGGGTCTGGAACGCGCTCGTGCACGGCTTCGGCGGGATGCGGCACGACGACGGCCAGGTGTCCTTCGACCCGCGGCTGCCCACCGACTGGCCGGAGCTGTCGTACCCGCTCACGGTGCGGGGCTCCCGGTTCCGGGTCCGCCTGGTGCGCGAGGAGATCTCCTTCACGCTCGAGAGCGGCGATGAGGTCGAGGTCACGGTGCGCGGCGAACGGGTCACGGTCGATGCGGGGGGCGTCACGGTGCCGCTCGTGGATCAGGGGCCGTTGCTCGACGATTCCGTGCTGGCCAGGCCCGTCGGGCTGGGCGATGAGCGCGCCGACGGCTCGATCATGACCTCTCACGTCCCCGGCGATCCCGACGATCCCTGGGAGTACCCGGTCGCCAGTGACCCTGACGACATCATCGACGAGAGCTGATCGGCGAGCTGACCGGCCGGGCCGCGGAGAACCTGGTGGAATAGGCTCGATCAGCGCCCATCCTCGGCGCACAGACCCTGAGCCCGGAGCAGCACGGTGACCTCTTCACGACCGCGACGCATCAAGCCGGTGGTCGAGCTGTCCCGACCCCGGCTGAGCGTCCTGCACGTCCTGAACCGGGTGCGGATGCGGATGCTCGACATCCAGGTCTGGGACGTCGCGGGCACGATGACGTTCTATCTGGTGCTCTCGCTGTTCCCGGGCGCGGTCGCAGTGGTCTCGATGATGTCGCTGATCGGGATCGAGGCGGAGACGCTCACTGCGCTGTCCGGAATGATCACCGAGATCTTCCCGACCCTGGACCCCCGCCCCTTCCTGAGCGCGATCCAGGCGGTGTCCTCCACCAGCGGCGGTCTGCTGGGCCTGCTGCTGGGCACGGCCGGCTCGCTGGTCTCCGCCTCGAACGGGGTCGCGGCCTTCCACCGCGCCCTGCATCGCGTGTATGACACCCGCGAAGGGCGTCCCTTCCTCCTGTTCCGCACCATCGTGTTCGGCGAGACCATGCTGATCGTGTCCGTGGTGCTGCTGGCCATCGGCATGATCATCGTGGGCGGCGAGGCCTCGCAGCGCATCGGCGAGTTCGTGGGCATCCCGCGGATCGCCTTCGCAGCCTGGAACCTCGTGAAGTGGCCGATCTTGCTGGTCATCCTCATCATCGGGGTGTCCATGGCGTACTACCTGTTCCCCAACGTGCGCCTTCCCCGCTACCGGCTGATGACGCTCGGTTCGACCGTGAGCGTGCTGGTGCTGTTCGGCACCGCGCTGATCGCCGGCCAGCTGATGGTCTACGCCACCCGCTTCGCGGAGATCCTCACCGCCCTGAACGGGCTGATCGCGATCCTGCTGCTGATGTGGATCTCGAACATCGTGGTGATCTCCGGAGCGGCGCTGGACGCCGAATTCCTGCGAGCACGCCAGATCGCCAGCGGCCTGGATGCCTGGCACCGCATCGTGCTCGACCCCCACGCCACGCACACCCTCGACTTCCTCGCCGCGGACGCGGTGCGGGCGGAGGAGCTCGGCCGCGTGGTCGCCGAGGCGGCCCGTGACGGAGAGCCGCTGCGCCGGGAGCGAGGACCGTGGATCGTCGACGCCCGCAATCCGCTGGCCGTCAACCCGCCCGCGCGCCACCGCATCACCAGCACCCCCCTCCCTCCCGCACAGGGCGGGCCCACTGATCCCCCGCACACAGGAGAACTCTCCGCATGACCGTCCGCCCGATCACCATCGTCGGCCACCGCGCCCTCTCGCAGCGCACCCGGCGGGTCCGCGAGGTCACCTCCGAGCTTCGCGCCCTGGTCGCTGACATGTTCGAGACCAACGATGCAGCCAGCGGTGCCGGGCTCGCCGCGCCGCAGGTCGGCTCGCGCTGGCGCCTGTTCGTGTACTCGTGCCCGGATGCCGGCGGAACCCTGCGGCGCGGGGTGGTCATCAATCCCGTGCTGGAACGCTTCGGCGGGATCGAGCTCGACGAGGAGACCCTCGAGGGCTGCCTCTCAGTCCCCGGCGAGGGCTTCCCCACCGCCCGCCACCGCGGGGCACGCGTGACCGGCATCGATCTGGAGGGTGCCGAGGTCGTGGTGGAGGACGAGGGCGGGGTGCTCGCCCGCGCCCTCCAGCACGAGGTCGACCACCTCGAAGGATCGCTGTACCTGGACCGCCTCTCTCCTGCCCGCAAGCGGGAGGCGCTGGACGCGGTGCGGGAGCGAGGCTGGCGCACCCACGGCATCCTCACCTGGGACCCGCGTGAGCTCGAGGCCGCTGACGTCTGATCTCGCACGGCGCAGCACCGTCACCGCGGTCACACCGACCCTCCGTGCAGTGCCGTCGCCCAGCTCGGCTCGCTATCCTGGCGCCATGGAACGCCCGTGCCTCTCCCGTCGTCATGCCCTGCTGCTCCCTGCCACTGCGGCCGGGCTGGGAGGGCTCGCGGCCTGCGGGCCCGAGGATGAGGGCTTCGGCACCGCCGCGCCGCTGCGCGCGGAGGACGGCACGATCTCGCTCGAGGACGTGCCCGAGAACGCCAGCACCCTGGTGAACTTCGGTGGCAAGGAGCCGTTCGTGCTGCTGGTGCGCGGCGCCGGCGAGGACATCGCTGGCTACTCCGGCTACTGCACCCACAACGGCTGCGCGCTGCGCCAGGAGGAGAAGGAGCTCGACTGCCCCTGCCACGGCTCCCGCTTCGATGCCACGACCGGTGACGTGCTGGTGGGCCCCGCCACCCGCCACCTCCCCGAGGTCGCCGTGGTGGTCGAGGACGGTCAGATCCGCCGTGAGCAGTGACGTGAGCAGTGATCCGTCGATGACAGCGAGCCAGGAGAAGACGCATCGCGATGTCGTCTCCTTCGTGCGGCGCGGGGAACGACTGACCCAGGGTCGCCAGAACGCCTGGGACCGCCTCTCCCCCTTCTACGTCATCGACCCGCCGCGCGGACATCGCGACACCCTGCCCGCCGAGGGGACCCGCCTGGATCCCGCAGCGGTCTTCGGCCGGAAGGCCGAGCTCGTGGTCGAGGTCGGCAGCGGCACCGGCGAGAACATCGTCGCCGCCGCCCTCGCCCATCCCGAACGTGATCACCTCGGAGCCGAGGTGTACCTGCCCGGGCTCGCCCAGACGCTGAGCCGGGTGGAGCGTTCGGGAAGTCCCCAGAACCTGCGGATGCTGCCGCTGGATGCGCAGCGGGCGCTGCCCGCGATGCTGCCCGAGGGCTCGATCGACCAGCTCTGGGTGTACTTCGCCGATCCCTGGCCCAAACAGCGTCACCACAAGCGCAGGCTGATCAACCCGCCGTTCCTGGACGCGGTGCTGCCGCTGCTGGCCGACGGTGCGACATTCCGCCTGGCCACCGACTGGGCGCAGTACGCCCACCACATGAGGACCCAGCTGGATCCGCGTCCCGAGCTCGCCCTGCTGCATCCCGAGGGGCTCCGCCCCGAAGGGAGCTCCTCGGACGCGATCCCGGCGAACATCCCGACCACCGGATGGGCGCCACGTTTCGAGGGTCGTGTGAAGACCGGCTTCGAGAGCAAGGGCCGGACCGCGGGACGCCTAATATGGGATCTCGCGTATACCCGGGTGCCTCGGTACCCGGGATAGTACGGCGCCCCGGGCATCGGGGCGTCGTCGGCAGCGTGTCCGCCTCGGCGGCACCGTCTGAGAGGGACACCGAATGAATGACCCCGCCGACGTCGATCTTCCCGCTGACTGGGATGATGACGAGAATCCGCGCACCGATCGGCGCCGCAGCCGACGGGCGGCGCTGATCGCCCTCGGGCTGGTCGCCGTGCTCGTGCTCGGCGTGGGCCTGGTGATCGGCAACTACCTCAACGGGCTCAAGGACTCCTACGAGAAGCGCACCGTGGTGCAGATCACGCGCGGCGCCTCCGACGGAGACCGCCCGGAGGCGATCGAGGGCAGCGGTCGTAACTTCCTGCTGCTGGGCTCGGACAAGCGATCCCCCGAGGACGCCGCCTCCGAGGGCGTGAGCGGGCAGCGCTCGGACGTGATGATGCTGGTGCACATCAGCGATGACAACCAGAGCGTGTACATCACCTCCTTCCCGCGCGACCTCTATGTCGACATCCCCGGCCATGGCAAGGACCGCATCAACGCGGCACTCGCCTTCGGCGGCGTGGGCCTGGCGGTGACCACGGTCGAGAACTACACCGGGGTCCCGATCGACCATGTCGCACTGATCGACTTCGACGGCATCGAGGGCCTGGTCGACACCCTCGGCGGAGTCGACGTGAAGATTCCCCAGACCTTCGAGGCGCAGGGCCACCAGTTCACCGAGGGCACCCAGACCCTCAACGGCGAGGAGGCCCTGGCCTTCGTCCGCGAGCGCAAGCAGTTCGCCGAAGGCGACTTCCAGCGCAACCGCAATCAGCAGGCGGTCCTCAAGGGCATCGCCGACAAGCTGATCAGCGCTGACACGCTGAGCGATCCCGGCAAGCTCGCCGACACCATCGAGAGCATCTCCCCGTATCTCACCACCGACGACGGCCTGAGCGCCGGCGCGATGGTCGAGCTCGGACTCTCCTTGCGATCGGTCCGCAGCGGGGACATGTACTTCCTCTCCGTCCCCCACGCCGGGCCGATCACCACCAGCGGCGGAGCCAGCGTCGTCGGCACGGATGACGAGGCGATGGAGGTGCTGCGCGAGGCCCTGCGCACGGATGACATGGGAACCTATTACGCTCAGCACGCAGGGACGTACTGATCCGCCGGGAGCAGCGTCCCGTACACAGACCATTCGACGCCTGGAGGAAACAGTGGCCAATCCGCTCGTGAGCATCGTCGTCCCCGTGGCAGGAATCGTCGCGGCCACCGTCGGCAACAAGGCCGCAGCCGCTGGCTGGGGCGCCGTCTTCGGGGAGGACGCCCCCACCGTCAAGGCACAGAAGTCTGCGAAGAAGGACGTCGCGAAGCGTCGCAAGCAGGCGAAGAAGGACGGCCTCTCGAAAGCTGAGATCGCGGCGATCAAGGATCCCGAGGACGACCAGCCGCTCTGGAAGATCCTGCTCTGGGCGACCGTCTCCGGGGTCATCCTGCAGGGACTGCGCGTGGCTGCCAAGCGCGGAGCCAAGAGCGGCACGGAGCGCCTGACCTCCCGCCGTCCCCGCCCCAACCGCGGCTGAGCCCCAGCGCGAGCCCGACAACACCTGCTCGCCCGCCAGGCCCAGCCCACCGGGTCAGCCCACCGGGTTCAACCCACCGCGACCTCGACGACGAAGGGCGCCCCGCAGAAACCTGCGGGGCGCCCTTCGTCGTCGTGACTGCCGGCTCAGAACTCCGGGACGTCGACACCTTCGCTGAGCGTGTCGAGCGCGTCTCCGGTCACCAGGAAGCCGATGCGTCGCACCAGGGAGACCGCGTGGTCGCCGATGCGCTCGTAGAACCGGATGAGCAGCGTGAGGTCGATGACCTCGGCGTTGGTGTAGATGTCCTCGCCGCTGCTGGAGATCTGGCGCGAGATCTCGATCATCAGATCGTCGAGCTGATCGTCCTGCTTCTCCACCTGCGCCCCGAGCGCCAGATCACGGCTCTGGATGACCTCGGTCGCCCCCTTGAGAGCAGTCAGCCCGAGCTGGGACATCTTCGCGATCTGCTCGCGATGCTGCTCCGGGACGGCCGGGTCCGGATGCGTGCGGCGCGCGACCAGCGCGACATGCGCGGCCAGGTCGCCCATGCGCTCGAGCGATGAGCTCATGCGCAGGGACGCGACCAGCAGTCGCAGGTCGGTGGCCACCGGGGACTGCCGAGCCAGCAGCTCGACCGCCTTCGCATCCAGCTCCAGCTGGCGGGCATCGATATGGGGGTCGGCCGTGACGACCCGCTCCGCGAGGGCGAGATCGCCCTCGAGCAGGGCGGTGGTCGCGTCCTCGAGGGCCGTCCCGACCAGCTCGGCCATGTCGACCAGGTCATCGACGATATGCCGCAGGTCGCTCTGGTACGCCTCGCGCATGGTTACTACTCCTCTGTCTGAAGGGACCTTCGCCACCGATGATCGCAATCTCGGGTGAACGGACTGCGGCGGCCGGTGAACGTGAAGCGTAGTCCCCATGAACTCCTGACCTCATTGTCCTTCATGCTGGCTGGGCAGTCCGGGAGAGCGCGGCCGGGGGCCTAGGCTGTACGGGTGCCCCTGTCTGCGCTCCTCGTGCTCGCCGGCGCGATCGGTCTGGTGATCGGCGTCGCCGCGATGCTTGCGCTCGCCCCGCCGCCGCGGCGCCGTGCAGAGCCGTCGACAGCCCCCGGCCAGAACGTCCCCGAGGCCGCGGCCGAGGTCCTCGCGATCCTCTCCTCCGCCTACGTCGTGCTCGACTCCAGCGGTGACGTGCTGCGCGCCTCTCCCCTGGCCTACTCCTACGGCATCGTGCGCGCCTCCGAGGGGGACTACCCGCGCCTGGCCAGCGCCGAGCTGATGGCGCTCGCGGCCGATGTGGGCCGCAACGGCGGGTTCCGCGATGAGCGCCTCAGCCTGCGCCGCTCGTCCCAGGGCGATTCCGATGCCGTGATCGATGTGCGCATCGGGGCCCTCGGCGAGCATGGGGCGCTGCTGCTGGCCGACGATCTCACCCGTGCGGTGCGGGTCGAGGAGACCCGTCGCGACTTCGTGGCCAATGTGTCCCACGAGCTGAAGACCCCCGTCGGCGCCATCACCCTGCTGGCCGAGACGATGGAGGACGCCGCCGAGGACCCGGACGCGGTGCGCCGCTTCGCCGAACGGATGCAGACGGAGTCCCGCAGGCTGTCGCACCTGGTCAAAGAGATCATCGAGCTCTCCCGGGTCCAGGGCGGCTCCGCACTGCCCGACGCCGAGCCTGTCGAGATCGACGAGGTGATCGAGGAGGCGGTGGCGCTGAACCGGAACTTCGGACTGGGCTCGAAGATCGAGGTCAGTGTGGGCGGGACACAGGGGCTGACCGTCTTCGGCTCCCCCGCCATGCTCACCACCGCGCTGTCGAACCTGATCTCCAACGCGATCTCCTACTCCGATCCGCACACCCGGGTCGGGGTGTCCGTGCGCCGTGATCACGGCATGGTCGAGATCTCCGTCAAGGATCAGGGCATCGGCATCTCCAAAGAGAACCTCGAGCGGGTCTTCGAACGCTTCTTCCGCGTCGACCGCGCCCGGTCGCGGGCCACCGGCGGCTCCGGGCTGGGCCTCGCGATCGTCAAGCACATCGCGAGCGACCACGGAGGTGAAGTCACCGCCTGGTCGATGCCGGGCCAGGGATCGACGTTCACGCTCCGACTGCCGGAGATGGGTCGGACCGAGACCATCACCGTCGGCGCCCGCGCGGTCGATGACCCCCACAGCAGCCCATCCGCCTCGATGACCCGTCATGGGTCGGGAAAGGGACATTGATATGACGCGCATCCTGATCGTGGAGGACGAGGAGTCCTTCTCCGATCCCCTCTCGTACTCGCTGCGGAAGGAGGGCTACGAGGTCGCCGTCGCAGACACCGGCACCGACGGGCTGCGGATCTTCACCGCCCACGGTGCCGACCTGGTTCTCCTGGACCTGATGCTCCCGGGGATGAGCGGCACCGAGGTGTGCCGGGAGATCCGCCGCACCTCGACGGTGCCGGTCATCATGCTCACCGCCAAGGACGACGAGTTCGACAAGGTCCTCGGCCTCGAGCTGGGCGCCGACGACTACGTCACCAAGCCGTACTCCTCGCGAGAGCTGCTGGCCCGGATCAAGGCGGTGCTGCGCCGCGGCCAGGACTCAGCCGAGACGGAGGAGTACACCACCCTGAACGCCGGCGGCATCATGATGGACGTCGAGCGTCACGTGGTGGAGGTGCACGGCACCGAGGTCGCACTGCCGCTCAAGGAGTTCGAGCTGCTGGAGATGCTGCTGCGGAATGTGGACCGGGTGCTCACCCGCGGGCAGCTCATCGACCGGGTGTGGGGTGCCAAATACGTCGGCGACACGAAGACCCTCGATGTGCATGTCAAGCGGCTGCGGGCCAAGATCGAGGATGACCCCAAGAACCCCGTGCACCTGGTGACCGTGCGAGGACTGGGCTACAAGTTCGAGTCCGGCAGCTGACCCTCACCGGGACGACAGCATGCAGAACGCCCCGCAGCCGAGGCTGCGGGGCGTTCTGCATGCTGGATGGTGACAGCGGCGGGTCTCAGCCCCCGGCCGGCTGTTCGAAGTCGTAGTAGCCCAGGCTGGTGTCGAGCGTGGGCAGGGAGATCGTGGTGGTCTCGTCGCCAGCGGTCACATCGAGGTTGAGGATCGTGCCGGTCTCCACGTCGAGCGCACCGACCGGGACCAGCTGCTGGCCCTCGCTGGGGCCGAGCTCGACGACACCGTGCGCGGGGACCTGCACCTGGGCGGAGAAGATGGCACTGCCCTCGGCGCTGCCCTCGACCTCTACCGTGATCTCCTCATCGGAGTAGTTCACAACCGTCGAGGAGAACACCGGGGTGCCATCTTCACCAAGGACCAGCACGGCATTGCGCACGCCGGCGAAGAGGGTGCCGTTCTGCTCGAGATTGGCGTTGGTGCCGTCGGCGGCCTGATAGAACTCATGGGTCTGCACCGGGCTGAAGTACGTGCAGCCGGTGGCCGCGAGCGCCAGGCCCATGGCGGCGGCGGAGAGCACGAGACGGCGGGGACGGCGCACGGAGGACTCCTCTTCGATGCCGGATCGCGGCACAGACGTTCTAGGGACAGCTCTGACAGGTTACCCCACCACAAGCCCCGCGCGGCCCCGGGGCGGCACGGCGTGACCGGGTCGATGCAGGAGAAGCCGGAGGGGCTCTCCTGAGGTTCGCGACCGCCGTTCCCGAGGGCGTACGGCTGGTGAGGCAGGAGCGCCGCACTGTGCCCCAACGGCGATCAGCCCGAGCTGTTGGGCGAGCGCTCCGGCAGGTCAGCGGGCAGGTCGGTGCGCATTTTAGCATGACCCCCCGGTGCTAGACTGGTCGGCGGAAAGGGGACCCACCACATGAATTTTGCTGTCGGCGAGACCGTCGTCTACCCGCACCACGGTGCCGCGCTCATCGAAGAGGTCAAGACCCGCACCATCAAGGGGGAGGATCGCACCTACCTCAAGCTGAAGGTTGCCCAGGGAGATCTGACCATCGAGGTCCCCGCCGACAACGTCGATCTCGTGGGAGTGCGCGACGTGGTGGACAAGGAGGGCCTCGAGGAGGTCTTCGAGGTGCTGCGTCAGCCCTATACGGAGGAGCCCACCAACTGGTCGCGCCGCTACAAGGCGAATGTCGAGAAGCTGGCCTCCGGAGACGTCAAGAAGGTGGCCGAGGTCGTTCGTGATCTGTGGCGCCGCGATCAGGATCGCGGGCTCTCCGCCGGTGAGAAGCGGATGCTGTCCAAGGCCCGTCAGATCCTGGTCTCCGAGCTCGCACTCGCGGAGAAGACCGACGAGGCCAGCGCCGAGTCGATCCTCGACGAGGTCCTCGCCTCCTGAGCCCCCTGCCCCCCGTGTCACCCCTCCCGACCGCCGCGACAGTGCGGCCCGTCGTCCTCGCCCTGGCTCCCCCCGCGCCAGGTCTCTCCCGCGGTGCGGCGACACCATGTCTCGAGCTGCTCGGCGGTTCGCGACTGATCAACCGGCTGCTCGGCACCCTCCACGGCCTCGGGCTCCCGATGCCGCTGGTGGTCACCGCCGACGTCGCCGCATCGCAGCTGCGTGCGGCCCTCGATCCCCGCATCCCCGTCGTCTCTGTCGCCGGCGATCGCCGCAACGCTTTGCAGACGGTCCTCGAGCGCACCGACGAGGAGCTGCTGCTGCTGCATGATGCGGAGCGCGCGCTCACCCCGGCCTCTGTCATCACCGAGGTGCTCTCCGCTCTCGAAGCCAGCATCGATGCCGTGGTGCCCGTGATCGCCCTGACCGATTCGGTCAAGGAGGTCCGGCCCGACGGCCTGCGGAACATCGACCGCACCACCCTGGCCGGCCTGCAGAGCCCCCGGCTGCTGCGGCGCGAGCTGCTGGAGAGGGTGCTGGAGCCTGCTGCTCCGGAGAGCATGCCCCGCGCAGGGATCGATCGCGGACGCTTCGACGAGATCCTCGTGGCCCTCGAAGGCGGGGCCGAGGTACGCACCGTGCAGGGCTCTCATTCCGGTTTCGCGGTACTGGACCGACTCACCCTGTGGCAGGCGCAGATCTCCCTGGGCCTGGCCCGGGACACCTCGCACCGGTACGGCATCTCACGACGCGGCTGAGAGGCCGCGCAGGGAGGTTCCCCGGGAAATCAGGGCCGTCGCCCGGGCAGGTCGCGCAGACAGTCCGCCCGGCGGCCAAATCGCCCGGCAAAGTCGCGCAGATAGGTCGCGCAGCACCCCGCAGCTCAGCGGCCGCTGCGGCTGCGCCAGACGGTCCGGAACTCCGCGGCCATCCGGCCCGGTTTGGACAGCGTGCGCACCGGCAGGCTCGTGGCGAGCTCCCCGGGGTCACGGCGCAGCCGTCGCATCAGGCGCCGTGGCTTGCTGGAGATCCGCTGGCGGAGATCCGGCAGATAGTCGTCGGACACATCCAGTCTGGTCACGGCTCCGCAGCCGGTGCACTGGATCTGGGACACGAACCTGCCGGCGTAGACGACCACGTGCTCCGCCTCCTGATCGCAGGCGGTGCAGCGCAGGTAGCTCTCCTCGACGTTCATCGGCTCCTCCTCACCCTGTCCTCAAACCTAGCGCGCTGACCACGTCCTGGGCCAGCAGCAGATCCTGGGCGTAGGTGATCTTGAAGTTCGTCTCCTCGCCGCGCACCCAGGTCACCGGGATGTCGGTGTACTCCTCGGCGCAGGAGGCGGTGTCAGTGCCGACGAATCCGTCCCGGGCCGCGGCCTCATAGGCGTCCAGGATCGTGGCGGCGTGGAATCCCTGCGGGGTCTGCACCCTCACCAGGGCGTCCTCTCGCAGATCGGCGCCGGGAGCCAAGGTGTGCCCCGGCCCCGCTGAGGCGATGTCCAGGGCGGGGATGCCCGGAACCGCCCCGCCGCTCTCCCTGGCCGCATGCAGCACTGCTGAGACCAGGCCGTGGGAGACCAGCGGGCGGGCGGCGTCGTGGATCAGCACAGTGTCCACCGCGCCGGAGTCGATGCGGTCCGCCAGATGGCGCAGTGCCAGCAGCTCGGACTCCTGGCGGGTCTCGCCGCCGGTGATGATCTCCAGCGGATGCTCGGTCTCGCGCGAATCCACGAAGCGGGCGTGTTCGAGATCGTCCGGTCGCACTACGAAGACCAAGATGCCTATCCCCTCGACCGCGGCGAGCGTGTTCAGGCCCCAGCCTGCGATGCTGCGACCAGCCAGGGGCAGGAACGCCTTGTTGATGCCGGCGCCCACGCGGGTGCCCGAGCCGCCGGCGAGCACGACTCCGGCCGCCCGCCCGGGCGGACGGGGAGTGCGGAGGCGTCGGGGCTGAGTCACGCTGGCATCGTAGACGGCCGCGGACCTCTCGTGGATCACCCAGCGAGGACGTGACAGAATCGACCCTCGCCGGTGTCTTCCGGTCCTCACCCGACAGCCTCCTCAGATCGTCGGGACGCTGGTCGTCACCCGACCCACAGCTCAGGAGTTCGTATGCTCACCATCGCCATCGTGTGCGGCGCAGGAATCGCTACCTCCGCACTGATCGCGGAGCAGGTGCGGGAGCATCTCACCTCCGGCGGCCGACAGATCCAGGTCGTCCAGGCCACCGTCATGGACCTGCTCTCCCCCGACTTCCGGGCGGACCTCGTGGTCAGCACGGTGGATCTGCCGGACGCCCTGGGCATTCCCCGGGTGTCCGGGATGCCGCTGCTGCTGGGGACCAACCCTCAGGTGACCTACGACGACATCGATCGCCTGCTCGAGCGCATCGCTCCCCGCAGCGCGGGCGGGGAGGACGGCTCCCGATGACCTCGCACCCCTCCCCCCTGCCCCGTGTCGGGACCGGAGTGGATGTCCATGCCTTCGCCTCGGCCGAGTCCGGGCGCGAGCTGTGGGTCGCGGGACTGCGCTGGGACGGGGAAAGAGGCCTGGCCGGCCACTCCGACGCGGACGTCGCCTGCCATGCAGCCTGCGATGCGCTGTTCTCAGCCGCGGGGATCGGTGACCTGGGCACGCACTTCGGTGTCGACCGGCCCGAATGGGAAGGCGCCTCAGGAGTCCGTCTGCTGGAAGAGGCGGCGCGACTGGTGCGTGCGGCCGGCTTCACGATCGGCAACATCTCCGTGCAGATCATCGGCAATCGTCCACGCCTCTCCGGGCGCCGCGACGAAGCGGTCTCGGTGATGAGCGAGGCGGCCGGTGCACCGGTATCCGTCTCCGGCAGCACCACGGACGGTCTCGGGCTGACCGGCCGCGGCGAGGGTGTGGCAGCGATGGCGACGGCGCTGGTCGTCGCCGTCGGGAAGAGTACCTCCGACGACGAGAGAACCTCCGACGAGGAGAGAACAGCATGAGCGAGACGACGCCATTACCGGTGCGCGCCCCGGAGGTCGAGAGCGCCGCAGCACGCCTGGCCCCGGTCCTGCGGCGCACGCCGCTCGAGCTCAGCGAACGGCTGAGCAGGCTGACCGGAGTGCCGGTCTGGCTCAAACGTGAGGACCTCCAGTCCGTGCGCTCCTACAAGCTGCGCGGCGCCTATCTCTTCCTGGACTCGTTGAGCCCGGAGCTCCGGGCCGCCGGGGTGGTGGCCGCGAGCGCAGGCAACCATGCCCAGGGAGTCGCATACGCCTGCCAGGCCCTGGGCATCCACGGCCGCATCTACGTGCCCGGTACCACCCCCCGTCAGAAGCGCGAGCGGATCACTGCGATCGGCGGGGAACTGGTGGAGCTGGTGCTGATCGGGGACACCTTCGACGATGCTGCCGAGGCCGCCGCGGATGACGCGGAGCGCACCGGTGCCACCCAGGTGCCCCCTTTCGACCATCCGGTGATCATGGCCGCGCAGGGGACCGTGGCGCTCGAAGCCGCCGATCAGCTGCGCTCAGAGCACGGTCGCGAGCTCGGCACCATGGTCCTTCCCGTGGGCGGGGGCGGGCTGCTCGGCGGCTGCGGCGCCTGGCTGCGGGAGCGGAGCCCCTCCACCCGGATCATCGGTGTGGAGCCAGCCGGTGCGGTCTCCATGGCCGCTGCGGTCCGCGCCGGCCGTCCGGTCACCCTGCACGAGATGGACCGCTTCGTCGATGGCGCCGCGGTGCGCCGGGTCGGTGCGGGCCCGCTGCAGATGGTGCAGGCCATCACCCCCGAGCTGGTCGCGGTCGAGGAGGGCGCCGTATGCACGGAGATGCTCGAGCTCTACCAGGTCGAGGGGATCATCGCCGAGCCCGCCGGGGCTCTCGCCGCGACGGCGGTGGCCTCTGGCGCGATCGCGCACCTGGGCCGGGCGGGGGCTGGCGCGAATGATCCGGAGGAGGAGACCGGTGACATCGTGGTCGTCGTCTCCGGCGGCAACAACGACGTCTCGCGGTACAACGAGGTCGTCGAGCGCTCCCTCGTGCACGAGGGCCTCAAGCATTACTTCCTGGTGACCTTCCCTCAGGAACCGGGCGCTCTGCGTCGCTTCCTGGACCGCGTGCTGGGGCCGAACGACGACATCGTGCTGTTCGACTACATCAAGCGCAACAACCGCGAGTCGGGGCCGGCCCTGGTGGGCCTCGAGATCGGGAACCGCTCGGACCTCGAGCCGCTGATGGCGCGCATGGCCGCCTCGAACATGGAGATCGAGCGGGTCGATCCGGAGAACCCGATCTACCGCTACCTCACCTGAGAGGCGTCGGCGGCGGGGCAGACGCCCCGCACATACGCGAAGAGCCGAGTCCTGGAAACGCCCCTGGCCTCGGCTCTTCACATGCTGCGGTGAGGGTCAGCCCTCGGTGCAGGCCTCTCAGCCTTCGGAGTACGCCTCGACATCCGGGGTGATCGCCGCCGAACGGGCCTCGACGGCCGAGCGCACGATGTCATCCAGACCGTGCTCGGACTTCCAGCCCAGGGTCTGGGCGATGCGGTCCCCGGAGCAGATCAGGCGAGCCGGGTCCCCGGCTCGTGGTGCGCCGATCTCGGGGATGATCTCGATGCCCTTGGCCCGGGCGATCGCGTCGATCACCTCGAGCACGCTCGATCCCTCGCCGGTGCCGACGTTGAAGGTGCGGTGGGGGCGCTCTTCGCCGCGCAGGTAGTCCAGGGCGGCGATATGTGCATGGGCCAGGTCGAGCACATGCACGTAGTCGCGGACGCAGGTGCCGTCGGGGGTGTCGTAGTCGTCGCCGAACACGATCGGGGTCTTCCCCTGTTCGAGCCGGTCCAGCACGATCGGCACCAGGTTCATCACCGCGGTGTCGGCCAGCTCGGGCCAGCCCGCGCCGGCCACGTTGAAGTACCGCAGGGCGACGGTGCGCATGTCGTGGGCCCGCTCGGCGTCGGCGAGCATCCACTCCCCCACGTACTTGGTCGCGCCGTAGGGGTTGATGGGCTGCGGGGCGAGCTCCTCGGTGACCAGGTCCACGTCCGGCATCCCGTACACCGCGGCGGAGGAGGAGAACACGACGTCGCGCACCTCGGCGCTCGCACAGGCGGAGAGCACGTTGGCGAGCCCGCCGATGTTGTCATGCCAGTACATCTCGGGATTGGCGACGGATTCGCCGACTTGCTTGTGGGCGGCGAAGTGGATCACGGAGTCCGCACCGCTGGCCCGCATCTGGAAGGCGAGCTTCTCGCGCGCGTCCGGGAGCGTCACGTCGAGCTCAATCAGCTCAGCGCCCTCGGTGCGCTGTCGCAGACCTGTGGAGAGGTTGTCGACCACGACCACCTTCTGCCCCTGTTCGAGCAGGAGTCGCACCACATGCGATCCGATATATCCGGCGCCACCGATCACGAGAGTCGTCATGGGCCCAGCCTACCGGCCCGCCGGCGTCGGCCGCCCAGGAACGGTCATCCAGGAATGGCCGGCCGACGCCAGGGCCGGTGCCGCGGTCAGCTCCAGGAGCTGGAGATCGGACGGCCCTCGTTGTAGCCGGCGGCGCCCTGCAGCCCGATCACCGCCCGCTCACGGAACTCCTCGGTGCCCGCTGCTCCCGCATAGGTGAACGAAGAGCGCACCCCGGCAGTGATCTCGTCGAGCAGGTCCTCGACGCCGCCCTTCCCCTCGGTGAGATACATGCGCGAGGTGGAGATGCCCTCCTCGAACAGTCCCTTGCGGGCACGAGCGAAGGCATCTTCATGCGCGGTCCGGTGGGAGACCGCACGCTTGGAAGCCATGCCGAAGGACTCCTTGTAGCGTCCGCCGGCCTCGTCGGTGCGCATCTGGCCGGGAGACTCATAGGTCCCCGCGAACCAGGAGCCGATCATCACGTTGGACGCCCCGGCGGCCAGCGCGAGCGCGACGTCGCGCGGGTGACGCACCCCGCCGTCGGCCCAGACGCTCCCGCCGAGCCGGCGGGCCTCTGCGGCGCACTCCAGGACAGCGGAGAACTGGGGCCTGCCCACGCCCGTCATCATCCGGGTGGTGCACATCGCTCCCGGCCCGACTCCGACCTTGACGATGTCGGCGCCGGCTTCGGTCAGCTCCCGGGTGCCCTCGGCGGTGACGATGTTGCCCGCGGCCAGGCGCACCGCTGTCCCCTCCCGGGGGCCGAGCGCCTCGCGAGCGAGACGGAGCGCGTCGATCATCTTGTCCTGGTGCCCGTGAGCGGTGTCCAGCACGATGACGTCCACGCCGACAGCGACCAGCTCACGCACCCGCGTGGCGACATCGGCGTTGACCCCGACGGCGACCGCGATCCGCAGCCTGCCCTCGGCGTCGGCCGCCGGGCGATAGATGGTCGAGCGCAGCACGCCGTTGGCGGTGAGGACACCGCGCAGCATCCCGTCCTCGTCGACCACGACCGCGGCGTCATGGTGAGTCGCGGCGATCCTGCCGTGCAGCTGCGCCGGGCTCACCTCGAGATCGCTCGGGCGCAGCACCGGCACATCTTCGCTGAGCACCTCCCCCACCTCGGAGAAGGAGTCCCGGCCGGCGATCTCCTCCGCGGAGATGGTGCCCAGTGGGCGGCGCTCCTCATCGACCACCACGACGATGCCGTGGGGCCGCTTGGGCAGCAGGTCCGCCGCCTGGCCGAGGGTGCCGGTGGCGGTGAGGGTGAGCGGGTGGTCCACCAGCAGGTCACGTGACTTCACCGAGCGTACGATCGAGTCGATCCGCTCCGGGGAGAGGTCCTGGGGCAGCACCGCGAGACCTCCACGTCGGGCCATCACCTCGGCCATGCGCCGCCCGGTCACGGCGGTCATGTTCGCGGCGATCAGCGGGATCGTGGTGCCGGTCCCGTCATCGCTGCTGAGGTCGACGTCGAAGCGCGAGGTGATCGCGGAACGACCCGGCAGGAAGAAGCAGTCGTCGTACGTGAGGTCGGTCGACGGAGTGTGGATCAGGCGCATGCGGCCAGGATACGGGTGGCCCCATGTGCCCCACCTCCACGAAGTTCTCACAGGCTGTTGCATGACCAACCAGCGTCAAGCTCCTAGGATGTAGCGCATGACGGACCCATCCTCGGCCTCACGGCGCAGACGTCGTCGGTCCGGCAGACACCAGCAACCAACCCGACGCGCCCCTTCGACCCCGCTCCCCGCAGACGAGGCGCGGAGGAATCGCGACGCCGCCTTCGGTTCCCCGAACCCCAAACGCACCTGGCTCGGCGGATCCGCGAGCTCGGCGGAATCAGCGAGCTCCGCGAACTCGGCGTCCTCGGCGTCCTCGGCGAGTTCGGCGAACCCGAGGTCCTCGGCATCCAGCGCGCCGGTCCCGCCTTCGGCGCCCACGCCGACGGCTGAGCAGAACCCGCCCTCGGCGCGACGCACCTCGTTCCCCGGAGGATCGGTCTCCCCCGCCGCCGCTGCCGGATCTGCAGCAGCATCCCCGGCACGCCCCGACGATTCCGCTCGGTCCGCATCCCGATCCGCAGAGCAGTCCGAAGAGCAGTCCGCGGCTCGGCCCGCAGATCAGCCGGCAGAGCAACCGGCAGCGCAGACACCTGCTCGGCCACGGGGCCGTCGGGCCGCTTTCCCGCTCCACCAGCTCGACGGCACCGGATCCCCCGGGGCCGCCGCCGACTCAGTGGACACCGGCGCAGTCGGGACCGGCGCAGTCGGGACCGGCGCAGTCGGGACCGGCGCAGTCGAGGCCGGGGCAGTCGGCGCTGACGCCGCAGGCCCCGGGGAGTCAGCGCATGGCCGCCATGCCACGGCAGGGCCCGTCACCGAGCAGGACCTCTGGTCGACCACCACGGACGAGGCCTCCGCACCGGAGGATGACTCCGCACGGGAGCCGGCCTCCTCCTCCCCGCTGGCTCCGCCCGTCGGTGTCGAGCCGGCGACGATGGACGCCGAGCCCGCAGCCCCCTCCGGATCTGCGTCCGGTTCTCCCGCGGCGAGCGGTCCGAGGATCGTTCCCGGACGGGCCGCACCGCTCTCCGGCACCTCGGCCGAGCACACCGGCGGGTCAGCCGACGCTGCCGACGGCGCCGACCAGGACAAGGACCATGCGGAGGGCGCCGTCTCCGGCTCACTGCCGCGAGTCGCGTTCTGGACCGTGCTCACCTCGGTGCTGCCCGGTGCGGGCCTGGTGACCACCCGCCTGCGCCGGCTCGGCTGGGTGCTGCTGGCGGTGTTGCTGCTCGCGCTGGTCTCGGTCGCGGCCTTCCTGTTGCTCGGAGATCCTCTGCGCAACGCGATGATGCTGGTGACCAATCGCAGCGTGCTGATCGGGGCCATGCTCGCGGCGGGCGTCGTGGGCCTGGTCTGGGCGCTTCAGATCGTGCTCGCGAATCTCGCGCACTCGACCCGGGAGCGGCTCCAGGGGGCGAAGCGATATCTCGCCCTGGCACTGGCCGCGCTGATGGTTGTGGCGGTCGCACTGCCCTTCGGGCGCGGGGTGCAGTCGCTGTGGGCGCTGCAAGGCTTGATCGGCTCCGAGTCCGTGTTCGGCGGCGGTGGCGGCGGCGATCACCCCTTCACCTCCGGCAAGGACCCGTGGGCCAACACCGGGCGGCTCAACGTCATGCTGCTGGGCCAGGACGCGGGCGCGGACCGCACCGGCACCCGCCCCGACACCATCATGGTGGCCTCGATCGACACCGCGACCGGGCAGACGGCGCTGTTCTCGATCCCCCGCAACCTCGAGAACGTCGAGTTCCCCGAAGGCACGGTGGCCGCCGAGACGTTCCCCGACGGCTTCGACTACTTCGGCAAGAACCAGAACCTCATCAATGCCGTGTGGACCTGGGCAGAGGATCGCCCCGATCTGTTCCCGAATGATCCGGAGCCGGGCCTGACCGCGACTCGCTGGGCCGTTGAGGAGACCCTCGGTCTCGAGATGGACTACTACGCGATGGTCAACCTGCAAGGTTTCGAAGACCTCGTGGATGCTCTGGGCGGCGTGGATATGGTCGTCGAGCGCCGGATCCCGATCGGTGGCGGCGCCGCCAAGATCGACGGCTACATCGAGCCCGGGCAGCAGAAGCTCGACGGCTTCCATGCGCTGTGGTACGCCCGCTCCCGCGAGGGATCCAACGACTTCAACCGCATGTGCCGCCAGCAGCGCATCGTGCGGGCGGTCACGGAGGAGGCGGATCCGACCACACTCGCCCTGTCGATCCCCCGGCTGGTCAACGCCACCGAGGAGAACATCGTCACGGATATCCCGGTGGGCAACCTCGATGCCTTCGTCGACCTCGCCCTGCGGGTCAAGGACGGCGGCTTCACCTCGTACCCGATCACGCAGGACGTCACCTTCTCCGGGAACCCGGACTTCGAGTACCTCGAGGAATGGGTCGACGCGTCGATCGAGGATTCGATGACCCGGGAGGCACCGGAGTCCGTGCTCGGCGAGACCGAGCCCGGCTCCACCGCACCTGCGGAGACCGGCACCGCGCCGGCGGACGAGGAGCAGGAGCCCGGCGTCGATGAGGGCTCCGCGAGCGCGGAGGAAACTCCGAGCGACGAGCCGAGCAGCGACGCCGAGACCCCGACCTCGGAGGAGTCCGCCAGCCCCGGTGCCGGGGAGGAGAGCTCCCCGGCTCCCGAGATCGAGAAGGATCCGCTGAAGTCCTGCCTGCCCGGTTACGAGGAGTGACGAGCCGGGACCCGGCAGCGGCCCTGCTCACCCCACGGCGAGCGGGGCCGCGTCCTATGCACCGCTGCGCGCAGGGCTGACTCAGTCCACGAGCTGCAGCAGCGCGTTCTCGATCAGCTCCGGCATCGCCGGGTGGATCCAGTACTGGGTCGAGGCGATGTCGCGGGCGGTCTGCCCGGTGCTCATCGCCTGGATCAGCAGCTGGACCAGGGTGGTCGCTTCGGGACCGATCAGGTGCGCGCCGAGGATCTCCGTCGTCTCCGCATCGGCGATGATCTTCACGAATCCGGTGGTGTCCTCGAGCGCCCAACCGTAGGCGATCGAGGCGTACTCCTGGACCGCGACCTTCACCGCCCGGCCGCTGCTCCGGGCCTGTTCCTCGTCCATCCCGACCCAGGCGACCTGGGGATGGGTGAACACGCCGCTGGGGATCGGCATGGTGTCGCTGCGGCGCAGCTGCTCGGGATGCAGGATGTTGTGCCGCACGATGCGCTGCTCATGGTTGGCGACGTGCTTGAGCTGGTACGGGCTGGAGAGGTCGCCGAACGACCACAGGCCCGGCACCGGCGTCCCACCGGCGAGCACGCGCTGGTGCTCATCCACCTCCACCCGGCCGTCCTCTGCGGTGTCGATGCCGGCGGCATCGACGTCCAGCAGGTCGGAGTTCGGGCGGCGGCCGACGGCGACCAGCAGCTCCTCGGCCTGGATCAGCACCTCGGCGCCATCCCGCTCGCCACGCAGCTCGACGCCGCCGGCAGTACGGCGCACCGAGGTGGTGGACAGCCCGCGCTCCAGCCGCAGCCGCTCTCCGAGGATCTCGGTGAGCCGTGCCGAGACATCCGCGTCCGCGGAGCGCAGCACCTGCGAGGAGCGGGCGATCAGCGTGACCTCCACGCCGAAGGAGGCGAAGATGTGTGCCATCTCCACCGCGATCACGCCGGAGCCCAGGATCGCGAGCGAGGCCGGCAGCTGGTCGATCCGCATGATGGTGTCGGAGGTGTGGGGCTTCGCCTCGGCGAGACCGTCGATCGGAGGCAGCGTCGGGCGCGATCCCGCCCCCAGCACGATGGTCTCGGCGCTGATCGTCTGCACTGAGCTCTCATCGCCGTCGTTCAGCGTCACACGCAGCGTCTTCGCACCCGTGAAGCGAGCGGTGCCGCGCAGCAGCGTGAGGTTGGCATTGTCCTCGTGGTCGCGGCGGTACTCCTCCCCACCGGCGGTGATCGGATCGATGCGCCCGAAGATGCGGTCGCGGATCGCGGGCCAGTCCACATGGCGCAGCTGCTCGGTGAGCCCGAAGCGGGTGGACTCTGCGGGCGTGCGGGCGAGGTCCGCGGTGTGCACGAACATCTTGGTGGGGATGCACCCGAGGTTCAGGCAGGTTCCCCCGAACACCTGATCGGGGCCCACGCCGCGGTCGATCTGCACGATGCTGCGGCCAGCGAACTCCGGACCCGGGAAGGAGTTCGCGGAGCCGGAGCCGATCAGGGCGATGTCGTAATGCGTCACGTCAGTCACCTCCCCAGGCTAGCCGGGGCAAGCAGCCCGAGTGACACAATGGCTCGGCGTGGGATGGTCCGCGCTCCGATGCGCCCCGAGGAGCCTGCTCGATGTCTGCTTCCCACCACCCGGCCGATGCCCACGATCTGATCCGAGTGCGCGGCGCCCGGGCGAACAACCTCCGCAACATCTCCCTCGACATCCCCAAACGCCGCCTGACCGTCTTCACCGGCGTCTCGGGATCGGGCAAGAGCTCACTCGTGTTCGGCACCATCGCCGCCGAGTCGCAGCGGATGATCAACGAGACCTACAGCTCCTTCGTGCAGGGTTTCATGCCGCAGCTGGCCCGGCCCGATGTCGACTCTCTGCAGGGATTGACCACCGCGATCATCGTCGACCAGGAGCGGATGGGCGCGAACGTGCGCTCGACCGTCGGCACCGTCACCGATGCGAACGCCTACCTGCGCACCCTGTTCTCCAAGCTCGCGCAGCCCCACGTGGGCGGCCCCGGCGCGTACTCCTTCAACGTCCCCAGCGTGAGCGCCGCCGGGGCGCTGACGGTGCAGAAGGGTGCCAAGACCATCGCGGAGAAGACCACCTTCTCCCGGGTGGGTGGGATGTGCCCGCGCTGCGAGGGCATGGGGCAGGTGACCGACCTCGATCTCACCGAGCTGTACGACGAGGACAAGTCGCTCCAGGAGGGTCCGTTCCTGGTGCCCGGATACTCCGCCGGCGGCTGGTACGAGAAGCTGTTCGCCTCCTCCGGCTTCTTCCCCGCAGACAAGCCGATCAGGTCTTTCACCACGCGGCAGCTCCACGACTTCCTGTACAAGGAGCCCACCAAGGTCAAGCTCGACGGGGCGAACATGACCTACGAGGGCCTGATCCCGAAGATCCAGAAGTCGATGCTGTCCAAGGACCGCGACTCGATGCAGCCCCATATCCGCGCCTTCGTGGACCGGGCGGTCACCTTCATCGTCTGCCCGGACTGCGAGGGGACGCGCCTGGCCGAGCACGCCCGCAGCTCGCGGATCGACGGAGTCTCGATCGCTGAGGCGACCGCCCTGCAGATCACCGACCTCGCCGCCTGGGTCTCCACGCTCCAGGCGCAGCACGGCAGCGAGAGCGTCGCCCCGCTGCTGACGAACCTGTCCGCGCTGCTGGACGCCTTCGTGAAGATCGGCCTCGGCTATCTCTCCCTGGACCGTCCCTCGGGCACCCTCTCGGGTGGTGAATCGCAGCGCACCAGGATGATCCGTCACCTCGGTTCGGCGCTCACCGACGTCACCTATGTGTTCGACGAGCCGACGATCGGGCTGCACCCCCATGACATCTCGACCATGGACTCGCTGCTGGTGGATCTGCGGGACAAGGGCAACACGGTGCTGGTGGTCGAGCACAAGCCCGAGGCCATCGCGATCGCCGACCACGTGATCGACCTCGGCCCGCGCGCAGGTGCCGAGGGCGGCGTCGTGCAGTACGAAGGGGATCTGGCCGGGCTGCGCGCCTCAGGGACCCTGACCGGCACGCACCTGGACCGGAAGGTCTCCCTCAAGGAGGAGATCCGCACCCGCTCCGGCGTGCTCGAGATCCGCGGCGCGGACCAGCACAATCTGCGCTCCGTGGATGTGGACATCCCGCTCGGGGTGCTCACCGTGATCACCGGGGTCGCCGGTTCGGGCAAGAGCTCGCTGGTGCACGGCTCGTTGCCGAAGGGCGCCGGCGTGGTCGTGGTGGACCAGACCGCGATCCGCGGCTCCCGGCGCTCGAACCCGGCGACCTACACGGGGCTGCTGGAGCCGATCCGGAAGGCGTTCGCGAAGGCGAACGGGGTGAAGCCCGCCTTGTTCTCGAACAACTCCGAGGGTGCCTGCCCCGTCTGCAAGGGCGCCGGGGTGATCTACACCGAGCTCGGCTTCATGGAGACCGTCGCGACCCCGTGCGAGGAATGCGAGGGCAGACGGTTCCGCACCGACGTGCTCGAGTATCGCTTCGGCGGGAAGGACATCTCCGAGGTGCTCGCCCTCTCCGTGGCGCAGGCCCGGGAGCTGTTCTCCGGCCCCGAGACGAAGGTTCCGGCCGCGGCGAAGCTGCTGGGCCACCTGGACGAGGTGGGCCTCGGCTATCTCACCATCGGCCAGCCGCTGACGACGCTCTCGGGCGGTGAGCGCCAGCGTCTCAAGCTCGCCACCCATATGGGCGACAAGGGCGGGATCTACGTGCTCGACGAACCGACCACCGGCCTGCACCTGGCCGATGTGGACCAGCTGCTCACCCTGCTGGACCGCCTGGTCGACTCGGGCAAATCGGTGATCGTCATCGAGCATCACCAGGCGGTGATGGCCCATGCCGACCACCTCATCGATCTGGGGCCCGGAGCCGGCCAGGAGGGCGGGCGGATCGTCTTCGAGGGCTCCCCCGCCGCGCTGGTCGCCGACGCCTCGACCCTCACCGGGAAGCATCTGAAGCAGTACGTCGGCGCCTGAGCAGCAGCCTCCCGGCCGGACGTACCCTGGTCCTCGTGTCCCGCCCCCTCCCCGCGCCCCTCGCCTCCTGGCTCGAGAGCCTGGCCTGCCCGCGCTGTCACCGCCCGCTGGAGATCGCGGACCGCACGCTGCGCTGCACCGAACGCCATTCCTTCGACGTCGCGCGTGCCGGCTACGTCTCGCTGCTCACCGGGGCACCAGCCACCAGCGGCGATGACGACGATATGGCCCGGGCACGGGACAGCTTCCTGGCCACCGGCGCCTACGGCCCGCTGCGGGACGTGATCGCCGATCTCGCACCGAGCTCCGCCCGCAGGATCCTCGACATCGGCGGAGGCACCGGCTACTACCTGGCGGGGCTGCTCGAGCAGCTCCCCGCAGCGCAGGGTCTGTGCGTGGACACCTCGGTGCGGGCGCTCCGCTTCGCCGCCCGTGCCCATCCGCGGGCCGCGGCGGCGAGCTGGGACGTGTTCACCCGCTTCCCCCTGAAGGATGCCGCCGCAGACCTGGTGCTCGATGTGTTCGCGCCCCGCAATCCGGCGCAGTTCGCGCGGGTGCTGGAGCCTGGCGGCCACCTCCTGGTCGTGCGGCCCGACGCCGATCACCTCTCCCAGCTGCGCGCGCAGGTCCCGGGCATGGTCGGGGTGGACCCCCGCAAGGAGGAACGCCTGCATGAGGCTCTGGATCCGCTGTTCAGCACCGTCCGGACCGTCCCTGTGCGCTTCGAGGTGTCCCTCGACGCCGCTATCGCCCGGGATCTGGTGGCCATGACGCCGAGCGCGCGGCACGTCGACGAGGAACAGCTGAGGCTGCTGCTGACCGGCACCCGCGAGGTCACCGTCTCGGTGCGGGCGAGCCTGCACCGTCGGCGCTGAGGGCCCCTGGGAACACAGCGTTGTGGCCTCGCCGGTGCACGGAACTGAGGCCCCACGGGCGCTCAGCGGTGACTCTCCCAGCTCAGAGGTGACATCCCGGACCTGATGGCCGCCGCGCCCAGCGTGCTCACCTAGGCTGAGAGAACCGAGACCACCAGGGAAGAAGGAGCATCCGTGGCAGATCGCCGCTGCGTATTCATCGATTTCGACGGCACGTTCGCCCATCGGGGGGTGGCTCCGCGGTCGCACGCTGACGCCGTCCGCCAGGCACGGGCGAACGGGCACGTGATCCTGCTGTGCACCGGCCGGCCCGACTCCATCGTCGCCTCGGAGGTGGCTGCCCTCTTCGACGGCGTGGTGGCCTCCGCCGGTGGCTGGATCAGCGTCGGCGGCCGGGTGCTGCGCGATGAGCGCTTCCCCGAGGCGCTGGGGCGGCGCGCGGTCCACGTGCTGCAGCGCCACGACATCCCGTTCACGCTGGAGACCCCGGAGGCCCTGCTGTGCACGCCACGTTCCGCGCACGAGCTGCGTGCCCGGGTGCGCCCGCAGCTGCCGCAGGGCGGCGTGGGCAACGGTCTGCAGGACCTGATCGACGCGATACACATGCCCGAGGACCTCGCCTCCGCCTCCTTCGCGAAGATCTCCCTGTGGGGTTCGCCGGTGAAGATCGAGCAGCTGGCCGCGGAGATCGGGCCCGAGGTGGGCGCACTGCCCAACTCGATGACGGAGGACGTCAGCTCCGGGGAGCTGCATCTGGTCTCGATCGACAAGGCCGACGGAGTGCGGAGGGTCGCCGACCACCTGGGCATGGCTCTTGCCTCGACGGTCGGTATCGGAGACGGGATGAACGATCTGGGCATGCTGCAGGTGGCCGGGACCGCCATCGCGATCGACGGCGCCCCCGCGCCGGTCCTGGACGCCGCCGGTGGCAATACGGTGCCAGGACCGATGGAGCACGGCATCATCACCGCCTTCGAGCGACTCGGGATGCTCTGAGTCAGGAGGCGAGGAGCTCTCCCCCGAGGGCCTCTCCCCCAGAGCCCGATCCCCGGACCTGGTGGAAGTCGGACCCGATCCCCGGGGCCGATCTGATCCCCGAGCCCGACCCGCGGTTCAGCTGCGACGGCGCAGGCCCACCAGCACGAGGCCGATCGCGGTCACCAGGGCGCCGGCTCCGAGCATGATCACTCCCTGCGGCATCATCGCCGTCTGGAAGTGGCCCTCGAAGACCTGGACGATCGGGCCGACGAAGGGTGCCTGATCGATCGAGTCGGGCACCACGGCCTGCACCTGCTCGCCGAGCCACCACACGCCGGCCCCCGCCAGGATCCCGCCGAGACCGGCCATGATCAGCATGGCGCGGCGGTGCAAGGCGATCAGCAGGGCCAGGGCGAGCAGCACGAGCGCCGCCGGCCCCGCCCAGTACGCCCACGGGGTCACGGCGGAGACTCGGGTCAGCAGCGGGATGTCGGGGATGCTGGCCAGGGTGATGGTCGCATCCTCAGGTCGCGGGATCTCGATCGGCAGCTTCTCCTCCACCGGGGTGAGGATCCTGTCGATCACCGGGCCGAGGTCGACGTCCAGGTCCGAGGCGCCCGGGGAGAAGAGCGCCCCGTGCAGCTCGACCATGGTGGCCTTCCACATCGTGGCGTACACGCCGGTTCCGGTGAGCGCCGCGGCCTGCTCCTCGGCCAGCGGCGTCAGGCTCTCCTCGATCCATCCCGGGATCCGGTCGTCGCCCAGCAGCATCTCGACAGCGCTGTCGCTCAGGGTGCGCTGGAAGCCGGGATCCTCGGCGAGCGGGTCGGTGATGGCGAGGAATCCCTCGCGCTCGACCACGTTGTGGTGGAGCCAGGTGGCCGGCGCCCACAGTGCGCCGAGCACGACGGCGAGGATCAGCAGGACGACGGCGAGGAGATCACGGGCGGAGGACACATGCCTACGGTACCGGTCTCAGGTGCCTCGAGAATGGGAGCGGCCCCGCACCACGAAGTGGTACGGGGCCGATGCTGCGAGGGATATCAGCCGACGCGGATGAAGGTCCAGCTGCCGGAGTAGATGTTGCGCTCGGAGGTGTCCACGCGGCTGTTGCCGGCGTCGACGAACTGATTGCCGCCGGCGTAGATGCCGATGTGACCGGGCTTGTAGACCAGGTCGCCGGGGCGCGCCTCGGAGCGGGAGATGACGGTGCCAGCAGCGGCCTGGTCGCCGGCGCCGCGCGGCAGGCTGACACCGTGCTGGGCGTAGACCCACTGGACGAAGCCGGAGCAGTCCCAGCCGGAGGGGGAGGTGCCGCCGTAGACGTAGGGGGTGCCGATGCCGGAGCGCGCGGTGGCCAGGACCGAGCCGCCCTTGGCTGCGGAGGGAGCCGGAGCGGACTTCTCCTCGGACTTCTCCTGCGAGGAGGACGAGGAAGAGCTGGAATCGGACGAGCGGGACTCCTCCTGCTCGGAGCCGCCGTCGCGGCTGGAGCGCTCCTCGGAGCGCGAGGAGGTGTCGTCCCCACGGGTCTCGGTGCCCTCGCTGGAGGAGTCGTCCTGCTCGGTGGACTCCTCCTGCTCGGACTGCTCAGCGGCCTCGAGCTCAGCGGCTTCACGCTCAGCGGCCTCTGCCGCAGCGATCTCCTCCTCGGTGGGGCCCACCTCGATGGAGATGGCGCCGGCGACCGGGGCGAGCGCGGGCTCAGCCTCAGCGGTCGCGACCTCGACGGCCGGGATGCCCACGGGGGCGATGGCGGGGCTCAGCAGCGCGGGGGCGGCGTCTGCCTGGGGTGCGTCGGCCTGCGGGTCGGCGGTCGCGGCGGCCGCTCCTCCGAACAGCATGGCGGCGGCCATCGCTGCACCGGCACCGGCGCGTCCCGCCCTGGAGACGGGGGTCACCGTGCGCATGGCGCGGCGGTGAGTGTTGTTCGCAGTCTTCGACACGTTGTGGCTCCCAGCCCCGGGTGAAACCCTCGCGCAGCTCCGACGTCCTGCATCCCGTTCCGGTGCGCGTGGGGCTTCCGGGGGGAGTGCCGAGATCCTTGTCGCCTTGGCACGCCCTCGAGACTAGGTGCCCGGACCCGCCTACGTCAGGGTGACAGGAAGCTTCTGGGGAGAGCTTGACGGAGCCTTTACCCGGCGGTCTACGTCGTCACATGGAGCTGGTCCGCCACCACGTCGCCCACGGCGACCTCTCCCCCTCCAGGGCCCCGCAGCACGAAGCTGCCAGCCACTCTCTCCACCGCCATCTGGGCCCCCGGAAGAATGCCCTGACGTGCGAGTTCTCCGAGCAGCGCGACGTCGCTCTGGGCCCGCTCCCCGATCCGCTCGAGGCGCACCTGGCGGGTCTCGCCATCGGCGACCGCCTCGCTCAGCTCACGGCTGGGATTGGAGGGGTCTTTACCTGCCGAGGTGGTGTGGGTCTCGTCGATCCCGAGGGCGGCGAGGCCTGGGATCGGATTGCCGTAGGGATCCACATAGGGCGGCGTCATCTGCTGCGCGAGCCGCTTCTCGACCTCGAGGCTCATCACGTGCTCCCACCGGCACGCCTCCTCATGGACGTGCGCATAGTCCAGCCCGATCACGTCCAGCAGATGCCTCTCGGCGAGGCGATGCTTGCGCATCACGTCGGTGGCCACCGAGGTGCCCTCCTCGGTCAGCCGGATCCGCCGCTGGTCATCGAGATGGAGCAGGCCGTCCCGCTCCATGCGGGCGACAGTCTGGGAGACCGTGGGACCGGAGTGGCCGAGACGCTCAGCGATACGGGCCCGCATGGGCGCGATGCCGGCCTCGTGGAGCTCGAACACCGTCTTCAGATACATCTCTGTGGTGTCGATGAGATCTCCGGACACGGGCCCTCCTCAGTAGCTGTACGACTGGCGCGGTCCAGCTTAGTCGGCGCTCCGGGAGGCCACCGGCGATTTCGCCACTGGCGTCGGTCGCCTCAGCCGAGCAGGCTCAGCAGGTGCAGGAGCACAGCGAAGCCGTTGAGGAGGATATGGGCGAGCACACATGGCCACAGCCGCCGCCAGCGGCTCCAGATCACGCCGAGCGCGATCCCCGTAGTCCCCTGCAGCGCGATCACCTGTGCGGCATTGACCCATAGCGGTCCGTCGCCATGGGAGAAGATGTGCATCAGGCCGAACAGAAGGGACGCCGCCAGGATTCCGGTCCAGGGGCCGGCCAGCGCCTCCAGACGGGTCTGCAGCAGCCGGCGGAAGAGGACCTCCTCGCCGATCCCGGCGGTGACCGCTGTGGCGGTCGCCGCGATGATCAGCATCGGCAGCGGCGGCCAGGAGCTCGGCATGCCCGGGGAGAACGGGCCGATGCTCGAGAGCACTCCGAGCACGAGCACCGGGAGGATCAGGACCCACCGCGGAACCTGCGGCCGCGGGATCCGCACGCTGGAGCCCCGGCGCCTCTTCCCCACGCCGAGCACGAGCCCCGGGATCAGCAGGAACATCGCGAACTTCAGCAGCACGTAGTCCTCGGGCAGCGGGAGCACCGGCACCAGCAGCAGAAAGCCAGCTGCCAGCCCGATCAGTCCGGCGGACTCCGTGGCAGCACGAGGCTGTCTGCGCACGATGGCCGAGCTGTCTCCGCTGCCCGCCGGCAGCAGCAGCGCGAGCACGATCGCGAGCCCGGCGGGGACCAGCAGCAGCGGCACAGCCATCGGCACGTAGCCGGGATCGGCGGAGACGACGACCCCTTGAGGGCTGCGGAGCGCGGTCACCACGATGGCGGTCACGAAGATCCCGCTCAACACCCCGATCACCGCCGGATGGTCGGCGCGGGCGCGGTCGGCGAGCGGAGGCGTCACAGCGGACGATGGCGGTGCCGGAGCCGGGAGCTGAGCAGTCATGAGGACATCCTTCCCGCAGCCTGCGGGACGGCGCCTCCGCCGGACGGAGGAGATCCTCTCATCATCCTCCGCGAGCGATCCTCCGCGATCGACCTCGAATGCGCAGCGCCCCGGATCCGCAGGGGTTCCGGGGCGCTGGCGTCGCGGTGGGACGGACTCAGCCGTCGATGCCGCGTGGGTCGGCTCTCAGGCCAGGCCCTTCATGATCTCGCGCATCAGGTCAGCGGTCTCGGTGGGGGTCTTGCCCACCTTGACGCCGGCGGCCTCGAGAGCCTCCTTCTTGGCCTGCGCGGTGCCCGCGGAGCCGGAGACGATGGCGCCGGCATGGCCCATGGTCTTGCCCTCGGGGGCGGTGAAGCCCGCGACGTAGCCGACGACCGGCTTGGTCACGTGCGCCTTGATGTACTCGGCCGCACGCTCCTCGGCGTCGCCACCGATCTCACCGATCATCACGATGCCGGCGGTCTCCGGATCGTTCTCGAACGCCTCGAGCGCATCGATGTGGGTGGTGCCGATGACCGGGTCGCCGCCGATGCCGATGGCGGTGGTGAAGCCGATGTCGGCCAGCTCGTACATCATCTGGTAGGTCAGGGTGCCGGACTTGGAGACCAGGCCCAGCTTCCCCGCACCGGTGATGTTCGAGGGGGTGATGCCCGCGTTGGACTTGCCGGGGCTGATCAGTCCCGGGCAGTTCGGCCCGATGATGCGGGTCGAGCCCTTCTCCTGCGAGTAGTTGAAGAACTCGGCGGAGTCCTTGACCGGGATGCCCTCGGTGATGATCACCAGCAGCTCGATCGCGGCATCAATAGCCTCGATCGCGGCGCTCTTGGCGAACTTCGGCGGCACGAAGACCACCGAGACGTTCGCACCGGTGGCCTCCATGGCCTCGGCGACGGTCCCGAAGACCGGCACCTCGGCGCCGCCCTCGAAGGTGACGGACTGGCCGGCCTTGCGGGGGTTCACGCCGCCGACGATGTTCGTGCCGGAGTCGAGCATGCGCTGGGAGTGCTTCATGCCCTCCGAGCCCGTCATGCCCTGGACGATGACCTTGCTGTTCTCATCGAGAAAGATAGACATGTCGGGTGCTGCTCACTTTCCTGCGGCGGCGAGCTCGGCAACCTTCGCGGCGCCGCCGTCCATGGTGTCGGCCTGGGTGACGAGGGGATGGGCGAAGTCGGCGAGGATCTTGCGACCCTCCTCGACGTTGTTGCCGTCGAGGCGGACGACGAGCTGCTTGGTGGCTGCATCGCCAAGCTTCTTCAGGGCGCCGACGATGCCGTTGGCGACCGCGTCGCAGGCGGTGATGCCGCCGAAGACGTTGACGAACACCGCGGAGACCTGCTCGTCGCCGAGGATCACGTCGAGGCCGTTGGCCATCACCTCGGCGGAGGCGCCGCCGCCGATGTCCAGGAAGTTCGCGGGCTTCACGCCGTGGGACTCACCGGCGTAGGCGACCACGTCGAGGGTGGACATGACCAGGCCCGCGCCGTTGCCGATGATGCCGACCTCGCCGTCGAGCTTGACGTAGTTGAGATCCAGCGCCTTGGCCTTGGTCTCCAGCGGGTCCTCGGAGGTGACGTCGACGAGAGCGGCGTGGTCCTCGTGGCGGAACTCCGCGTTGTCGTCGAGGGTGATCTTGCCATCCAGGGCGACGATGTCACCGGCGCCGGTCTTCACCAGCGGGTTCACCTCGACGAGGGTGGCGTCCTCGTTCTTGTAGACATCCCAGAGCTTCTCCAGCACGGGGGCGACCTTCGCGCCGGTCTCGGCGTTGAACTTCGCGGCCTCGACGATCTCCTTCGCCTTGGCCGCGTCGATCCCGACGTTGGGGTCGACGGCCACGCGGGCGAGGGCCTCGGGGCGCTCGACGGCGAGCTGCTCGATCTCCATGCCGCCCTCGACCGAACACATGGCCAGGTAGTTGCGGTTGGCCCGGTCCAGCAGCAGCGAGAAGTAGTACTCCTCGGCGATGTCGGCACCGGCCGCGATCATGACGCGGTGCACGGTGTGGCCCTTGATGTCCATACCGAGGATCTCGGAGGCCTGCTGCTCCGCCTCCTCGGGGGACTTGGCGATCTTGACGCCGCCGGCCTTGCCGCGGCCACCGGTCTTCACCTGGGCCTTGACGACGACGACCGGGGTGCCGAGCTTCTCTGCGCCGGCCTTGGCGGCCGCCGGATCCTCCGCGACGACTCCTCCGAGCACGGGCACGCCGTGCTTCTCGAAGAGATCGCGGGCCTGGTATTCATACAGGTCCACGGGGTGGGTTTCCTCTCGATGTCGGCAGTGGGCGGCCGGCCGCACTGGCCTCGATGCCACCCCTGGGAACATCGCCAGGGTATCGCTTCCCCCGACCGTGATCGCACCACTGGCAATGGTGTGCGTGGAGTCTCACTCGATGCGGTCACGACCTGGCGGGGCTCCCCCGCGCCCGTCCTGCGCTCCCCGCGCCCGCCCTGCCCCCGCACCGCCCACGAGACCCGACCTCGTCCTGGGTGCATGTCCAGCCGGCGCGACTACGATGACGGGATGAATCGACGACCCCGCGGCCTGGTCCGGCGAGTACGGGACCACATCGGCTTCAGCGTGATCGCGATCGGCGTGCTGTTCATCGTGCTGCGGCTGGTCGGGGTGCGCTCCACGTTCGCGGGCTTCGTCCTGTCCGTGGCCATCACGCTGGCCCTGAATGTGGGCCTGTCCTACTACACCGACTACCGCGCGAAGCATCCCCGGCCGCAGCGGGAGAACCGCGGAGGCGGAGACATCCGCTTCCGTGAGGACGATGCGCGAGATCAGCGCCGCATGGACCCTCGTGACCGCGACCGCCACCCGGTGCGCGAGCATCGCGACGAGAACCGCTGAGAGGAAGAGTCGCCATGGCCGATTGGAAGACGTACGCGAAGGCCGCTCGAAATACGGCCCGCAAGCAGGCCCCGGAGGCGCGCGACGCCGCCCGGCGCGCTTCCGACCGAGCGGGCGGTTACGTCCGCGCCGCCGGGAAGGCGATCGACGAAGGGCGCGACGAGCACTCCTCGCCGCGGACCACGACCTCAGAACGGCCACGGGTCGACGGCGACAGGCTCCGCAGCGACGCCGTCGCCTACTACACGGTGGCCAGCCGCCGCGTGACGGCTGCGAACATCGGCCCCCGGATCCTGCGTTCTCTGCGGGACGCCCTGCTGATCGGGCTGTCCCTCTTCATCATCTGGGGCGTGCTCGCTGCGGCCGGGATCCCGATCCCTTTCACCACGGTGCTGATCATCGTCGCGGTGATCGTGGTGGTCAGCTTCGCCGGTGGCGTGTATGCGCAGTGGAAGCGCGCCCGGGAGGCGCAGCCGCCCGCCGCCGAGCCGCGGGCCTGACCGGCCGGCTCCGCAGAGTCGCGGGCCTGACCGACCCAGGACCTTCGCCACCGCCGTAGTGCGGCCCACGGATCTACTCTGGATAGGTCCCTGCCCGTGGCTCGACCGGATGAACGTCGTCCCGGCCGGAGCCTCCCCCCGAGGTGGTCATGCCTGAGCCGTCCCTCCCCCACGCCGCCACCCCGCTCCGCGGTCGTCCCCGCCCGGAGGGCTCGTCGGGCCGTGGCTCCTGGCATCGCCGCGCGTCCCGCCCCGTCTCGTTGTGGATGGTCGCGCTGGTCGTGGTGGTGCTGACCCATCAATGGATACCGCAGTCACGCTGGCTGCTGGTGCACATGGTGACCCTGGGGCTGATCACCACCTCGATCATGGTGTGGGGGCAGCATTTCACCGAGGCGCTGCTGAAGACCCGCCTGGGTGAGGAGTCCCGGCCCCGACAGCTCAGCCGCATCCGTCTGCTGAGCGCCGGGGTGCTGGTCACGATCCTCGGCATGCTGCCGACCTGGCCCTGGGTGGTGGTGCTCGGGGCTCTGATGGTCTCCGCTGCGCTGGTCTGGTACGCCGTGGCGCTCGGTGCCCAGATCCGAGCGGCTCTGGCGCCTCGCTTCGAGTTCACCGTCAAGGCGTACATCGGCGCGGCCTGCCTGATCCCGGTGGGTGCGACGCTCGGCGCAGTGATGGCGTTCAGCCCGGGCGAGCCGTGGCAGGGACGTCTGCTGCTCGCCCACCAGCTGGTGAACATCCTGGGCTTCGTGGGGATCACGGTCACCGGCACCCTGCTGACGCTGTGGCCCACGGTGCTGCGCACCCGGATCGAGCTGGCCGCTGCTCGGCGGTCAGCGGGCGGCCTGCTGGGCATGCTGCTGGCGGTGCTCGGTGCGACCGCAGGCGCCCTGCTGGGCTCGACGCTCCTCGGCTGCGCCTTCCTGCTCGCCTACCTGGGCTCCTTCGCCTGGGTCGCGGTGACCCTGATCCAGGTGACGCTCCGCGCTGCCCGCCAGGAACGCACCGTGCCGCTGCCGCTGTTCCCCGTGCTCTCGATCGCATCCGGGGTGATCTGGTTCGCGGTGACCGTGGTGGGGCTGCTGGCGATGTGGTGGCGATCGGCCGACGAGCAGCTCGCCAGCTCGCTGGTCGCCGCGGATATCCAGCAGCTGACTGTTCCGTTCGTGACCGGCTTCCTGCTGCAGGTGCTGCTGGGCGCGATGGGCTACCTGCTGCCTGTGACGATGCGCGGCGGCCCACGGTCCACGAAGGCCGCGCTCGAGGTGATGAGCCGCTTCGCGGTGCTGCGCATCGTCACCTACAACCTCGCGGTCGCACTGTTCGTGCTGTCCGGGATCGGGACCTCCGCCTCTGGGGCGGTGTTCGCTGCGCTCACGCTCGGAACGGCCGACGTCGCGGACTTCGGGTCGTTGTCGCGGGTGGTGCTCTCGCTGCTGGGCTTCGCGGTGCTGTTCACGTTCCTGGTGCTGATGGTCATGGCCATCAGGGCGAGCGTGCGGAATCGAGGCGTCGGCCTGCCGATGCCGGTCCGGGCCCCTGACACGGCGCCCGGCGCCGCGACCGGGACCGCCTCGGCCCTGCCGGTCCCGTCGACTCCCGTCAGCGCGGCGGCACCGGCCGCCGTTCCAGCCACCGCCGACGCAGCGGCATCGCCTTCCGCTCCGTCCCCCACCGGCGAGGCGGCAGCGCCCTCCCCGTCGGCCCCGCCCCGGGCAGCGGCCGCTTCGGCGTCCCGCTCCGAGGGGATGGACCGTCGGGCGCTGACCGGTGCGCTGCTGGGAATCGGTTCGGTGCTGGGAGCGACAGCGCTGGGCACCTCGCTGGACCGTGCACAGGGTTCGGTCCCCGACCACGGCGCTCTGCACGGGGCCGGCGTCGGCAGCGCGGTCGCCCCCACCGGAGCGACCACCACCATCGCGGTGAGCATGGCGGAGATGCGCTTCTCCCCCTCCACTCTCGACGTGCCCGCCGGGAACGCGCTGGTGATCGAGCTGAGCAATGACGACCCCTATGACGTGCACGACCTCGTGCTGGCCAGCGGTGTCTCCTCCGGTCGGCTGCAGCCCGGGGAGAGCACCACGGTGGATGCCGGGGTGATCGGCCACGACCTGGAAGGCTGGTGCTCGATCGTCGGCCACCGCGCGATGGGGATGACCCTCCAGATCACTGCCGGCGGAGCAGGCGCCGCACCCGGGCCCGAGCATCCTTCCGCTGGTGCGACCGGGCAGGAGCTCGCTCGGATCCCCCTGGATCTGCAGGCCGCTCCGGGCACCGCCCACCGCCCCCGCCCGGCGCTCCTGCCGCCGAGCGCAGGACCGCAGCAGCGCCTCCCCCTCGAGATCACGGAGGTCGACGCCGAGATCGCCCCGGGGGTGCGGATGGACGCCATGACCTTCGGCGGCACGGTGGTCGGTCCGGTGCTGCGCTCTGAGCTCGGGGCACGGCTCACCGTCGATCTGGTGAACCACGGCTCGATGGGGCACTCGCTGGACCTGCACGCCGGACGCATCTCCCCTGACCAGTCGATGCGCACCATCCCGCCCGGCGAGAGCCTCGAATACTCGATCACCACCGATCACGCCGGGATCTGGCTCTATCACTGCTCGACCATACCGATGAGCGTCCACCTGGCTGCCGGGATGGTCGGTGCGCTGATCGTCCCGCCAGCTGTCCTCGCGGAGGTGGACCGCGAGTACGTGCTGGTCCAGTCCGAGCACTACCTGGTTCCCGAGGGCGCCGCCGGATATGACGCGGCGATGCACGAGGGCGCCCATCCCGTCAGCCCTGCGAAGATCGCGGCCGAGCAGCCGGACGTCACCGTGTTCAACGGGCATGCCAACCAGTACGTCCACGCCCCGCTCGAGGCTCGGGTGGGTGAACGGGTGCGCCTGTGGGTGCTCGCCGCCGGCCCGTCGCGGGGGATCTCCTTCCATGTGGTGGGCGGGGTGTTCGACACCGTGTTCAAGGAGGGTGAGTATCTGCTGCGCCCGGACAACGAGAACCGTGGCGGGTCGCAGGCGCTGGACCTCGCTGCCGCGCAGGGCGGGTTCGTCGAGCTGGTCTTCGACGAGCCGGGCACCTATACCGCGGTGAACCACTCCTTCGTGGAGATGGAGCGCGGGGCGCGAGCACTGATCCGGGTGACCGGCTGAGAGTCCGCTGCGGGGGTACCGTCAGCCCATGACCTCACCGCCGCCTCGTTCAGGCCTCCATCATCTTGAGCTGTGGACCGCAGATCTCGCCGCCGCAGAGCCAGCCTGGCACTGGCTGATGACGACCCTCGGCTGGGCGGCCGAACGGTTGGAGGGCTGGGAGCGGGGCCGCATCTGGCGCTCGGCAGATGGCGGCTACCTGGTGCTCGAGCAGTCCCCGGACGTGCTCGGCACGCGCTCGGAGCGTCGCTCCCCGGGCATGAACCATCTCGCCCTGCGGGTGACCGACCGTGCCGTCCTCGACGCGATCAGGAGCGCCGCCCCGGAGCACGGCTGGCGCGAGCTGTTCGCCGAGCGCTACCCACACGCCGGCGGGCAGGACCACACAGCCTGGTACGGCGAGGACGCCGAGGGCATCGAGGTGGAGCTGGTCCTCGCTCCCTGAGCCCGGCTGAGCAGGCCGCGCCGGAGTTCGGTCCGACGGGCCACGCACGAGCCAGGCCCCTGGGCTCCGCCGGAGTCAGGCCCTCGACCCCGCCAGAGCCCGGCCCCGCGAGTCCCGCAAGAGCGGGGCCTCGCGGTCCAGGTGTGCTCAGAGCTTGGTGTGCTCAGAGCTTGGTGACTGCGGCGTAGCGCAGCACCAGGCGCTTGGTGCCGTGCGGAGGCTTGAACTGCACCTCGATCTGGGTCTTGTCCCCCTGCCCGGCGACCTCGGTGACCGTCCCCATCCCGAAGGAGTCATGGGTGATCCGATCACCTGCCACGAGCTGGGGCAGCTTCTCCGCAGGGGTCGCCTTGCGGCCCGAGCCGAGGCTCGGTCGCTTGATGTCGCTGCGCCCGCCGCCGATGCCGCCGCTGAAGGAGGGTCCGCGTTGGGAGCTGGTGCTGCGGCCCCCGCCGTAGCCGCCCGAGCCGCTGTAGCTCCCGCCGAATCCGGCACCGCTGAGGGTGGACCCCGCACGGGCGACGTCGAGCACCTCTTCAGGGACCTCGTCGAGGAAGCGACTGGCGGGCATGAACTGCGACTGCCCCCAGGTGGAGCGCATCTGCGCGCGGGTCAGGTAGAGCTTCTCTCGGGCGCGAGTGATGCCCACATACGCGAGGCGCCGCTCCTCCTCGAGCTCCTCCGGGTCGCCGAGCGTGCGGTTGTGGGGGAAGGTGCCGTCCTCCATCCCGGTGAGGAAGACGACCGGGAACTCGAGGCCCTTGGCGGTGTGGAGGGTCATCAAGGTGACGAACTGGTCCTCCTCCCCGGGGATCTGGTCCGCATCGGCGACCAGGGAGACCTTCTCCAGGAAGCGGTCCACAAGGCTCGCCTCGGGATCATCCGGAGCAGTCAGTGCGGCATCGGGCGCGACGTCGGCGCCGGGAGCATCCGCTGCGGGGGTGGCGTCAGCGGCGGTGGTGGTGGTGACGGTGGCGGAGCTCACATCGACCGCTGCCGGAGCGTCGCCTGCCTCCGCCATCTCGTCCTCGTACTCGCTGGCCACCGCGTCGGCCTCTTCGGTCTGCGCCTCGAACTCGGCGGCGACGCTGATCAGCTCGGCGAGGTTCTCCAGACGGGACTCGTCCTGCGGATCATCGCTGCCCTGCAGCTCGGCGTAATAGCCCGAGCGCTGCAGGATCGCCTCGAGCAGCGCGGCGGGGCCGTGCCCGACCTCGGCCATCTCCTGCAGATCCTCGAGCATCGCCACGAAGACGCGCACGGCGTTCAGCGAGCGCGTGGCGATTCCGGGCGCCTCCTCGGCACGGCGCAGTGCCTCGCCGAACCCGATCCGGTCTCGTTCGGCGAGCATCGCAATCGTTGCTTCGGCCCGGTCGCCGATGCCGCGTTTGGGGACGTTGAGGATGCGGCGCAGGTTGATCTCGTCGGCCGGGTTGGCGAGCACCTGCAGGTAGGCGATCGCGTCCTTGATCTCACGGCGCTCGTAGAAGCGCGTGCCACCGACCACCCGATAGGGCAGCCCGACCCGGATCAGCTGGTCCTCGAGCGCCCGGGACTGGGCGTTGGCGCGGTAGAAGATCGCGATCTCGCCGGCGCGGCGGCCGTCGTCCACCAGGGCGTCGATCTGGCGGCCGATGTACCGGGCCTCCTCCCGCTCGTCGTCGGCGACATAGAGGGTGATCTTCTCGCCCTGTCCCTGATCGGTCCACAGGTTCTTCTTGCGGCGCCCGGCGTTCTCCTCGATCACGGAGTTCGCCGCGGACAGGATGTTCTGGGTGGAGCGGTAGTTCTGCTCGAGCACGATGGTGCGGGCTGAGGGGAAGTCCTGCTCGAACTCGACGATGTTGCGGATCGTCGCACCGCGGAAGGCGTAGATCGACTGATCCGAGTCGCCCACGACGGTGAGGTCAGCGCGAGGGTCCTCCCCCACGAGCTCTCGCACCAGCTGGTACTGGGCGGTGTTGGTGTCCTGGTACTCGTCCACCAGCAGGTGTCGGAAGCGCCGGCGATAGCCCTCCCGGATCGCCGGGTTGTCCCGCAGCAGGGTCACCGTCAGCCCGATCAGGTCATCGAAGTCCACGGCATTGGCCTGGCGCAGCCGCTCGGTGTAGTTCGTGAAGATCCGGGCCAGGGTCCGCTCGAAGGGATTCTTCGCACTCTCCGCCTGGGCGGCGAAGTCCGCCGGCTCGACCAGGTCGTTCTTCAGGCTCGAGATGCGCGAGGCCAGTGCCCGGGGCGCGTGCTTCTTGGTGTCCAGCTGCAGGTCCTTGGCGATCGTGGTGATCAGCCGCAGCGAGTCCGCGCTGTCGTAGATGGTGAAGGAGCTCTTGAGCCCAGCCGCCTGGGCGTCCCGGCGCAGGATGCGCACGCAGGCGCTGTGGAAGGTGGCGACCCACATGCTGCGGGCCACCGGACCCACCAGCTCTCCCACGCGTTCGCGCATCTCGGCCGCCGCCTTGTTGGTGAAGGTGATCGCGAGGATCTCCCCGGGCATCGCCTCACCGGTGCGCAGCAGGTGCGCGATCCTGCGGGTGAGCACGCGGGTCTTGCCCGAGCCGGCACCGGCGACGATCAGCAGGGGGCTGCCGCGATGCTCGACGGCCTCGTGCTGGGCCGGGTTCAGCCCGTCGGTCAGTTCTGCGAGCCCCGCCGCTGCGGCGCCGGCAGGCGACCTCCAGCCGCCGCTCTCCGATCCACGCTCAGCGGGATGCGGGGCCTCCTCCAGATCCGCCGGGGGCTGGGGTACGGGGCGGTCCTGCGCCGGCGGCGCCGAATCGAAGGGAGGCTCCTCGCCATAGGGCGGTTCGTCCTCGCCATAGAACGGTTCGTCGTCCTCCGGGGGGCCGTCGGGCAGCGGCGGCTGCTCGGAGCGATCGCGCTCCTGCTCGCGCCTCGTCGCGGAAGCGGCAGGGGTCACCGACACGCCATCCAGTCGGCGGAAGGCATCGGGCAGCGAGAGGTCGTCGAAAAGTGAGCTCATGAGGGTTCCAGGATAGGCACGGGGCCCGACAGCGTGTGTGCTGCCGGGCCCCGTTGTGGACTGATCGGTGAAGAGGGTGAGCGCGAGCACGCTCGAGCGGTGTCTTTCAGCCGGTCACGGCTCAGACGAAGACGGCGATGATCACATTCGCGACGATCGCGGCGGGAATGCCGAACCAGACCGCGGAGGGCGTCTCGGGGCCCTTCTTGTTCGCGATGTAGGCGAGCACCACGGCGACCACACCGATCAGCAGCTTGATCCCGAGCTTCATGTGATTCGGGTCGCCGGGGAGGGCGCCCGGGATCGAGACCAGAGCGGCGAGCAGGACGCCGATCACGACGGCACCCGCCGTGGCGTGGGCCATGCCCTTGTTCGGCTGGCGGGTACGGGCAGCTGCCACCCAGGTGCCGAGCGCCACGGCCCAGCAGATCAGGTGCAGCACGACAAGGAGGGAGAACAGGAAGGACATGACACCATGTTAGATCCTTCCCCTGAGAGGACTCTGCTCGCCGCGTGCGAGAATCACCGCATGTCAGCGGCTTCCCCAGGCTCCCCCGACTCTCCGGACCCCGGTCCTGCCACCGTGCCGCTCGGCGCGGACGATGCCGCGCGCGCTCGGCGAGGGCCCGACTGGCTCATCCAGGAGCTCTCCGAGTTCGACGCCGAACGCCCGCCCCGCCTCACCCCGGGGCGCCTCGTCGCAGGAATCCTCTCCGGGGCGCTGGTGATCGCGCTGCTCGGCTGGGCGCTCCCCTGGGCCACCGGCGCGAGCTGGGCCGAGATCGGCGGGACCCTCGCGTCCCTGCCGCTGTGGGCGCTGCCCGCCATGGTGATTCTCGGAGCCGGGGCGCTGGTGCTGGAATCGCTCACCGTGCGTGCCGCTCTGCCCGGGTCACGCTGGCGCCCCGCCCTGCTGGGGCACGCCGCCTCGTCGGCGACCACCCTGGCCATCCCGGGGGGCTCAGTGCTGGGGCTGGGCGTGCTGGGCTGGATCCTGCGTCGCTCCGGGCTCGCGCTGCCGCTCATCTTCACCGGCATCGTCGCCGCGTCACTGGTCGAGATGGTGATCACCTCGGTGCTGATCCCGCTGCTGGGACTTGGCGCCTATGCGCTGAGCTCGGTGCTGGCGCCGACGGGGATCGCGCTGCCCGGTGCGCTGTGGGCGGCGCTGGTCGCGGTTCTCGGCGCTGTGCTCGCCCTCGCGCTCACCTCAGTGCTGCTGCGCCGGCCGGTGCTGGCGAAGATCCTCGCCCAGTTCGGGCAGACGCTGCCCGAGCACCTCGCACGCGAGATCCTCATGCAGCGCGATGCCCTGGTGCAGATGCTCCGGCGCCGTCCGCTGCAGCTGCTGGCACCCACGATCGGCGCCCGGCTGCTGCAGTGGATCGCGCTGCTGGCGGCCTTCGAGGCGGTGGGGGCCACCGTGCCGCTGGCGTTGACGGTGGCGATCTTCGCGCTCGGGAGGGTGCTCTCCCTGGTACCCCTGACCCCGGGCGGTGCCGGCGTGTCCGAGGCGGTCGGAGCCGCTGCGCTGGTGGCCCTGGGGGTGGGTGCCGCCGAGTCCGCGGCGGCGATGCTCCTGCTGCTGGTGACCATGCTGATCATCCCGCTGTTGGGAGGGGCGCTCGCTGCCGTGGTGGCACTGAGCTTCGCGCCCGATCGACGACCGGCGCGCTGAGGCGGCAGTACTCGACCAGCAGCACTGAGCCAGCAGCGCCGGGCAAGTCGGCAGGGCCCGCACCCGGGTCCGATCACGTGCGGGGACGGGACTCAGCCCATCTCGTCGTCGTCGGGTTCGTCGTAGTCGGGGGTGTCGATCCCGAGGGTGTGGGACGGATGGGCGAGGAGGCCCTCGCCAGCGCTCGGCAGCAGGGGGAAGCCGCCGATGCTGGCACCGTGCTCGGTGCCGACGAAGGCAGCGACATCCTGCACATGTCGATGCGCCTCATCGCCCCTGCCCAGGAATCCAGCGCCGGAGTATCCTCCCAGCCGGCGCCCGCTGCTGCGTTCGGCGGCCACCGCGGCGCCGTCCAGCTGCTTGGCGCTGGCCCGCATCCCGCTCGCGATCCTTCCCAGCTCCGGATACTGGTCCAGGGTCCAGCGCTCGTGGAGCTTCTCGCCGATCTCCCGGGTCTCGGGGACCACGGAGAGGGTGACGTCCACCAGGGAGTTGGCCAGTCGCAGCCGCAGGATGGTGAGGCGGTCTGCGGCACGGCGCAGGGCAGCTGCGTGCCCTCGCAGCTCACACGGGTCCGCGGTCATCGGTCAGCTCCTTCCCGGGACGTGCTGGCACCGAGGTGCCGAGGTCGGAGGCACCGTCGAGTGCACTCATGGTAGGGGCTCCAGCGCTGAGCGCATCCAGCCATTCGTCCAGGATCGTGGTGGCCCTGGACCGGGCATCCGCGTCGGAGAGGAAGACGTCGTGGCGGGCTCCGTCGATCGCCTCGATCCGCACCTCGGGGCCGAGGCGGGCGGCGGCGCGGGCGAGGGTGCGGACGTCCAGCACCGAATCGGCACGTCGCATCTCTTCGACGAACCGCGCACCGATCCGGCTGCGCGCGGAGTGCATCACCAGCACCGGGATGGACAGCGGGCCGGCAGCGGCGAGGCGGCTCTGGCCCTCGATGATCGCGCCGAGGGTGTTTGCGGGCAGGCGGTGCCCGCCGGGTGGTTTGAGCACCAGGTCGTAGTCATGGGCCCCGCCGAAGTCGCGGTGAGTGGCCCGGGCGTAGTTCTGGCTCCCGGAGGGGAAGAGGGGACGGCGCCGGAGTCGTTCCGCGAGCAGTCTCACCGGTGCCTCCGCGAGGGATCGGGCCACCGGCCCCAGATGCATCTCGAGCCATGGGGAGTTCAGCGCGAGGCCCGCGACCGTGCCGGGATGGCGCTGCGCCCAGAGCGCCGCGATGAGCCCGCCGGTGGAGTGGGCCAGCAGCACCGGCGGCCGGTCGCGGCCGATGATCCGCAGCGCGGCCCCGATCTCCTGGTCATAGCGGTTGAGGTGATCGACCTCGGTCGCGGTCTGGCCGGGCAGCAGGCTGCGTCCGTGCTTGCGCAGGTCCAAGCCCCAGACTTCATGCCCGTGGCGTCCCAGGTGCTCCATCAGATCACGGTCGAACACATAGTCGGACCATCCGTGCATCAGCAGGATCGGCGGCTTCTTCGCCGCGCCCGTTGCCTCTGCACCGACCGGCTGCGGGGTGTCCGTCGCCTCGCGATGGATCAGCGTGGCGATCAGGGGTCCTTCGTCATCCGCTCCGAGGTCGATCGGGTGCGCTGTGTACCCCTCCCCCAGGATCGGGTCTCTGCTCACTCGTCCTTGGTGCTGTCCTGGAGCAGGTCGACGACCTCATCGCGGCGGTAGCGGCGATGGCCGCCGAGGGTGCGCATGTAGGTGAGCTTTCCTGCCTGGGCCCAGCGGGTGACCGTCTTGGGGTCGACGTGGAACATCTTGGCGACCTCGGCGGGGGTCAGTAGTTCCGCGGTGTCCTCATTGCCCGCGGGGTGTTGCTCCGTGGATGCATTCATGGGGCGTGCGACCTTTCACTGCGGGCATCGGGGAGCGGGCAGCGCCCTGATAGACAGGTGATGTGCGCTCCGGTCTCCAGACTACTGGGTAATGTCTGAAGTCGAGCAAACTTATGACCAGTGTCGTGCCAATATCCAGAGTTCGGCCGTGCCCTCTGGGTCACATCCTGATTCCCCGAAGGGATGTCCGGCACGTCTCACTCCTCGGGGTTCGCCGGACGACAGGGCGACCATGTACCCTGGGCCCACGAAACTAATGCCATCTTCCGGGTCGACAAGAGCACCCGGCAGCCGATGCACAGGGGGTCAGATCCATGGGTCGCGGCCGACAGAAAGCCAAGCACACCAAGGTGGCACGGGACCTCAAGTACTACAGCCCGCCGACGGACCTCACGGCACTGCAGCGCGAGCTGCAGTCTCAGAGAGGCGAGACAGCCTCCGCCAATGGAGACAGTCGGGCCGAGGACAGCGACGACCGGGCCGACGAAGACGCTCCGTCCGTCTATCGCCGTTGAGGACGCCCGGCACCAGCCGGGAAGCACCGTGACACAGCAGGAGGGCCGACCCATTGGGTCGGCCCTCCTGCTGTGTCACGGCCCCTGTGTCACGAAGTCACGGCCCCTGTGTCACGAACCAGTGCCGTGACCAGCGGAGTCTCAGGACCAGCCGGGGTACTGCCCCGCAAGGAGAACCGAGCCGCCGTCGACGCCCTTCGCGCCGGCGACCACATGCTCGAGTGCAGCGCCCGGCTCGGGCAGCGCGTCCTCGCCGACGACCTCGCCGATCACGCGCGCCCCGAGACCCTGCTCGGCGAGCACCGCCAACGTGGCGTCGGCCTTCGTGGGATCGACCAGCGCCACCATCCCGACGCCCATGTTCAGGGTCCCTTCGAGATCCAGCTGAGGCACCGAGCCCCACTGCGCCACGCGGGAGAACACGGCGCCGGGCTGCCAGCGTGCACGGTCCACGCGTGCGGCGAGCCCGCGGGGCATCACGCGGGCGAGGTTCGCGGCGAGGCCGCCGCCGGTGACATGGCTCAGCGCGTGGATCGCACCGGTGGTGCGTGCATCCCGCAGCACGGCGAGCAGATCCGCGGTGTAGATGCGGGTGGGCTCGAGGAGCTCCTCGCCGAGCGTGCGACTGAAATCGTCGACATGCGCCTCCAGCGAGACGCCTGCGGCCGCGATCACGGCGCGCACCAGGGAGTATCCATTGGAGTGGAGACCGGAGGCGTCCATCCCGATCACCACGTCGCCGGCCCGGACGCGGTCCGGTCCGAGCAGCTCATCAGCTTCGACGACGCCGACGGCGGCACCGGCCACGTCATAGTCCTCGGCGGCCATCAGCCCGGGGTGCTCAGCGGTCTCTCCACCCACCAGGGCGCAGCCGGCGATCTGGCAGCCCTCGGCGATGCCGCGCACGATGTCGGCGATCCGCTCGGGCACCACCTTGCCGCACGCGATGTAGTCGGTCATGGCCAGCGGCGCTGCACCGACCACGATGATGTCGTCCACGACCATGCCCACCAGGTCACGTCCGATGGTGTCGTGGATGTCGAGTTCGCGGGCGATCGCGATCTTGGTGCCCACTCCGTCGGTCGAGGAGGCCAGCAGCGGGCGCCGGTACTCCTTGAGCGCGCTGACGTCGACGAGGCCGGCGAAGGCGCCGATCCCGCCGAGCACCTGCGGCCCGTGGGTCGCGGCCACGGCCTCCTTCATCAGCTCGACGGCGCGGTCTCCAGCGGCGGTGTCCACCCCCGATCCGGCGTAGGTGATCGAAGCGGGCCTGGGGTCCGTGGTGTTCATGCGTCCTTCCCGACGACGGCGGGCTCGGGCTCACGAGCCTGGGTGATGCCCTGCGCCCGGGCGACGGGCTCCGGCAGGGCGACCGGGTACTTCCCGGAGAAGCAGGCGGTGCACAGCGCCTCTTCCGGCTGTGCGGTGGCGGTGATCATCCCCTCTTCGGAGATGTAGCCGAGCGAGTCCGCACCGAGGGACCGGGCGATCTCCTCGATGCCCAGACCGTTGGCGATCAGCTCTGCCCGGGAGGCGAAGTCGATGCCGTAGAAGCAGGGCCAGCGCACCGGCGGGGAGGAGATCCTCACGTGCACCTCGGCTGCTCCGGCTTCGCGCAGCATCCTCACCACGGCGCGCTGGGTGTTGCCGCGCACGATCGAGTCGTCGATGACGACCAGTCGCTTGCCGGCGATCACCTCTCGCAGCGGGTTGAGCTTGAGTCGGATCCCGAGCTGGCGGATGGTCTGGCTGGGCTGGATGAAGGTGCGTCCCACATAGGCGTTCTTCACCATCCCCTGGCCGTAGGGGATACCGGACTCCTGCGCGTAGCCGATCGCGGCCGGGGTCCCGGATTCCGGGGTCGGGATCACCAGATCCGCCTCGACGGGATGTTCGCGGGCCAGCTGGCGGCCCATCTCGGCACGGGCCTCGTTCACGCTGCGGCCGGCGATGCGGGTGTCGGGGCGGGCGAGGTAGACGTACTCGAAGACGCAGCCCTTGGGCTCGGGCTTCATGACCTGCTCGCTGCGCAGGCCCTGCTCGTCGATGACGATCATCTCGCCGGGGGCGATCTCCCGCACGAAGCTCGCACCGCAGATGTCCAGGGCGGCGGTCTCGGAGGCGACCACCCAGCCGCGCTCGAGCCGGCCCAGCACCAGCGGGCGGATCCCCTGCGGGTCACGCGCCGCATACAGGGTGGTCTCGTCCATCAGGGTGAAGCAGTAGGCGCCGCGCAGGTGCGGCATCAGCTCGCGCAGCGCGTCCTCGAGCGGGCCTTCGCTGTTCAGCAGTGCGGTGACCAGGGCGGTGTCGGTCGTGTTGCCGCGTCCCAGCTCACCGGTGCGCGGCGTGCCATGGCGCTCCGCGATCAGCTCGAGCAGCTCCTCGGTGTTCACCAGGTTGCCGTTGTGGGCCATCGCCACGGTGCCGTCGGGGCGGGGGCCCAGTGCCGGCTGGGCGTTGGACCAGTTGGAGGCACCGGTGGTCGAGTACCGGGTGTGCCCGAGCGCGATGTGTCCCTGGAGCGCTCCGAGGGAGGCCTCGTCGAAGACCTGGGAGACCAGCCCCATGTCCTTGTAGACCATGATCTGGGAGCCGTCGCTGGTGGCGATGCCGGCAGATTCCTGCCCGCGGTGCTGCAGCGCATAGAGACCGTAATAGGTCAGTTTCGAGACGTCCTCGCCGGGCGCGAAGACACCGAAGACGCCACAGGCGTCTTGCGGGCCCTTCTCACCGGGGAGCAGGTCATGGGAGAGTTTTCCGTCGCCGCGTGCCACCGGTCCATAGTGCCACAGCGCGAGGTCCCGCCGACATGCCGTCCAGCATGGGATCAGCGCTCGGGCGAGCTCTTCCGACGGTGGCGAACCGAGTCGATGACGGCCGCGATCGTGGCCAGCGGGAGACCGACGATGACTGCGGCGAGCAGCACGAAGTTGAGCACTCCGCCGAGGTCTGCGAAGTCGAAGAACGGGGCGCTGATCAGCGCGGCCACAGCAGGCAGCGCGATCGCGACGGCGGCCCAGAAGCCCAGGGTCGGGGTGCGACTGCGACGCACGTAGATGCTGGTCTCGTCCGGCTCCGCGGTCGCCGTCGCCGGATCGTCGGCCTCTGGGGCGTCCTCTCGGGTGGCCTCCTGCGGGGTGGCGACCTGGTGACCGTCAGGGGTGTCGCTCTCATCACGGCCAGCGGGCTCGGCGCGCTCAGGGCGCTCAGAGCGTTCAGGGCGTTCAGGGCGTTCAGGGCGTTCAGGGCGTTCAGGGTGTTCGGGTGCATTCACAGTGTTCACAGTCCTCCAGCAGCGTCGACCGCCGCGGCGACGATCGCCGGGTCGGTGCGGGTCTCGGGGGCGTCGGCCTCGACCGGTGCGCCGGCGCGACGGCGAGCGGACAGGTGCACGTCGGGCACGCCGCTGCGGCGCGCGAGATCGACGAGGTCCGCGGGACGCACTCCGCCACCGGCGCAGATGTCGAGCAGCCCCTCGGCGGCGTCGACCATGGCGCCCAGATCCTCGGCTCCGTCCAGGGCACGGTCCGCGCCGCCCGAGCTGAGCACGCGGTGGAAGCCGAGGCCCAGCAGGGTCCGCACGGCGTGCTCGCGCTCGGCACGACCGGGCAGTGCGTCGACGGCGCGGTGGGCGGTGAGGGTGATGCCTCGCAGTGCGCCGCTGCCGGCGGTCAGAGCCCCGTCCCGGATGACCTCGATCGCGGGGACGTCCAGCTCCCCCGACTCGGTGAGGGCCCCGATCACCACCCCGGCAGCGCCGGCGGTCACGGCGTCACGAGCTTGGCGGGCCATCAGCTCGACCTCGTCCTCGGAGTACAGGAACTCCTCGGGATGGTCCAGGAAGTCGCCGCGCTCCGCCCGGGCGCGGATCAGCACGTGCACATCGAAGTGCGGCTTCGCATCTCGGGCTGCCACCAGCGCGGCGGCCCGGCGCGTGCATTCCTCGACCAGTTCGGGCGGTGGGGTGATCCCACCGCGCTCGAGCTCGATGCACAGCTCCACCCGGTCCGCGCCCGCCTTGGCGGCGACATCGAGGCCCACGAGGTCCTCGACCGCGATCTCTACGGCGATGCTCATCGCTTCTCCTGTTCACGGGCGGCGCGCACGACGCGGCGCGGACCGGGCAGCGGCAGCAGCTCTGCGAGGTCACTGCGTTCGCCACTGGCATGCACACGACCACCGGCGACAGCCTCTGCCCAGGCGAGGTCACCGCTGACCAGCGCGAGCCAGGTGGCGGCGTCGGTCTCGACGACGGCGGGCGGGGTGCCTCGGGTGTGGCGGGTGCCGGCGATGGCCTGCACCGCCGCATAGGGTGGGACCCGAAGTTCGACGGCGCCGCCGGGGAACTCCTCGGCGAACATCTCCAGGGTGTGGCGCACCGCGGGGGCCAGGACGGGGCGTCCGGCATCCGCTGGCGCGGTCGCCCAGGTCGCGAGCGCGCTGCGCCCTGCCTCAGGATCGGTACGACGGCTCACCACGTCAGCCGGCCACCTCCGGCAGCAGGTCGTGGACAGCGATGGTCGCGGCGCGGTCCGGGCCCACGCCGATGGCGCTGATCCGGCAGCCCGCGAGCTCCTCGAGACGGAGCACATAGGCGCGGGCGTTCTCCGGCAGCTCCTCGAAGGTGCGGGCCTCGGAGAGATCCTCGGTCCAGCCCGGGAGCGTCTCGTAGATCGGCGTGGCGTGATGGAACTCGGTCTGCGTCATCGGCATATCACGGTGGATCACGCCGTCGATGTCATAGCCCGTGCAGATCGGCACCTCATCGATGCCGGTGAGCACGTCGAGCTTGGTCAGCACGATGTCGGTGAAGCCGTTGATGCGCACCGCGTGGCGGATCATCAGCGCGTCGTACCAGCCGCAGCGACGGGGGCGGCCGGTGTTCACGCCGACCTCTCCCCCGGTGGTCTGCAGGTACTCGCCCCACTTGTCGAACAGCTCGGTCGGGAACGGCCCGGCGCCCACACGGGTGGTGTACGCCTTGACGATCCCGATCACCCGGTCGATGCGGGTGGGACCGATGCCGGTGCCTGTGCAGGCACCGCCCGCGGTCGGGTTGGAGCTGGTGACGAACGGATAGGTGCCGTGGTCGACGTCCAGGTAGGTGGCCTGGCCGCCCTCCATGAGGACCACCTCGCCCCGGTCCAGCGCGTCGTTCAGCACCAACGTGGCGTCGACCACCATCGGGCGCAGGCGCTCGGCATAGGACAGGAGGTTCTCGACGATCTCGTCGACCTCGACCGCCCGCCGGTTGTACAGCTTGACCAGCAGCTCGTTCTTCTGGCGCAGTGCGCCCTCGATCTTCTGCCGCAGGATCGACTCGTCGTAGAGGTCCTGGACACGGATGCCGAGACGGCCGATCTTGTCCATGTACGCAGGACCGATGCCCCGCCCGGTGGTGCCGATGGCGCGCTTGCCCAGGAAGCGCTCGGTGACCTTGTCGAGCGTCTGGTGATAGGGCGCAACGATGTGGGCGTTGGCGCTGATCCGCAGCCGCGAAGCGTCCACGCCGCGCGACTCGAGCATCCCGATCTCCTCGAACAGAGCCTCGAGATTTACCACCACACCATTGCCGATCACGGGCGTGACCTGCGGCGAGAGGATGCCGGCGGGGAGCAGCTTCAGCTCGAACTTCTCGCCGTCCACCACCACGGTGTGCCCGGCGTTGTTGCCTCCGTTGGGCTTGACGACGTAGTCGACCCGCTCACCGAGGAGATCGGTGGCTTTGCCCTTCCCCTCGTCACCCCACTGGGCTCCGACGATCACGACGGCGGGCATGGCGACTCCTGGAGGACGAGGACGGACTGACGGGGGCCTGCGGCGCAGGGAGCGCACAGGACCGCGAGGATCCTACCAAGCAGATCCGGACGGCCCCTGCTGACTGCCGCGTTCTCTGCCGCGCAGGCTCGGGGACATCAGCCCAGCAGCGTCGGATCGGCTTCGCGCAGGAAGGCGGTCACCCGATCCGCCTCGGCCTCGTCGCCGAGCCGACGGGAGGTCTCCCCCAGCATCGCCAGGGCACGCAGGAAGCCGCGGTTGGGCGCGTGCGAGGCCGGGATCGGGCCCTGGCCGCGCCAGCCGGACTTGCGCAGCGCATCCAGACCCCGGTGGTAACCGGTGCGGGCGTAGGCGTAGGCGGCCACGTCATCACCGTCGGAGAGCGCATCCTCGGCCAGGGTCGCCCAGGCGAGCGGCGACTCGAGATGCCGGGCGGCGATGTCCCGGGGCTCACCTTCGACGAGCTCTTCGGCCACCTGCACATCGACGAAGTCGTCGGGCAGTCGGGTCTCGGGAATGCCCAGAAGGTTCCCGCTGGTGAGGTTATCGGTACGATCAGCCATGAAAGCATCGTAGGCGCTGTCGCCTGATGACCTCATGACAAGAATGAATCGCCCATGTCACACACGCAGGACGGCTCCGAGCTCCTCACCGGGCCCGGCGCGGGAGGACTCCTCCGCTCGGCCGTCGGCAACTCCGGCGGAGTGCTGCACAGCTGGCAGCTCGACCACGTCGACCACCGCCCCGGACGCAGCACCAAGGCGCTGTACCGGACGATGGTCTCCTGGCCTGAGCTCGACGGACCGCAGGCTCCTGCACGTGAGGAGTTGTTCGGGGCGAGCGCGCATATCGGCGAGCGCGAGAAGAACCTCTACGTCGCCGAGCAGACCCTGGTGATGACCGACGGGGACATCAACGTTCGCGTATGGCGCTATCCGCACGATCCCTGGCTGCCGATGCTGCCGCAGGTCTGCTACCCCGACATCGTCGGCCGCACCCTGCGCGATCTCGGCGCGCCGATCGGCAGCGACCCGTCGGTGCCGATCGCGATCGACGTGGTGTCCTATCGCCCCGGGCGTCGCGCCGTGCTGCGCGCCTCGCAGGGCGAACGCGCCGTCTTCCTCAAGGTCATGCAGCCGCATCGCAGCGGAGAGATCGTGGACCGCCATCACCGTCTGCTGGCCGCAGGAGTGCCGGTTCCCGAGGTGATCGCCCACCACAACGGGCTCGTGGTCCTCGCCGAGCTCCCCGGCCGTCCGCTGGCCCGTGCGGTGATCGACGAAGGCGTCAGCGCCTGCCGGGCCGAGGACCTCGTGGCCCTCGTCGATCGGCTCCCCGCCTCGATGTACTCCCTCCCGCTGCGCCCGCCGTGGACCGACTCCGTGGAGTTCTACGCCGGGATCGTCAGCTCCGCCGTCCCCGCCCTCGGCCCCCGCTTGGATGCGCTGGTACGAGCGATCCGCGAGGGTCTGACAGCACTCGAGCAGCGCATGGACATGCGCCCGCACGATGTGGTGCACGGCGACTTCTACGAAGCTCAGGTATTCGTCGAGAACGGCAAGGTGGTGGGCCTGCTCGACATCGACACCGTGGGTCCGGGCCGTCGGGCCGACGATCTCGCCTGCCTGCTCGCCCATCTCAGCGTCCTGGCGGACTACGGCAACGCCGGGCGCATCGACCGCGCCATGCAGGAGCGGGTCGAGGAGGCCATCCGCACCTGGCATGAGGTGTTCGCTGAGCGGGTGGATCCGACCGAGGTCGCACTGCGTTCCGCGGGCGTGGTGCTGTCCCTGGCCACCGGCCCGCACCGGCAGCAGGAGGCCGCCTGGGAGGCCGCCACCGAAGCGATCGTGCGCGTCGCCGAGGAGTGGGTCACCGAGGCCCGCCGGGCAGAGCAGCGTCGCAGGGACGCCGCTACCGCTGCGGGAGGACCGGTCGTACAGGGCCCCGGGTCCCCTTCCCAGCCCCAGCAGCCGGTCCCGCCCACCCATGGGCCGACGGGAGTGCGTCAGGCTCCCGCCCCGGACCCCGCCCCGACCGGGCAGCAGCCGGCGCCTCAGCAGGCCCAGCAGCAGTCGCAGCAGCAGGCCCAGGCGCAGGTCCCATCGCGCCCATCCGTCGCTCCGCAGCAGGGCATGTCCGCCTCCGCACAGCAGTCGGCGCCCCCGCAGACCATGCCCACACATTCGGCACCTCAGCAGTCAGCACCGCCGCAGTCCGGGTCGTCGCAGTTCGCGCCTCCACGGTCTGCGCCATCGCACGCCGGGCCGCAGCAACCCGCGTCGCAGCAGCCGGCATCTCAGCAGCCAGCGCCACGTCATGGCGTGCCGCAGAACCCTTCGTCACCGTGGCAGCAGTCTGCCCCGCCGCAGTTCTCCGCCCCGCTCGAGCACACCGGCCCTCCTCCCCCTCGCTCCGCACCCCCGCCCAGGAACCTTCCGGCGACCCAGCCGCTGCCCCCGCTGGACCCCTCCCGCGGTCAGCAGCACGACGGGGATGACGACTCCCCCACCCAGGAGCGCAGGATCGACTCGATCCTTCCCGGCTGACCAGATCCTTCCCGGCTGGCCAGACTTGATCCGTCCGGCTGACCACAGGATCTGGCGCCAGCCTCCGCAACGCGTTCCCCTGTGCGACCATCGGGGCATGCGTGCAGTGCTCCAGAGAGTCGACGGTGCCGAGGTCGAGGTCGAGGGTGAGGTGGTCGGCTCGATCGAGGGCGAAGGCCTCCTCGTGCTGGTCGGGGTCACCCACGAGGACGGGCCCGAGCAGGTGGCCACGATCGCCCGGAAGATCTGCGAGCTGCGCATCCTGGAGGGCGAGCGCTCGGTGCTCGATGCCGGGGCGCAGGTGCTGGTGGTCTCCCAGTTCACGCTCTACGCCGATGTGCGCAAGGGGCGCAGGCCCTCCTGGAGCGGCGCGGCCCCGGGGCCCGTCGCCGAACCGCTCGTCGCACAGGTGGTCGAGGCGATCCGCGAGCGCGGCGTCACCGTCGCGACCGGCCGCTTCGGCGCGATGATGCGCGTGGGCCTCACCAACGACGGCCCCTTCACGATCCTGCTCGAGGCCTGAGCGCCCGCACGAGGGCTCAGCCCATCAGGAGTGCAGACAGCTCGGCGACGGTCGCGACCCGTGGGACGTCGGCCGCCTGCTCGACGGGCCCTCCGTATCCCCAGCCGACCAGCAGCGCGGGCACGCCGTGCTCCGAGGCGCCCTCGGCGTCGTGGATCCGGTCACCGATCATCACGGTCCGCGCCCTGCCCGCCGCCCCGGCCGCGAGACCCAGGCGCTCGAGCACGCTGCCGATCACCGCCGCCTTGTCGCTCCTGCCCGAGGCGCGGTCGGTGCCGCCGATCAGAGCGAAGCGGTCCCCGAGGCCCTGGTGCTCGAGCAAGCGCCGCGCCGTGGTCTCCGGCTTGTTGGTGGCGACCGCGACGGTGCGCCCGGACGCCGCAAGTCCGTCCAGCAGCTCCGGGATCCCCGGATAGGGCAACGCGTCCAGCAGGCCGTGGGACTGGTAGTGCTCGGTATACGAGAGGCGGAGCTGCTCCGCGCGCTCGGCGCTCATCCCGAGCACGCCGCGGAAGGAGGTCGTCAACGGCGGACCGATGAAGGTGCGCAGCACGGCGGGCTCGGGGAGCGGCTCGTCGCAGGCCGCGAAGGCGTGCCCGAGCGCCGCGAAGATGCCGGGTCCGGAGTCCACGATCGTGCCGTCGAGATCGAGCAGGACGACGGGGACGTCGGCGAGGGCGCCGGGAGCAGTGCTGAGCATGGGATCGAGCGTAGCGTCCGCCCCGCGCCCGGCGAGGCGGGCAACCGATGGGCAGGAACTGCGCCCGCTCCCCCGCGCCGTTAGGCTGTGACCATGACCTACACACTCGTGCTGCTCCGCCACGGCGAGAGCGACTGGAATGCGAAGAACCTGTTCACCGGCTGGGTGGACGTAGCCCTCACCGAGAAGGGTGAGGCTGAGGCCGCCAACGGCGGCGTGCTGCTGAAGGAGGCCGGCATCCTCCCCGATGTCGTGCACACCTCGCTGCAGCGCCGGGCGATCATGACCGCGAACCTCTCCCTCGACGCCGCCGACCGCCACTGGATCCCCGTCAAGCGCGACTGGCGCCTGAACGAGCGTCACTACGGTGCGCTCCAGGGCATGAACAAGTCCGAGATCCGTGAGAAGTACGGCGAGGAGAAGTTCATGGCCTGGCGTCGTTCCTACGACACGCCGCCGCCCGAGATCGAGTTCGGCACCGAGTTCAGCCAGGACCAGGACCCGCAGTACGCGGGTCTCGGTGATCAGCTGCCCAAGTCCGAGTGCCTCAAGGATGTCGTCGAGCGCTTCCTGCCGTACTGGGAGGAGGGCATCAAGCCTGACCTCGTCGACGGCAAGACCGTGCTGATCGCCGCCCACGGCAACTCGCTGCGCGCACTGGTGAAGTACCTCGACGGCATCTCCGACGAAGAGATCTCCGGCCTGAACATCCCCACCGGCCAGCCGCTGGTGTACGAGCTGGACGAGGACTTCCAGCCCGTCGAGAAGGGCGGCCGCTACCTTGACCCGGTCGCTGCGAAGGCCGCGGCGGAGGCCGTCGCCAACCAGGGCAAGAAGTGATCTGAACTCCGTCTGATCCCGGTCCTCACAGGACCTGATGCACCGAGAGCCCCCGGCAGATGCCAGGGGCTCTCGTCATCTCCGGGCCTGCTGCGATGGGCCGGTGCTGCGAGGGACCGGTGCTGCGACAAGCGAGCCTCGGCTGGCCCGACTGCTCAGCGGCGGCGCTTCGTACCGAACAGGCTGCGGGTGATCTCTCGGCCCAGCACGGTGCCGGCGGAGCGGAGAAATGACTTCACCGCCGGCTTCTCGAAGAACCCGCCTTCGTCCTTCTTGTTCTGCGCCTTCGGCTGTGACGAGGTCGAACCCGTGGATCCCTTCACCCCCTGCTCAGCGCCGTCATCGGCCCCCTCCTCGAGGGCCTTCGCGTCCTTCTCGGCGCGTGCGGTGAGGATCTCGTACGCGGACTCCCGATCCACCGGGGTCCCGTACTCCGCAGCGAGCGGTGAGGCCTTCACTGCAGCGGAGATGACCTCCGCACCGGCCGGTTCCATCGAGGATTCCGGCGCGCGCACTGCGGTGATCGCGACGGGAGTGGGGGCGCCGTCTTCGCTCATCACGGTCACGATCGCCTCGCCGGTGCCGAGTGCTGGGATCACCTCGACCAGGTCGTGGTCGGAGGTGGGGAAGGTGCTGGCGGTGGCCTTGAGCGCCTTGGCATCGTCGGGCGTGAAGGCGCGCAGCGCATGCTGGACCCGGTTGCCGAGCTGGGCGAGCACATCTCCCGGGACGTCCTTCGGGGTCTGGGTGATGAAGAAGACGCCCACGCCCTTGGAACGGATCAGTCGCACGGTCTGGACGACCTGATCGAGGAACGCCTTGGAGGCGTCCTTGAACAGCAGGTGCGCCTCGTCGAAGAAGAACACGAGCTTGGGCACCTCGAGGTCGCCCACCTCAGGCAGGTCCTGGTACAGCTCGGCGAGCATCCACATCATGAAGGTGGAGAACAGGGCGGGTCGGGTGGCGACGCCCGGCAGCTCGAGGCAGGAGATGATCCCCGTGCCATCCTCGGCCTTGCGCAGCAGCTTCTCCGTGTCGAAGGCGGGTTCGCCGAAGAAGACATCCGCCCCGGAGGCCTCGAAGGCGGTCAAACTGCGCAGGATCACGCCGGCGGTCGCGGTGGAGATCCCTCCGATGCCCTTGAGCTCACCCTTGCCCTCGTCAGAGGTGAGGAACTGGATCAGGGCGCGCAGATCCTTGAGGTCCAGCAGTCCCAGTCCCTGGCTGTCCGCGTAGTGGAAGATCAGGCCCAGCGAGCTCTCCTGGGTCTCGTTCAGCTCGAGCACCTTGGACATCAGTACCGGCCCGAAGGTGCTCACGGTGGTGCGGATCGGCACTCCCTCGCCCTGGCCGCCGAGGCTGAAGAACTCGGTCGGGGCGGCGCGGGAGATCCACTCCTGGCCGCGTGCAGCGGCGCGTGCGGACAGCTTCTCGGACGCCTCCCCCGGCACGGCGATGCCGGAGAGGTCACCCTTCATATCTGCCACGAACACGGAGGCTCCGGCGTGCGCGGCCTGCTCGGCGATCACCTGCAGGGTGCGCGTCTTGCCGGTGCCGGTGGCGCCGGCGATCAGTCCGTGACGGTTCAGCATCCCCACCGACAGGTTCACGGCCACAGCGGGGCTCGGGGTCTCCCCCTCGATCATCGCGCCGAGGTGGATCCGACCGCCTTCGAAGGCGTAGGCGTCACGGATCGCGACGGCCGACGGGCTGAGCTCCGCAGCGGTGCCGCCAGAGGTCTCAGGGGTCTCAGGGGTCTGGGTGCTCATGCTCTGGCTCCTCCTGCGTCGGCGCAGGCCGACGGGTGCGTGGTCTCGACCCTGGAATCGTAGCGGCCCAGCTCACATCCGGTGGGCAGTGAGCGCTACCGTGTGCGCATGACCGATCGCTGTGATGCCCAGTTCGAGGTCCTCGGCGATCCGCCGCGGGCCGTCCGCGCCACCGACGAGCTGCCACCGGCGGCTGTCGCCCAGATGCTGAGCGCTCCCTCGACGCCAGCACTGCTCGAGCGGCTGGGCATCACCGGCCAGGATCATGCCGAGCTCCGTGCTCTGATCGCCCCGGCCATGGCGGATCAGGAGATCCTGACGGAGGTCACCCGCACCGCGAACCTGCTGCGGGCGAGCGCGGGGCTCGAGCCGCCCGCGGCTGATCTCGGCTCTCTGGAGGAGCGCCACAACCTCCTGCAGCAGCGTCTCGCCCCCGGGGAGGGCCTGCTCTCGATCCTCGCGCTCGTGGTGAGCACGTCGACGGTGCGAGCCTGGCACCGAGAGCGCGGCCTGAGCGCCGAGCAGTCCTGGCACGTGCTCGCGGATCTCGGCCAGCAGATGCGGGTCCATCGCCGCAGCAGCGGAAGGCTGGGGCTGCACCAGCTGGCATGGATGGCGCTGAACTGGCGAGGGCGGCTGGTGCACCTGGGCCGCCTCCAGTTCGACCTGCATCGCGCCGAGAAGGGAACGGCGCAGGAGCGCTGGGTGATCGGTGCCCACATCCCCGCCACCGGGCCGCTGGATCCCGCCGCGGTCGATGAGTCCCTCGATCAGGCGACGGCATATTTCACCACCCACTACGCCGATCTCGACACCGCGCGCCCGTCGGAGGCGGCGCCCTTCGGCCATGAGTTCCTCTGCGACTCCTGGCTGGTGAACCCGCTGCTCACCGAGGAGCTCGGCGCGAACTCGAACCTCGGTGCTTTCGCGGGCCGCTGGGAGCGGCTCTCCTATGAGCGCTCCGACGACGGTGCGGCCTTCTTCGTGTTCGGCGAACGCCCGCCCTATGAGGTCACCGCCCTGCCACGCCGCACACGGCTCGAGCGCCTGGTCGCCGAGCGGCTGGCGGACGGCCGCGGCTGGGAGAGCGGGCACGGGCGCCTGGTGCGGTGAGACCCGGCGCGTGACGCCTCGCGCATGACGCCCGGTGCGTGACGCGTTGATGCGTTGACGCGCGAGACTCGGCTCTCTCCGCGGTCAGAAGGGCCCGTCGGCCGCGTCGTAGCGGTCCAGCACTTCGTCGAAGGCTGTCCCCAGATCGATCCCGCGCGACATCGAGACGGCGAAAGCGGTACGGGTGACGGCGAAGCCGATCTGCACGGCGAGCATCGCCCGCTCCTGGGCGTCCTCCCCCTCGAGGACCGCCGCGAGCGCCTCGACCATCTCGGTCTGCACCAGGTGCAGGTTGCCGGTGGAGAGGGAATGCAGCCGCGGCTCCTTGGCCATGACCTGCTTCTTCAGCTCTCGCAGCCCGGCATCGATGGGCGCGGAGGAGATCGCCTCGCGCATCACCGTGCGCAGCGCCTGCTGCGGCCCCTGCTCCTCAGCCAGATGGCGCAGCCGCTCCGCGATCTCGTCGTCCCCGGCGCTGAGAACCCCGATGATCGCGGATTCCTTCGTGGACCAATGATTGAAGAAGGTCCGGGTGGAGACCCCGGCACGATGGGCGATCGCTTCGACGGTGACCCCGCCGAGCCCGTGCTCGCTCACCAGCTCGAGGGCGGCACGGTGCATGGCGATGCGGGATTGGCGCTTCTTCAGCTCGCGCAGTCCCAGGCCCTGATCGGTATCGGTCAACTCGTTCACCGGACCATCGTAGGTCCGACAGATCACAAAATCTGCACTCAGTGAAATAGTGCATTGACTGCAACAGTTGGATAGGGTGTTCCCGTCGAGGCCCAGTGACGCGCTACGACCATCGGACGCCCGCCGGCGCCCTCTCCATCATTCCGTCAGCACATCACTGTCCCGAGGAGCTCAATGAGCACAGCACCCGCCACCACGCCGCCCTCCGGCCCGAGCACCGCCCCCGTTTTCACGGGCCTGGACCGACAGGGCAAGCTCGTCTTCGTCGGCCTCATGCTCGGCATGTTCGTCGCGTCCCTCTCGCAGACGATCGTCGGCCCCGCGATGCCCCGCATCGTCGGCGAGCTCGGCGGCATCGAGCACTACAGCTGGATCGCGACCGCCGCAATGCTGGTGTCGGCCGTGTCCGTGCCGGTCGTCGGCAAGCTCTCCGACCTCTACGGCCGCCGCTGGTTCTACCTGGGCGGCCTGGCCGTGTTCATGGTCGGCTCGGCCCTCGCCGGCATGGCGGAGGGCTTCTGGTTCCTGGTCTTCGCCCGCGCCGTGCAGGGCCTGGGCATGGGCACCCTGATGCCGCTGAGCCAGACGATCATCGGCGACATCATCCCGCCCCGTCAGCGTGGCAAGTACCAGGGCATCATGGGCGCCGTCTTCGGCGTGACCTCGATCGCGGGGCCGCTCATCGGAGGCGTCGTCACCGACCATCTGGGCTGGCGCTGGCTGTTCTACCTGACCCTCCCGATCGGGATCGCCGCCTTCGTCTTCATCATGAAGTTCCTGCACCTGGAGAAGGCCGATCAGCACGGCAAGATCGACTACTGGGGCATCGTCACCCTCACGCCGGGCCTGGTCATCGCGCTGCTCGCGACCACCTGGGGCGGTGGCGACTTCGCCTGGACCTCCCCCGTGATCCTGGGCATGTATGCGATCGCCGCCGCCTTCCTCATCGCCTTCGTGATCATCGAGACGAAGGTCGAGGAGCCGCTGCTGCCGATGCAGCTGCTGCTGCGGCCGATCGTGGCCCTGTCGGTCGCGGCCTCCTTCGCGATCGCCGTGGCGATGTTCGGCGCGATCATCTACATCCCGGTCTATGCACAGGGCGTCATGGGCGTCTCCGCGACCGCCTCCGGCATGATCCTGATCCCCCAGTCCGTCGCGATGATCCTCACCTCGATCATCGTGGGCCTGCTGATCTCGAAGACCGGCCGCTACCGTCCGTTCCTCATCGTCGGCGGCATCATCATGGTGATCGGCTACGTCCTGCTGGTCGCCCTCGAGTACGGCGACACCCAGTGGCACCTCACCCTCGCCATGATCGTGATCGGTCTGGGACTCGGCCTGTCGATGCAGGTGTACACGCTGATCGTGCAGAACGCCGTGGCACGTCGCGAGCTCGGCACCGCCACCGCCGCGATCCAGTTCTTCCGCAACATCGGCTCGACCGTGGGCATCGCGGTGCTGGGCACCGTGATGACCGCCTCCATGTCCACCTCGATCACCGAGCAGATCGCAGCGCTGCCCGCAGAGGACCTCGCCGCCCTGCAGGCCTCCGGCGGCGCGGACGTCTCCGGCCTCGAGAACGCGGCGCTGGATCCCTCCGCGCTCTCGGAGCTGCCCGAGATCCTCGTGGAGCCGATCCGCATGGGCATGGGCGAGGCGATGCACATGGTGTTCCTCACCGCCGTGCCCTTCGCAGTGATAGCGCTGGTGCTCTCACTGTTCATCAAGCACGTGCCGCTGCGCGAGACCGTCGAGTCCGCGGACGAGTTCGCCTCCCAGCCGGGTGCCGACGCGGCCGCCGAGCTCGGCGGCACAGGCACCGAGCCGCAGGACTCGCACCCGCGCACCGGGCCGATCCCCGTGATCGATCCGGAGCAGCTCGAGGCTGCGGAAGCGGGCGAGCTTGGCGATGGCGGCGCCGCCTCTTCCGCCCAGGACCGGGAGTCGGTCACGGCCGACGAGCGCTGAGCGAAGCACCGCGCTCCGCGGCCCCAGGCCGAATCGTGAAAAGATGGACGGATGCTGCTGACCGATCACTTCCCGCCCACGATGCCCGCAGCCCTGGAGGGTCGACTGACCACCCGGGTGCCGATCGAGGCCGATGTTCCTGCAGTCGTCGCGCTGGTCACCGCGGACATCCGTCGCCACACCCCGGGTGGGGTGGCCGACGAGGCGGGGATGCGCTCGCGCATGGTGGGGCTGAAGTCCTGGGCGCGCCGCGAGGTCGTGGTGGTGCCCGTCGCCGCTGATGGATCCCCCTCGCTCGATAAGGACCCGCTCGCCTGGGTGGCTCTGGAGGACCGCGCCACCGGCCGCACCAACGTCCAGTTCGTGATCGCCGAGGACGCCCCCGAACGGGACGCCCTGGCCGCCGCGCTGCTGGACTGGGCGGTCGAGGTGGGCGGGTCCTTCGCCCGAGCACGCGGGGTGGAGCGCACACAGCTCGACGCCGACGCGAACGAACTGGACACCGACCGCGGGCGGCTCCTCACCGCTGCGGGCTACTCGATGGTGCGCACCTGGTTGCATATGCGACGCCCCGTGGACCCCGCCGAGCTGCCCGGACTTCCCGCGCCACGAGAGGGCACTCGGGTGAGGAAGGTCCACCGCCACGAATCCGGCCTGCCTGTCGCGCAGGACGTGCGCACCGTGCACCGGATGCTCGAGGAGTCCTTCGCGGACCACTTCAACTCCTACCGGGAGTCCTTCGCCGAGTTCGTCCAGCGACTCATCGAGAACCCCGAGGAGGCGGGATGGGACCACTGGTGGATCGCCGAGATCGACCGCGGCGGGGTCTGGTTGCCTGCTGGCGGCCTGGTCGCCGCTGTGATCCCGGCGACCGAGACCCTGGGCGAGGGCACCTACCTGGAGTACCTGGGAGTGCACCGCTCCGCCCGCGGCCACGGCATCGCGAAAGCACTGCTGAACGCCTCGATCCAGGACGCCGTCGAGCGTGGACGCACCCACGTGGACCTCGAGGTCGACGACGACTCCCCCACCGGCGCCGACGGCCTCTACGTCGCGATGGGCTGGGAGACCTACGAGCGCACCCAGTCCTGGCACTCCTCCGCGCCCGCTCATCCTTCCCGCCTGCTCGAGCCGCCGACGGCCTGAGAGGGACGCCGATGATCAGTCTGAGGCGGACGCCGACTGACTGAGGCGGATTCCGACAATCGGTCTACGTCGGACGCCGACGATTCAGCCCTCGGGCCCGCCCCGGCGGCGCAGCCATTGCCAGATCCGCAGCGGGAACATGCCGAGCAGGGGGGCGTTCTTCCCGAGCCCGTCGTCGCCGCGCCGGTCGAAGGCCGCCGCAAACCGCTCCGCCTCCGCCGCGGTGGAGTAGGTCTTCTCGCCGCCACCCTCCGCGCAGCCGCGCTCGCACTCCCAACGCATGGTGCGCCCCTCGGCGCGGAACGCTGGGCGATGGCCGAAGACCAGGCACCCCACCGGCATCAGGTGCGCTCCCGGCCCGGGCCCGGGCCGGAGGAGCCGCCGGTGTCATCGCCGTTTACACCATCGCCCTGCGCACTATCGGCCTGCGCGCCATCGCCCTCCGCGCCGGGGGCCTCCGCATCGTCGGCGTCCTGGACGGTGAGCGGGGTGGCGAGGTCCTCGAGCTTCTGGCCCTCGGCCTTGACCCCGAAGAGCAGCTCGGCAACGCCGCCCAGTGCCATCACCACCGCGGCGACGAGGAAGCCGATCGCCACGGGCGCACGCTCTCCGGTCGCGATGAGGGTGCCGAAGAGCAGCGGACCGGCGATGCCACCGACCGCGGTGCCGACTGCATAGAAGAAGGCGATCGCGAGCGCCCGCGTCTCCATCGGGAAGATCTCGCTCACCGTCAGATAGGCAGCGCTGGCCCCGGAAGACGCCAGGAAGAAGGTGATCACCAACAGGATCATGAACGCGGTGAGCCCGCCGGCCTCGCTGAGGAACACCCAGGCCAGCGGCAGCGTCACCAGGGCGCTGCCGAGATAGGCCAGGGTGATCATGGGCTTGCGGCCCACGGAGTCGAAGAAGTGGCCCAGGATCACCGGACCGGCGAAGTTCGACAGCGCCCAGAAGATGATGAACAGCGGGGCGAGGGCCGCCCCGACGCCGTAGAAGGAGGAGAGCAGAACGCCCAGGTTGAAGGTGATGCCGTTGTAGAGGAACGCCTGCCCGACGAACAGGGCCAGGCAGAGCACCGAGCGCTTCGGGTACTTCCGGAACGCGACGGCGGCGATCTCCCGGAACGGGATGCTGGTGCGCTGGCGGATGGTGAGGGAGTCCTCTGCCGGGGGCAGCTCGGTGCCCTTCTCCTCCTCGATCGACTCCTCGATCCCGCGGACGATCCGCTCGGCCTCACCCTCCTGGCCGTGGATGAACAGCCAGCGAGGGCTCTCCGGCACGTGACGGCGCACCATGAGCACGGCGATGCCGAGCACGGCGCCGAAGCCGAAGGCCAGACGCCAGCCCAGATCCATGGGGAAGAACGCTGTGCTCAGCAGCACGAGCGCCAGCGCAGAGCCCGCTGCCGAGCCCAGCCAGTAGCTGCCGTTGATGATCAGATCGACCCGCCCGCGCACCCGGGCAGGGATCAGCTCGTCGATAGCGGAGTTGATGGCCGCGTACTCCCCGCCGATGCCGGCGCCGGTGAGGAAGCGGCAGAGGAAGAAGAACCAGGGTGAGAAGGAGAACGCCGTGGCGACAGTCGCGACGAGGTAGAGCACGAGCGTCCAGAGGAAGAGCTTCTTGCGGCCCAGCCGATCGGTGAGCTGGCCGAAGAAGAGCGCACCGAGGCACGCACCGACGATGTAGATGGCGCCCGCGATACCGATCTGGGCGGCGGAGATGTCCAGCCCGCTGCCGTCCTCGGTGAGTCGGGCGGCGACATTGCCGACCATCGTCACCTCGAGACCGTCGAGGATCCAGACGCTGCCCAGGCCGATCACCACTCGCCAGTGGAAGCGGGACCAGGGCAGTCGGTCGAGTCGCGAAGGCACCCGCGTCGTGATGGTGCCGGTCTCGGCGTTCGACATCGGTCCCCCTCCTCCCCCTCAAGACGCCACGGAAGCCGACGAGTGCAGCCCCTCAGCGACGTGTGGGGGAATTTAACCCCTCTCCACCCGGCGCGGCAAGGAACCTCCCCGCCGATCGGTCGGGAACCGGAGTTCACTCCTCCCGGGTCAGTCAGTGCTCTGGGTCGGCGCCTTCTGCGCACAGTCCGGCTTCTGCACCTCGGTCTCCGCAGCGGTGCCATGCTTCCGGCTGCAGAATCGGTGATTTCCACAGCGCGCCGCTGCGTCACGCACGATCGAGTCGTGAGTTCCGCGCACCATGACGCTTCTTACGGCGCACTTCTCACGACTCGATGGGCAGAACTCACGTTGAGACCCAGCAGCACCCGTGCCCGGGCAGAGCAGCGCCCCGCGGCGCGGTCCGGGAGGACGCGCGGCGGGGCGCTGCTGCGGCTGCTGTCAGCGGGAGCTCACTCCCACTCGATGGTGCCCGGGGGCTTGGAGGTGATGTCGAGGGTGACGCGGTTGATCTCGCTGACCTCGTTGGTGATGCGGCTGGAGATCCGCGAGAGCACCTCGTAAGGGACCTTGGCCCAGTCGGCCGTCATCGCGTCGTCGCTGGTGACGGGGCGCAGCACGACCGGGTGGCCGTAGGTGCGGCCGTCGCCCTGGACGCCCACGGAGCGCACGTCCGCCAGCAGCACCACGGGGCACTGCCAGATGGTGCGGTCCAGGCCCGCGGCGGTCAGCTCGGCGCGGGCGATCGCGTCGGCCTTGCGCAGGATGTCGAGCCGCTCCTTGGTGACCTCGCCGATGATGCGGATCCCCAGCCCCGGTCCGGGGAAGGGCTGGCGCCAGACGATCTCGTCGGGCAGGCCCAGCTCAGAGCCGACGGCGCGCACCTCGTCCTTGAACAGGGCGCGCAGCGGCTCGACCAGTTCGAAGGAGAGGTCCTCGGGGAGGCCGCCCACGTTGTGGTGGCTCTTGATGTTCGCCGCGCCCTCTCCGCCGCCGGATTCGACGACGTCCGGGTAGAGCGTGCCCTGGACGAGGAACGCAGTGGCTTCGGCGTGGTCACCCTCGACGACGCCCTGCTCGCGCAGGATGTCCGCCTGGGCCTGCTCGAAGGTGCGGATGAATTCGCGGCCGATGATCTTGCGCTTGGTCTCGGGGTCGGTGACCCCGGCGAGGGCGGTGAGGAACTGCTCCTCGGCGTCGACCATGACGAGCTTCGCACCGCCGGTGGAGTCACCGAAGGCCTGCTCGATCTGCTCGGACTCGTCCTGGCGCATGAGGCCGTGGTTCACGTACACGCAGGTGAGGCGATCACCGATGGCGCGCTGCACCAGCGCTGCAGCCACGGCGGAGTCCACGCCGCCGGAGAGTCCGCAGATCGCGGAGCCCTCGCCCACCTGGGCGCGGATCCGTTCGAGCTGCTCCTCGATCACGTTCCCGGTGGTCCAGGCCGGCTCGATGCCAGCGCCGCGGTGCAGGAAGTTCTCGAGCACCTCCTGGCCGCGGTCGGAGTGGCCCACTTCGGGGTGCCACTGCACGCCGTAGAGCTGCTTCTCGGTGTTCTCGAAGGCGGCGACGGGGCTGCCGGAGGAGGTCGCGACGACCTCGAAGCCAGATGGGGCGGCAGTGACGGAGTCGCCGTGGCTCATCCACACGTTCTGCTCGAGGTCCTGGGAGCTGAGCAGCTGCGACGTGCCGTCGATGCTCTCCAGGCGGGTCGCGCCGTACTCCCGCACGCCCGTCGGCGCGACGGTCCCGTCGAGCGCCGCGGCCATGGACTGAAAGCCGTAGCAGAGCCCGAGCACGGGCACGCCAGCTTCGAGCAGAGCCGGGTCCAGGCGCGGGGCGCCCTCGGCGTAGACGGAGCTGGGCCCGCCGGAGAGGATGATCGCGCGGGGCTGCTTGGCGAGGATCTTCTCGGTGGGCATCGAATGCGGGACCACCTCGGAGTAGACCCGGGCCTCGCGCACGCGGCGGGCGATGAGCTGTGCGTACTGGGCGCCGAAGTCGACGACGAGGACGGGGCGCTGGTCGGTGTCGTTCACCCGGCCGAGTCTACGTGGGAGGCCCCGCGCGAGGTGGCGTGGTCCGCCTCCTGGCGGCACGATCCTCATCACGCCCGGGCGCTGCCGGGCCTCACCAGGAGCACGAGCCTCGCCTCAGGCGCGGGCCTCGTCCTGCAGGGTGGGTCGGCGCGCGAGGTCGGACTCGACCTTCTGGTGGGTCCAGCGCTCACCGAAGAAGGACAGCACCGGGATGATGCCGAAGAACATCAGCAGCAGCATCCGCGGCATGCCCCAGCGCATCTTCATCCACAGGTCGAAGCCGAGGACCACGTAGATCATGTAGATCAGGCCATGGATCGGGGACCACACGGAGGAGACCTGGTCCCAGAACGGAGAGACCGAGGTGAAGAGGCCGTCGCCGCCGTAGACCCCGTAGCGCATCGACATGATCGCGACCAGCACCAGCAGGGCGATGCCCTCCACGATGGAGGCCACGCGGAAGCGGGCGAAGGAGGTCCTGGCGGCGACTTCGTCGAGGGGGCGGGGAGCGGGCACGGGTCACACGTCCTTGTCAGGGGTCGGGGTGGGGGTCGGGATGGGGGTCGGGGTGGGGGTCGGGGTGGTCGTCGAGCCGACGGCCGAAGCGGAGGAGAGCTCGGGGGTCGAGCGCTCGATCGAGGCGTTCTCGGCGAGGATCTGCTCCATGGCCTCACGGCGATCTGCGATCTCGTCGAGATGGGCGGCTCTCACCGAGCGCCACCACAGGTAGAGGAAGAAGACACCGAACATGACCCACTGGAGTGAGTAGCCCAGGTTCTGCCAGTCCAGGCCGCGGGAGAACTCGGACTCTGCGGCAGGGACGGGGCGCAGTCCTCCCGCAGGTTCATCGAGCGAGACGTAGCCGGCGAACATCGGCGAGCCCCATTCGTTGACCAGCAGCGGGGTCGCGATCTCACTGGCCACTCCGTCGACCACTCCACCGGAGGCGGCTTCGCTGGCTTCGAGCCGGCCAGAGATCTCGACCTCGCCCTGCGGGGCTGCGGGAGCGAGCGACGGATCGATCTGGCCATCCTCAGCGGTGAGCTCCGCGGCGGGGATCCAGCCGCGCAGCACCGGGAGCCGCCCCTGGCTGCCGTCCTCGAGCTCGATGAGCAGCGAGGTGACCACGAGCACCGCCTCGGTACCGCCGATGTTCCGGCCCGGGACGATCACCTGCTCCCCCGGCGCATAGGTGCCGACAGCGGTGACGGTGTCTCCCACGATCGAGTTGGTGACTGCTTCGCCCACCCCGACCACGCCGCGGATGTCACCGAGCTGCTCGGAGCCGGCGGCCTTATCGGTGATCGCCTGATGCGCGCGGTCCCATTGCCAGGTCGCCAGCAGACCGCACACCACGGTCGCCACCACCATCAGGGCGAGCAGCCCCAGGAAGCGGGGGCGGAGGGCGACACGGAGCATGAGGTCCATGGTACGAGCCGCCGCCCGGACGGACCCTGGGCAGCGACGCCTCTCACACCGCGTCGTGCAGGGCGCCCTCCCCCGCCCGTCTGCGGACTTCGCGCCCCACCCGTCTGCGGACTTCCAGGTCCGTGCCCTTACCCCGTGCCCGGGCCCGGAACAGGTACCACCAGTCCCGCACTCTGCGGAGGTGCCGCGCCTATGCTGGGGAGCGTGTCCCAGAGTGTCTATATCGCCAGCCCGGAGGGGATGACCGGCAAGTCGATGGTGGCTTTCGGTCTTCTAGAAGCCCTCGCCTCCCGTTCCGACCGCGTCGGGGTGTTCCGTCCCGTCGTCAAGGCCGACCGCACGCGCGACTACGCCGTCGACCTCCTCACCAGCCATCCCGCCGTCGAGCAGAGCTATGAGGATGCGATCGGGGTGGATCACCAACTGGTGATCTCCGATCCCGATCTCGCGCATGAGCGGATCCTCGCCCGCCACCGCGAGCTCGCCGAGCGCTTCTCGGTGCTGGTGGTCCTCGGCTCCGACTATGACGACCTCGCCAATCCCACCGAGCTCGCCTTCAACGCCGAGGTCGCCGCCAATATGGGCGCGCCCGTGGTGGTCGTGCTGTCCGGGCTGGACCGCAGCCCTGACCAGATCGCGGCGCTGGCGGCGGTGTCCGTCAGCGAGTTCGGCGGCCATCACGCGCTGCCGATCGCCGTGGTCGTCAACCGCGCGGAGGTCGATTCCCTGGATGCGATCCATCAGGCGGTCACGGCGAAGGTCCCAGACGCCCTGGTCGCAGCGATCCCGGAGAACCCGGTGATCATGGCCGTCACGGTGCAGGAGCTGAAGGATGCCATCAACGGCACCCTCCTGCAGGGCAATCCGGAGTGGCTGGACCGCGTCGCGATCGGCACCGTGATCGCAGCGATGAGCCTTCCGAACGTGCTCTCCCGCCTCACCGAGAACTGCACCGTGATCGCTCCCGGCGACCGCTACGACCTTCTCCCGGGCCTAGTGATGGCGCAGCAGTCCGGCACCTTCCCGGCCCTCTCCTCGATCGTGCTGACCGGTGGCTATGACGTCCCCGAGGAGGTGGGACGGCTGATCTCCGGCGTGCAGCAGGACCTCCCGATCATCGCCACCGACCTGTCCACCTTCGACACTGCGGTGGCGGTCGCGAAGTCGCGCGGCAGGCTCGACGTCCACAGCCCGCAGAAGATGGATGCGGCACGTCGCGCGGTCGCCGAACACCTGCCGATCCCCGAGCTGCTCAACTCCCTCGAGGTGACCAGGAGCGAGGTCGTCACCCCGATGATGTTCGAGTTCGAGCTGCTCGCCCGCGCCCGCGGGGAGAAGAAGACGATCGTGCTTCCCGAGGGTGATGAGCCCAGGATCATCGCCGCCGCCGAGGCGCTGCTCGCCCGGGGCGTCGCCGACCTGATCCTGCTGGGCGATGAGAACACGATCCGCGCGAAGTCCGCGCAGCTCGGCCATGACATCTCCGAGGCCCGGATCGTCTCCCCTCACGACCATGAGCACGTCGAGAGGTACGCCGCGGAGTACGCGCGACTGCGCGCCAAGAAGGGCGTCACCCTGGAGCAGGCTCGCGAGAAGGTCCAGGACGTCTCCTACTTCGGCACCATGATGGTGCAGATGGGTGAGGCCGACGGGATGGTCTCCGGCGCCGCCCATTCCACGGCCCACACCATCCGGCCCTCCTTCGAGATCATCAAGACCAAGCCCGGGGCGAAGATCGTCTCCTCGGTGTTCCTGATGGCGCTCGAGGACCGTGTGCTCGTCTACGGCGACTGCGCTGTGAACCCCGACCCCACTGCGGAGCAGCTGGCGGATATCGCCGTGCAGTCCGCCGCGACCGCCGAGCAGTTCGGGGTGGAGCCGCGGATCGCGATGCTCTCCTACTCCACCGGCACCTCGGGCACCGGCGCCGATGTCGACAAGGTGCGCGAGGCCACCACCCTGGTGCGCGACAGCAACCCGGAGCTCGATGTCGAGGGACCGATCCAGTACGACGCGGCCGTCGATGCCTCTGTCGCCAAGACCAAGCTCCCGGATTCCTCGGTGGCGGGGCGGGCGACGGTGTTCGTTTTCCCCGACCTCAACACCGGCAACAACACCTACAAGGCGGTGCAGCGCTCCGCCGGGGCGATCGCGATCGGCCCGGTCCTGCAGGGCCTGAACAAGCCGGTCAACGACCTCTCCCGCGGGGCACTGGTGGACGACATCATCAACACCGTCGTGATCACCGCGATCCAGGCGCAGGCCGACTCCGCCGCCCCCGTGCACTGACCTCCCACCCTCCAGCGATCAGGAGCTCCTCTGCCATGGCAGCACCCACGGACCCACGCGTCCTCGTCATCAATTCCGGCTCGTCGTCCCTGAAGTTCCAGCTGCTGTCCCCCGCCGACGGCACGGTCGATGCGACCGGCATCGTCGAGCGGGTCGGGCAGGAGCAGGGCAATGCGACGATCACCGCGGGCGAGCGGGAATCCACCTTCGAGGGACCCGTGCCGGACCACAAGCAGGCGATGAAGATCGTCCAGCACCTCTTCGAGGACGTGGGTCTGTCGCTCTCCGATGACCGGATCCGCGCCGTCGGCCACCGGGTGGTCCAGGGCGGTGCCCGCTACTCCGAGCCGGTCCTGATCGACGAGCACGTGCGCTGGGACATCCACGATCTCGGGAAGCTCGCACCCTTGCACAACTACGCGGCTGTCGACGGGATCGACGGGGCCCAGGCCCTGCTGCCGGAGGTGCCGCACGTGGCCGTCTTCGACACCGCGTTCTTCACCGCGCTGCCCGCCGCGGCGGCGAACTACGCGCTGAACCGTGAGCTGGCCACGCAGTACCGGGTGCGGCGCTATGGCGCGCACGGGACCAGCCACCAGTACGTCGCCGAGACCGTCGCCTCCGATCTGGCCGCGCAGGGGCATGACGTCTCTGAGCTGCGTCAGGTCGTGCTGCACCTGGGCAACGGCGCCTCGGCCTCCGCGGTGCGGGGCGGCGCGGCGGTGGAGACCTCTATGGGGCTCACCCCGCTCGAGGGCCTGGTGATGGGGACCCGCACCGGTGATATCGATCCGTCGATCTACATCCACCTGCATCGTCAGGCCGGGCTCAGCGCGGAGGAGATCGACGACATCCTCAACAAGCGCTCCGGGATGATGGGCATGTGCGGGATGAGCGACTTCCGTGACATCACGGCGGCGGTCGACGCGGGCGACGAGGCCGCGACCCTCGCGATGGACGTGTACGTGCATCGCCTGCGCAAGTACCTCGGCTCGTACTCCTTCGTGCTGGGCGGGCTCGATATCATCGCCTTCACCGCCGGGATCGGCGAGAACGTGCCGATGGTCCGCGAACGGCTGCTCACCGGGCTCGAGAGCTTCGGCATCGAGCTGGATCTCGAGGCGAACGCTGCCCGCAGCAAGGAGATGCGCGTGATCTCGACACCGAACTCGAAGGTCACAGTGATGATCGTGCCGACCGACGAGGAGCTGTCGATCGCACGTCAGTCGGCAGAGGTGGCGCGCGCCCTGCAGGGCTGAACCCCGGGTTCGCGCGGCGGTTCCACGCGACAACCGCGTCAGGAGCGCTGGCCCTCCTCGGGCCCCGGCTCCTGCGCGTCCTCGTCCGGGTCCGTCTCCGGCTCCTCCCGCTGCGGGTCTACCTGCTTCGCGCCGCCCAGGATCGACGTCCCGCTGGTGTACAGCGAGGTCGGGGTGTAGCCGGTGTAGACCGAGGTCGGGGTGTAGACGGAGGCGGAGTACGCCGGCGTGAACGGCTCCGCGGCGCGGCGTGGCTCAGCGACGTCGGACCCGACGGGCTCGGCGCTGAGGGGTTCGGCACTGAAAGGCTCGACACCGAAAGACTCGGCAGCGAAAGACTCGGCCTCTGCAGGCTCGATCCCTGCAGGCCCGACCCCGTCCGGCTCGATCCCCGCGCGCCCGGTTTCGGAGCGACCGGTCTCGACCTCCGCGTCCGTTCCCCGGTCCGGAGCGCTATCGGGCTCATGCGAGGCGTTCGGCTCCGTCCGTGACATCTCGGTCATCACCGGCACGTCGTCGGGCGCTGACGCAGAGCCATCCGTGGGAGCCGCCAGCGTGTCGTCATCGTCGTACTCGAGGCCCGCGTACCGGATCGTGGGCGGCGCCTGGCGGTCCTGCGACAGTCGCAGCGCCTCGTCGAGGCTCTTGGGCTGCGGTGCCTGCGGGCGCGGACGCATCCGGGGGCGCGACGACGTCCTCGCGTCATCCCCGCCTCCCCACAGCGACGATCCCGACGAGTCGTCCTTGCCTCGCTGCTTCATGGCGAACTGCACCACGAAGATCACGCCGATCACGATGATGAACAGGAACTCCATGGCCATGCCCCTTCCCCGGGTACCCCTGCAGACCGCCATTGTGCCAGGCGCCGCCATCGCCGCAGCCACTCCCTCAGAGGCCCGCGCCTCACGTATCTTGATCGCGAGCGGCCACGGATCATGAGCGGCTACGTCGCGGCCCTCGTCGCCGTCGGCGTTGCCCCGCTGACCGCCGCGCCCGTATCCTTCGGCGCGACGACGGGCACGATCCAGGCATCGTCGTCATTCCGCTATTACGTGTACGTCCCGTCCTTTGATGCAGCCTCCTCCGCCGCCTGCACCGTCACCGGTGGGGACGGAGTGACCTGGACGGCGGAGCAGATCGACCTGCCGGCGAAGATCGTCGACACCGAGTACACCCAGATCGGCACCGTCTCCGTCACCGCAGATCAGCAGGTCACGCTGAGCTGCACAGGAGTCGCCGACGTCGCCGTGGCGGCTCTGGGGATGCGGGGAACGGTGCTCGCATTCAGCATCCTGCTCGTGAGCGCGCTGGCCCTGCTGGGCGGGGGCATCGTCGCTCGAAGACGGTCCCGCGGCCCGGAAAGGTCCTCGCGCCACGAGTGGTTCTGACCTCACCCGCGCCGCAGTCAGCTGAACGGTCGCTCGGCCCTTCGCTGCGCCGCCTCGAGGCAGGCGATCGCCCAGCTCTGGTGGTCATGGATCAGCTCGTCACGCCATGGGATGTCGAGCGCCTCGGCCAGCTCCCAACGATGTTCGGTCCCCATCTGCCGAAAGCTCATGGCCGGGATCTCGAGCTGATCGTCCCCGACACCCCGCTGCTCCTCCCGCGCGGAGGGCGAGGAGGTCTTCGCAGGGTCGTCACCGGGAGGGGTTGCGGAAGGCCGCCGGGTACCGCCGGTCAGCGATCTCAGCACGACCGGAACCCAGATGAGGATCAGCAGCACCAGGGCCAGTGGGAGCACCCCGGTGGAGGGGGCGAGCATCCAGGGCAGCAGGAACTCCAGCTGTGACCAGCTCAGGCTCCACGGCGACATCGGCCAGTAGATCACCAGGGCAATCACGACCGCGGCCAGGAGCGTCACCGGGATATCGCGGGCCCGGTGCCCGCGACGGCGCGGGCCTCCCCGCTGCTGGTCCTGCTCAGAGGGAAGCGTCATCCCTGCCCCTCCTCATCGAGATCCTCTTCTGCGTCTCCGTCCCACGTCGACGAGCGGTACAGCGTGGTGGGGGTGTACACGGAGCCGGGGCTGCTCGAAGACTCCTCGGCCGACGGTCGTTCCGCAGTGCCGGCAGCGGAGGCGACCGCAGTGTCAGAGGTGTCTGCAGCCACGAAAGCCGCGACAGTCGTGTCAGCAGGTTCAACGGCGGTATCCGGACTGGAGGCTCCGACCCTCGCGTCCTCGGCGCGGTGAACGCCGACCGGGCCGGTGCCCAGTGCACGCAGCACCTCGAGGAACGCGCGCGCTCCTCCGCTGGTCTCGTAGTCGGTGCGCCACGGGATCCTGGCCGCGCGAGCCATCGCGCGCAGGTCCGAGACGCTGCGCTCGATCATCACGGCATCGGGATCCTCCGGATCCTGGATGCTGCCGTCATCGGAGAAGGTGAGGGAGGTGCTCCGCTCGGTGATGCTGACGCGGGCTGCCCCCGCGTCGCTGCGGGGCCCCGCATCGCGATGGTGCTCACCGGACGCTCCTGCGGTCCCGCCGCGCCGGCGCTCCCGTGCCGCGCCCCAGGGCAGCAGCATGAGGATCATGCCGAGCACGACGGTGGTGGAGAGGAAGAACCAGTTCCACAGCAGGTCGGAGAGGATGCGCGGACCTCTGCCGTCCAGCAGCATCAGCAATCGGTGTCTGATCGCCTCCCCCGGCGTTCCGGTGTACGGGTAGAACGGTCCGAACAGGAGCAGCAGGCAGATGCCCGTGGCGAGCGCACCACAGAGGAGGACGGCCCACGGAGGGAGACCGCGGCGCGCCCCGGCATCGCGACGTCTGCCCGTGCTCTCGCTCATCGCAGCATCGCTGCCGCCGCCTGACTCACGCGGTGGTCACGACCTCGACCCGCTGGAACTCTTTGAGCTCGAGGTAGCCCGTGGTGGCCATGGCGTGGCGCAGGGCGCCCACGAGGTTCGTGCTGCCGTCGGCGGCGGTCGAGGGACCGAAGAGGATCTGTTCGAGCGGGGCTGCGGTGCCCACCGGGACCCGGTGCCCGCGGGTGAGCGTCGGGTGATGCGCCTCGCTGCCCCAGTGGTGGCCGCGTCCCGGAGCCTCCTCGGCGCGCGCGAGCGCGGCACCGACCATCAGCCCGTCGGCGCCGCAGGCGATCGCCTTGACCAGGTCGCCGGAACGTCCCAGGCCGCCGTCGGCGATCACGTGCACATACCGGCCACCGGACTCATCCATGTAGTCCCGGCGGGCTGCGGCGACGTCGGCCACCGCGCTCGCGAGCGGCACCGTGATGCCGAGGGTCTCCTGGGTGGTCTGGGACGCGCCGCCGCCGAACCCGACCAGCACTCCGGCCGCGCCCGTGCGCATGAGATGCAGGGCTGCCGTGTACGTGGCGCAACCGCCCACGATCACCGGGACGTCGAGCTCGTAGATGAAGCGCTTGAGGTTCAGCGGCTCACGATCGGAGGAGACGTGCTCCGCAGAGACGGTGGTGCCGCGGATGAAGAAGATGTCCACGCCCGCATCGACGACGGTCTTCCAGTGCTCCTGGGTGCGCTGCGGCGACAGCGCGCCGGCGGCGGTCACTCCCGCGTCGCGCAGCTGCTGGATGCGGTCCCGGATCAGCTCGGGCTTGACGGGCTCGGAGTAGACCGAGCGCATCTCCGCGACGACGTCCTCGTCCGCGGCGGTGGCGATGCGGTCGAACTGCGCGGTGGGGTCCTCGTAGCGGGTCCACAGACCCTCGAGGTCGAGCACGCCCAGACCGCCGAGCCTGCCCAGCTCGATCGCGGTCTCGGGGGACATCAAGGAGTCCATGGGGGCGGCGAAGATGGGGATGTCGAAGTGGTAGGCATCCACCTGCCAGGACGTGGAGACGTCCTCCGGGTCACGGGTTCGACGGGACGGGACCACCGCCACGTCGTCGAAGCTGTAGCTGCGGCGTCCCCGCTTGTTGCGGCCGATCTCGATCTCGCTCATCACATCGGGGAGTCTACCGTCGGGACGCACCACCGCTGTCCTCAGGGCGCGCGGGCGGGTCGCGGGCTACCGTGACCGGATGAGCTCCGAGCACCGTCCCGGCCTCGATCCCGAGCACGGGGATGCCGGATCCCCTCCCTCTTTCCCACGGCTGGATGCCGAGGGAATGCTCGCCCGGTCCGATGCGGCGGATGCCGACGACTCCGCCCGGCGCGACAAGGGACCGTCGCTGCTGCTGCCGGGCCTGGTCACGCTGCTCGGTCTCGCTCTTCTCTCCCAGCAGCTGGTGGAGCTGATCCGGATGGCTCCTGCCGAGGGGCAGGTGAGGCCGATGAACGGCCCGGTGCTGGCCGCCGCTCTCGCCCTGGTCGGCTTCTCTCTGACCCGTCTGCTGCAGCTGCTGGGCTTCATCACCGTCCGACGCCGCCGCGAAGCGGCGGGTGGGACGCTGCGCGAAGTGCCCTGGCAGCTGGAGGATGCGCACTCGCTGCACGCGGTGTGGGTGATCGGGGTGGGAGCATCGATCGCGCTGATGGGACTGCTCGGACTGTGGTCCCTGCTGGACGGCCGCCCCTCAGGTCTCGAACCCGGGTGGCCGCTGCTGCTCGCCGGCGGCGCGGTCGCTCTCGTCGGCCGCGTGGCCTGGCTACGCACCACCGCCGGCTGGGCGGAATCCGCCGAGGAGTCATGACCATGACGCTTCGGCGCTGAAGATGTCGAGGCCGTCGAGTCCCGCTGTCAGAGGGGCCAGACGGTGTTGACGTCCGGGGTCTTGCCCTTCTTGGTCAGCCATTCGTTCATGCCCTCCGCCCAGCGGCGGTGCCAGCCCATCTGCTCCCGGTGCAGCTCCTCGAGCGAGGAGGCGCCGAGCTTCGGGTACTTGCCCGTGAGGGCCCGCAGCACGTCCAGGGTGGCGGAGACGTCGACGTCGGCCGTGTGGAGGCGGCCGTCCTGCTCGAGCCCGTAGAGCGCGAGCACGTCGGTGAGCGTGCGCTTGCCCTTGCGGTAGCGGTCCACGCCGCGATCCAGGACGAGCGCATCGAGCACCGGGGCGATGTCATGCCCGAGTCGCTGGCTGAGCGTGGGCAGGCCCAGACGGGTCAGCTCGTTCTCGAGGATCGCGAGGTCGAAGCTGATGTTGAAGGCGACCAGCGGCACGTCCCGGCGCAGCGCGTCGGCGATCATCTCGGCGACCTCGTCGAGCGCCTCCGCGGCCTTCATGCCATGGGCGCGAGCGTGCTCGGTGCTGATCCCGTGCACCCGCTGCGCGGGCTCGGGAATGTCCATCTCAGGATCGATCAGCCAGGTCGCGACGGTCTCGTTCTCCCGGCCCGGACCCACGGAGTGCACCAGGGCGACGGTGACGATCCTGTCGGTCGCCACATTCGTGCCGGTGGTCTCGGTGTCGAAACCCAGCAGGGGTCGGTCCGTCCAGGTCAGGGTGCTCGCGCTCATGCACACAGCCTAGGCATCGGCGCAGACATCCGTTAATCACGGCTGTGGATGACTTCACCTTGGGGAGGGACGGTGAGTGCCGCACGGCGATGGACCCCAGCGCGCCCAGGCGTCTACCCTCGTCCCCACAGCGATCCCGGACCCGATCCGGTCGCGTGACCGAGGGGACCCTCATGCCCGCACCGGCTCTGTACCTCCACCTGCCCGGCACCGCGCAGGGCGCACTGGACTTCTACCACGCGGTCTTCGGCGGCGAGATCGAGGTGCACACCTTCGCGCAGTTCGAACGCACGGACGGTCCGGCTGCGTCGATCGCCCACGGTGTGCTGCGCGGGCCGGTGGACCTGTATGTCTCCGATACCGGAGAGCAGGACCGGCCGTTCCACGCCGAAGGGCTGATGGTCGCGCTGCTCGGCCATGCCGAGCCGACCACCCTGCGCACCTGGTTCGCCGCCCTCGCCGAGGGCGGGGAGGTCGTCGATCCGCTCCAGCGCCGTCCTTGGGGAGCCTCCGACGGGCAGGTCCGGGACCGCTTCGGGGTGCTGTGGCTGATCGGCTATGAGCACGCGAGCGATCCGTCGGCCCAGGCGGCGACCACCCAGGAGTGAGTCGGCGCCGAACGCCGGCGCAGGCCAGCACAGACCAGCACACCAGCACACCAGCTCAGAGCAGCGCGATCCCCGCTCCCATGGCCGCGAGCAGAACGGCGAGGGTGAGGACCGGTGCGAGGACCGCGAGGACGATCGCAGAGATCGCCCGCGCCCGTCCGCTCCCGGCGCGGAGGCCGAGCACGGCCAGCACGATCCCGGCGAGCCCCGCGACGGTCCAGATCAGCAGAGAGGCGAAGCCCACGAGGACCGCGACCTGATACCAGAGGGGCGTGTCGGTGAAGTAGTAGCCGGACGCCGCTTCCATGGGCGCCACCGAGGCCCCGACCGCACCCATCGCAACGATGCCTCCGATCAGGGCGAGGAGCGAGAGCCCGAGCGCCCAGGATGACGCCCGGGCCGATTTCTCGGGAGCGTCGGAGGACGGTACAGCGGGGAATGCGGGGATGTTGTACGAGGTCATGCCCACAATCCTAGGAACCGTCCCCCGCGCTCTGCCACGGTGACCTCCTCCGGCCGCGCAGGGGGATACCCCCCTGCCCCGGCTCAGCGTGAGCTGTAGTTCGGCGCCTCGATGATCGCGGCCATGTCGTGCGGGTGGGATTCCTTGAGCCCGGCGGCGGTGATGCGCACGAACTGGCCGCGCTCCTTGAGCTCGGGCACGGTGTTCGCGCCGACGTAGAACATCGACTGGTGCAGGCCGCCGGTGAGCTGGTGCACGACGGAGCCGAGCTGGCCCTTGTAGGAGACCCGACCCTCGATGCCCTCGGGCACGATCTTGTCGTCGCTGGGGACGTCGGCCTGGAAGTAGCGATCCTTGGAGAAGGACTTCTTGCCGCGCGAGGACATCGCGCCCAGCGAACCCATGCCGCGGTAGGCCTTGTACTGCTTGCCGCCCACCAGCACCACTTCGCCCGGGGACTCCTCGGTGCCGGCCAGCAGCGAGCCGACCATCACGGTGTCCGCGCCGGCGACCAGGGCCTTGGCGATGTCTCCGGAGTACTGCAGGCCGCCGTCGCCGATCAGCGGGACGCCGGCGGGGCCGCAGGCCTTGGAGGCCTCATAGATCGCCGTGACCTGCGGGACGCCGACACCGGCGACGACGCGGGTGGTGCAGATGGAGCCCGGGCCCACGCCGACCTTGACCGCGTCGGCACCGGCGTCGACCAGAGCCTGTGCCCCGGCGCGGGTGGCGACGTTGCCGCCGATCACCTGGACGTCGGCGAAGTACGGGTCGTTCTTGATGGTGCGGATCATCTCCAGCGCCAGGCGGGCGTGTCCGTTGGCGGTGTCGACGACGAGGACGTCCACCCCGGCCTCGCGCAGCGCACCGGCGCGCTCGAGGGAGTCACCGAAGAAGCCCACGCCCGCGCCGACCAGGAGCCGGCCCTGGCCGTCCTTGGAAGCGTCGGGGAACTGCTCGGACTTCACGAAGTCCTTCACGGTGATCAGGCCCGTGAGACGGCCGTCGGCATCGACCAGAGGCAGCCGCTCGCGCTTGTTCTTGCGCAGCATGGCGGTGGCCTGCTCCGGGGTGACGTCCTCGGGCGCGGTGAAGAGCTCGGTGGTCATGACGTCGCCGACCTTGGTGGCGGCCCACTCGGCGACGGGGATGAAGCGCAGGTCGCGGTTGGTGCAGATGCCCAGCAGGCGCAGGTCCGCATCCACCACGGGCAGGCCGGAGACCCGGAACTGCCCGCACACCGCGTCGAAGTCCTCGAGGGTGGCGTCGGGGCCGATGGTGACCGGGTTGGTGATGCGGCCGGTCTGGGTGCGCTTGACCAGATCCACCTGATGGGCCTGGTCCTCGATGGAGAGGTTGCGGTGGAGGATGCCGATGCCGCCGTGGCGGGCCATCGCGATCGCCATCCGGGACTCGGTGACGGTGTCCATCGCCGCACTCGCCAAGGGGATCTTCAGGGAGATCTCCCGCGTGAGGCGACTGGAGGTGTCCGCCTCCGAGGGGATCACATCCGTCTCCCCCGGGAGAAGCAGAACGTCGTCGTAGGTGAGTCCGATGAAACCGAAGGGATCCGCGCTCGTCATGCCCCGATGGTAGCGGCGCGGGCGCCCGTCGCGCTGTCTCGCCCACCACAGGCAGGACCAACATCTCGCTCCTTGACCTGCGCCGATGTTGGCGGTGGGCGGGATCACGCAGGCAGGAGCAGGAGCGAGCGATCGATCACCTCCCGAGGTCCCGGCTCTGTGATCTCGGGCGAGCTGGTCTCGTGATGTTCGACGGATGTTCACCCCGGAGCCCTTGACGGCCTACAGTGGCGGCGGCCCTGTCGGGGAGTCCGAGCGCCAGCACGTGCGCGGCCCCTCCCCCATCCTCCTCATCCCCGGGAACTCGACGATGCCTGGCACGCCCGCTCAGAAGACCACTGATGCCCCTCCCTCCACGGGCTTCCTCGGCCCCGACCGCAACTGGCACCTCGGCGCCGGTCTGATGACGGCGGCGACCGTTGTCGCCTTCACCATCTGGGCATTCGCCCACACCGGCACCGGGACCAACGCCTTCCTGCTGATCCTGGCGGTCGCCTTCGGACTGTTCATGGCGTTCAACATCGGCGGCAACGACGTCGCCAACTCCTTCGGCACCAGCGTCGGGGCGGGCACGCTCACGATGAAGCAGGCGCTCGTGGTCGCCGCCGTCTTCGAGGTCTCCGGCGCGGTCCTCGCGGGCGGCTCGGTCACCGAGACCGTGCGCAGCGGCATCGTCGACATCAGCGCCATGCACATGGACCCGCTGTCCTTCGCCTTCATCATGATGGCCGCCCTGCTGGGCGCGGCCGTGTGGCTGCTGCTCGCCACCAGGATGGGCTGGCCGGTCTCGACCACCCACGCGATCATCGGCGGCATCGTGGGCGCCGCCGTCACCACCGGCATCGTCACCGGCACCGGCGGCTTCGAGATGGTGCAGTGGAGCGAGATCGGGAAGATCGCCATCTCCTGGATCCTCTCGCCGCTGCTCGGCGGCGTGTCTGCGTACCTGTTGTTCGGAGCGATCAAGCGCCACATCCTGGCGCCCGCCGCGCGAGCCATCGCCCTGGGATCACGCGGGTTCGACGACGCCGAGGACGACGACGACGAGGACGACGACGACGAGGACGACGAGGACTCGGAGGACGGTCCCAGCCGCCACGTGCCCGGCTACGAGCGAGTCTCCGAACTCCAGCAGAGCGCCTTCGCCGAGTCCGCAGCGTTGGATCTCACCCCCGGCGGGCCGGGCGCGGAGCTCGCTGAGCACGCCTCGCATCTGTCCAAGAAGGAGCGCAAGGCGGCCCGCAAGGTCGAGCGACGCGCTGCCTACCACGCACTGGAGAAGCGGGTCCCCCCACTCGCAGCGGCTGCCGCTGTGCTGCTCGCGGCGATGCTCGTGTTCAAGGGTCTGAAGAACGTGGGCCTGGACATCTCGGCCGGCAGCGGGGTGCTGCTGCTCGTGATGCTCGCCCTGGGCGTCTGGATGGCCACGACCGTCTTCGCCCGCGCTCTGAAGAAGCAGTCGATCTCGCGGGCGACCTTCATCATGTTCAGCTGGATGCAGGTCTTCACCGCGTGCGCCTTCGCCTTCAGCCACGGCGCCAACGACATCGCCAACGCCATCGGCCCCTTCGTGGCCGTCCTCGACGTGCTGCGCACCGGGGTGATCTCGCAGGAGGCCGCGGTCCCCACAGCGGCGCTGATCGCCTTCGGCATCGCCCTGGTCTCCGGGCTCTGGTTCGTGGGACGCAAGGTGATCCACACCGTAGGCACCGGGCTCACCGCGATGCACCCCTCCTCAGGATTCGCCGCCGAGCTCGCCGCAGCCACCGTGGTGCTCTTGGCCTCGGTGCTGGGCTTGCCTGTCTCCTCCACGCACATCCTGATCGGCGCCGTGCTCGGCGTCGGGATGGTGAACCACGCGGCCAACTGGAAGCTGATGCGGCCGATCTTCCTGGCCTGGATCATCACCCTTCCGGCCGCCGCCGGCATCGGCGCCGTGGTGGTCCTGCTCCTGCGCGCGATCTTCTGAGCGAGGCTCAGGGCCTCGGGTCCGCGTCGCGGGCCTGCTCCTTGCCGCCGAGCACCCGGCGCACCCGATCGAACTCGGCCTGGAATGCGGCATCGTCGTGCTCGTATTCCTCGCGCCAGGGCATGCCGAGGCGGTCCGCGAGCTCGCGGTGAGAGCGGGCCCGACGTACCCGACGGTTCTCCCGCACCAGCTCGGCCCTGGGCGGGGCGGGCCGCAGGCCGGCCGCCGCCTGCAGGACGCGCAGACCGTCGAACGAGGCGGCGTCCCAGCCCACTTCGGGGATCACCCACTGCTGCACGGGCTGACCTACTCCGCCCGGTGTGCGGATCCCGATCAGGGCCATTCCGCCGCGTTCCGCCTCCCCCACCGCATGATCGACCTGTGAGACCGGTGCCCGCTGGATGATGCGCAGGCCCTTGCGCAGGGCGACGCTCCCCTGGTCCTCGTCCAGCAGCACCACACGCTGCGTCAGCAGCAGCGGCACCAGTGCCCACAGCGCGAACAGCACCCACAGCATCGCGGCGCCGAGCAGCAGCTGCACCCAGGCAGGGGCGAGGAGCTGTTCGAGCAGGCCATCCTGCCCGTCGCGCAGCCGGGAGTAGCGCCATTGCTGGATCCCGGCCCCCGCGAAGGGACTCAGCAGCAGCGAGACCAGCGGCAGGCCGATGAGGGCACCCGGCGTATAGCGTGCCCGCACAGTCGGACCGACGATCACTGCACCTGCCCGGGTGCGCCGCGGTGAAGGATCCGGATCGGCGGGCTCGGGGAAGCGGGGGACGGTCACTGCCCCAGGGTACGAGACCCCGCCGGAAGCACCTGGGAGCTGTGGAAGTCCCGCTGCGCGCCGGTGAACGGATCGAGGAAGCGGAGGCGGCGCGCCAGCAGCTGCAAGGGCAGCTGCTCAGGCCAGACCTGTGAGGACGGCTGAGGCCTCTGGGCTGGCCAGTAGAGGTCCTCCCCAAGGATCGGTGCACCGCGCGAGGCGAGCTGGATGCGCAGCTGATGGGTGCGTCCGGTGCGCGGCCGCAGGAGCACCCTCAGCACTCCGTCGGCCTCCCCTGTCTCTGCGCCGAGCACCTCGACGTCGCTCTCAGCATTGATCTCACCAGGCAGAACCTGCGCGGTCAGCTCGCCGCGTCGCTTGACCAGATGATCCTGCAGCCGGCAGCTCTCCCCGGGCAGGATCGGCAGGGACGACGAGATCGAGGGAAGGATCCGCGCTTCGTACTCCTTGTCCACCTCCGTGCGGGCGAACAGCTGCTGATATCCGGCGCGTTCCTCAGGGCGGATCCCGAAGGCGAGCACCCCGGCCGTGCGCCGGTCCAGCCGGTGAAGCGGAACCAGCGTCTCGATACCGGTCTGGCGGCGCAGCCTCACCAGCGCACTGGCCAGGATGTGCGCGCCGCGGGGCATGGTGGCCATGTCGTGGGGTTTGTCGAGGACCAGCAGGTGCGCATCCTGGTGCAGGATCTTCACCTCGATCGGGGGGACCTGCTCGGGGCGCAGCTCGCGATGGAACCACAGCTCGTCCCCGGGGCTGAGGGCGTCCTGCGGACCCCATGCCCTGCCCTCGGAGTCGACGATCTCTCCGGCGGCGAACCGAGCGGGAAGCGGGGTAGCCTCCGGATCGCCGAGCGCCGGGAATCGTCTGCTGAGCGCCTCGAGAGCGGGACCAGCTGAGGTCCCGTCCTGTGGCACCCGCCAGCGCACGGCGTCCAGGCCCTCGCGCTGCGGGAGCGGAGGCGGGCGTCGACGGGCGCGCCTCCGTGCCGCGCGCCCGGGCCGGACAGCAGCCTCAGCCGGCGCTCCAGTACTGAGGTCGTGGCCGGAGCCGGATCCGGCGTCGGCTCCGGAGCCGGTTCCAGAACTGGCTCCCGGGCCTGGCCCTTCGGAGACTGCGTTCACAGCCCCCACACGATGAAGGTCAGCACGTTGTGGCCGATGTAGAACAGCAGCAGCGCCAGGAGCAGCGGGTTGGGATGGCGATCCACGAAGGTCATCGCCTGCGGCGCCTGGCGTATCAGCTCAGCGGGGGTGATGGCGTCGATGTGCACGATGTCCACTCCAGCCTCCCGCGCACGGTGGAGCGTCATCGCCTGGGCCCGCTGACCGAACAAGCGGCTTGTGACCGCAAGGATCCGGCGCCCCTGCGGATCCAGGATGTAGACACCGTCGTAGGCGGTCTCGGGCGCATCGAGCGCTTCCGCTGCGCTCGCACCGCGATCGATGTCACGCGCCGCGATGACCTGCCCGACCTCGTCCCAGCTGGTCTTCCGCGTACGCCGGAACAGGCTCCGCAGCTCGAAGCCGTCCTCATCGATCTGCAGCCAGGAGGTGATCACCCGCAGCACCGCCACGGTCACCGTCACGGCGATCAGCACCCAGATCAGCAGCGGCAGGGTGAACACGAGATCGTGCATCAGCTCAGGGTGGTTCCAGAGCCTCTGGCCGACGAAGCTGATGATGACCAGGAACTCGAGCACCACCAGGAACACGAAGCCCACCACGAGGGAACCGATCACCACAGAGGCGGGGGGCCCGTAGGTGCGGGTGGGGAGGTCTCCATCCTGCGCCGGGATCGCGACATCCGGTGTACTGATCACCACTTCTCCTCCGACCGTCGCCCTGGTTGTGATTCAGCCCATCTTACGTCCAGGAGACATGGTTCAGACGCGGCTCGCCACACCTCGGACGCGCCGCAGTCCCCGTACCTCACCAGCAACGATGACCCATCCCAACATTCACATGCGGGGGCGGTCGCCGCGATGGAGGACTTCCGATCTCGGCCGATGTCACGCGGCCCGGCATGCAGAACGGGCCCGGCATGCAGAACGGGCGGGTGGCCCGGGTCTCCCCGGATCACCCGCCCGTTCGGTGCGAGCTGATCAGCTGATCAGTCGATGCTCTGTCGAGCGGTCACTCGTCCTCGTCGTCGCGCTTGTCGATGATGAGGGTTTCGGTGGTCAGCACCATGGCCGCGATCGAGGCGGCGTTCCGCAGGGCGGAGCGCGTGACCTTGACGGGGTCGATGATGCCGGCTGCCACCAGGTCGACGTACTCGCCGGTCGCGGCGTTCAGGCCGGTGCCGAGAGCGGCCTCCCGGACCTTCTCGACCACGACGTAGCCCTCGAGGCCGGCGTTCTCGGCGATCCAGCGCAGCGGCTCGACGACGGCGCGGGCGACGGCGCGCACGCCGACAGCCTCATCGCCCTCGAGGCCGAGGCCGTCCTCAAGGATGGAGGACGCCTGGACGATGGCGCTTCCGCCACCGGAGACGATGCCCTCCTCGATCGCAGCGCGGGTCGCGGAGACCGCGTCCTCGATGCGCATCTTCTTCTCCTTGAGCTCCACCTCGGTGTGAGCCCCGACCTTGATCACGGCGACACCGCCAGCCAGCTTCGCGAGACGCTCCTGGAGCTTCTCACGATCCCAGTCGGAGTCGGTGTTCTCGATCTCGGCGCGGATCTGCGCGACCCGATCGGCGACGGCCTGGTCATCGCCAGCGCCGCCCACGATGGTGGTCGAATCCTTGGTGACGACGATGCGGCCGGCCTGGCCGAGCACCTCGGTGCCGACGGTCTTGAGATCCAGACCGAGGTCAGAGGTGACCACCTGGGCGCCGGTGAGCACCGCGATGTCCTGCAGCATCGCCTTGCGGCGATCGCCGAACGCGGGAGCCTTGACCGCTGCACCCTTGAAGGTGCCACGGATCTTGTTGACGACCAGCGTGGACAGGGCCTCGCCGTCGACGTCCTCCGCGATGATGAACAGCGGCTTGCCACCCTCGACGACCTTCTCCAGCAGCGGCAGGATGTCCGCCACGGCCGAGATCTTGCCCTGGTGCAGCAGCACCTGGGCGTCCTCGAGGACGGTCTCCTGGCGGTCTGCGTCGGTGACGAAGTGCGGGGAGATGTAGCCCTTGTCGAACTGCATGCCCTCGGTGAAGTCGAGCTCCATCGCCGTGGTGGAGGACTCCTCCACGGTGATGACGCCGTCCTTGCCGACCTTGTCGAACGCCTCGGCGAGCAGGTCGCCGATCTCGGTGTCCTGGCTCGAGACGGAGGCGACGGAGGCGATCTGGGCCTTCCCGTCGACCGGCGTGGCGATCTCGCCGAGCTTCTCGGAGAGCGCCTCGACGGCCTTCTCGATGCCGCGCTTCAGCGCTGCCGGGGCAGCGCCGGAGGTGACGTTGCGCAGACCTTCGTGCACGATGGCCTGGGCGAGGACGGTGGCGGTGGTGGTGCCGTCGCCGGCCACGTCGTTGGTCTTGGTCGCGACCTCCTTGGTGAGCTGAGCGCCGAGGTTCTCGTAGGGATCCTCGAGCTCGATCTCACGGGCGATGGTCACGCCGTCGTTCGTGATGGTGGGTGCGCCCCACTTCTTGTCGAGGACGACGTTGCGGCCGCGGGGGCCGAGCGTCACCTTGACGGTGTTGGCGAGCTTGTCGACGCCACGCTCGAGGGCGCGCCGGGCGTCCTCGTTGTAGATAATCTCCTTGGCCATAAAGCTCAGTCCGCTCAGTTCTCGATGATTGCGAGGATGTCGCGGGCGCCGAGGACGAGGAACTCCTCGCCGCCGTACTTCAGCTCGGTGCCGCCGTACTTGGAGAAGACGACCTTGTCGCCGACCTTGACGTCCATCGGGACGCGCTGACCGTTATCGTCGAAGCGGCCGGCGCCGATGGCGACGACCTCGCCCTCCTGGGGCTTCTCCTTCGCGGTGTCCGGGATGACCAGGCCGGAGGCGGTGGTCTGCTCCGCCTCGAGCGGCTTGACGACGACGCGATCCTCGAGGGGCTTGATGGAGACCGACATGCGGCTCACTCCTTCATGAAGAGATGACTCTGCTTGAGTTCTGGGTGGTGGGGATCCGTTCCCGATCGTCGTCGCGGTGCCGACCGGGGGAAGATCCCTCTGCGGCAGTCTCTGGCACTCTCGGCCGTCGACTGCCAACGAGCCCCACTGTAGAACCCTCGCTGGCACTCATGCAAGACGAGTGCTAGAACGATGTCGTCCCGCGGCCCGGTTTCGGCTCTATCCCAGCTTCGGCCGCAGGGTCCTTGCCCGCGCCTCACCCCGGACCGAGCCGGCGATTCCGCCGAGGATCGTGGCCGCCGCAGGCAGGGCCAGCGCCCACACGGCCCACCACCCGACGTCCAGCTTCTCGTTCCGCCATGGGCCGAAGGCGTCCCACGGGAAGGTGTCCTTCGGATCGATCAGGAGTGCCACCAGGAACGGCAGGAAGAACAGCAGGCTGGAGATCACCGAGCCGAAGCGCGCTGCCGTCACCCGAGTCCGGCGAGCGGGCGTGGCGTCGGCGACGGTGCGCATCCCCGGCTGCACCAGTTCGGACTGATCGATCGGGGCGAGCCATCCGGTCCAGTACGACAGCGGCAGGACGGCGATCAGCACCAGCACCGTCGGCCCCGGCCAGAGCGGCGGGAGCTCCGCGGACCGACCGAGGATTCCCGGCAGGTCGACCCCACCGGCTCCGAGGAACCACAGCAGGAGCCAGCCGAGGACCACCAGGCTCAGCGCCCACAGGATCGCCGTGGACCCCATCAGCGCCCGTCGCGCGCCGGGACGCGCATCCCGCTCATCGATCTCTCGGAAGAACGTCGAGTGGGCCCGTCGCCAGCGGCGCTGGTAGTCCTGATGGCGGGCCACCTCCGCGTCCTCGACGGGATCAGGCCGCTCCCCCGGAGGAACCCAGTCTTGCCGGAGCAGCTTGAGCCCCTTGGTGATCGCAGCGGTCAGCACGACCCGGGAGGAGAGCACGCGCAGGGGCAGCAGGCGATCGAGGGTCTCGCGCGGGATCGACCGGATCACTCCGACCAGGCGCCCCATCTCGCCGAGGCCCGGTGCGCGAGGTCTGGTCTCGAGCTCCGAGGCGGCGAAGAGGCCCTCCCCCTCGTGCGTTTCGAGACTCTTCGCCAGGGCCGCATATCCCTCAGCAGCAGCCGTGTCGAGATCGGAACGGGCGAGGACTTCACGCAGCGCCACGATCCAGGAGCGGGCGGCACGATGGTCGATGCCGATCAGCTCGGTGCGGATCCTGAGGGTCCGCAGCCGACCCAGCGTCTCCTCGAGGAGGTCGAGCACGACAGTGCCCGCCTCGCGGGCCCAGCGCACGGCGTGCGGGGCCGGCAGGATGGCACTGAGCTCCTCCTCGGTGAATTCCCGGGACTCGAAGCGGCTCATCGCGTCCTCGAGGCGTTCCAGGTCCCGATCGGTCTCGATGCCTTCGAGGCGCGGGATCACGTATCCGGCCTTCCCGAAGACCTCCCGGGCCTCGTCGAGGGTCGCCTGGACCACGGCGAGCCGGCGCACGCTCGAGCGACGCACTCCCAGGGCGAGGAGCAGCTGTCCGAGCGCCACCCAGAGGAAGGTCTCGTCCAGGAGCGCGCGGACCCAGCGGGGCAGCCGTCCGCCGCCGCCGGGCCCCCGCTCCGAGAGCCGAGCCAGGAACCGCTCCAGCAGCCAGTCGCGCATGGGTGGGGCCCTCTCCTGTCAGCGGGTCATGTCGGCGGGTCGTGTCGGCAGGACGAGCACCAGGTCACACACTTTTTGTGAGGCTGGCAACTTGTGCGGTCGGAGTGAATGCGGAGCCGCCCGGCCGCGCGTTATAACAGAAGTATCGATGACGTCGAGGCACCTGCGATCCAGGGCCCGGCCGATCACCTCACTCCGAACCGAAGGGGACCCCGATCATGACTTTCCTCCGCTCTCTCAGCTCCGCACTGAGCCGACTCTCCGAACGCATGCAGGGACAGGACGTCGAGCGCCACAACGCCGTGCCGAACAACCGCCTCGGCGGGGACTACGCCGCAGTGGCACGCGCTCGCTCCAGCCAGGGCATCAGCCCTCTCGGCATGGGTCGCTGACGCCACCCGAGCATCTTCACGAAGCCCCTGCAGAACTCGTCTGCAGGGGCTTTTTCGTGTCCGGATGCTGGTTCATCCCCGGGGCCGATGCTGACTCCGCTCCCGGGTCAGGTCGGGTCCGTCCGGATGCTCCGCCTCAGCGCCCTGCAGCCTCAGCGCCCTGTAGCCTCAGCGCCCTGCAGCCTCCACGATCTGCGCGACCTGCTCGGGACTGAAGCGGTAGACGGGGACCTCGGCGTCTTCTGCGGTATCCCCCAGGTTCGGGAACACAGAGCTGAACACCCGCGGCGCACCCTGGCCGAGCTCGACCACGCTCGCGCCGGACAGCGCCAGCGCCTTCTCGCTGGCAGCTGCGGTGACGGGGTCCACCACATTGGTGATCCCCGGGGCAACGTGGACCGGGATCCCGGCGATCGCCCCGTTCATCTCGTGGTGGTAGTGGCCGGAGAGCACGATGCGCACGTCCGTCCCCTCGAGCACGGCGGCGAGCTCGTCGAGCCCGTCGAGGTCCAGTCCGCGCAGCAGGGTGGTCGCTCCCACGAGCGGGGGATGATGGATCGCGAGCACCGTCCCGGCGGCGACGGGCTCGGCCAGCACGTCCCGCAGCCACTGGAGCTGTGCCGGCTCGAGGTGTCCGTAGCCGGCCCCGGGGACGCTCGAATCCAGCACCACCACGCGGCCGCCCCCGCCCACCTGCACCACCCGGTCCTGGCGGGAGGCGAGGTGCTGACCGGGGTCGATCTCCTCGCTGTAGACGCTGGAGACGTCATGGTTGCCCATCACGACGACCAGCGGCGCCCCGAGCGACGCCGCGAAAGGATCGAGGATCTCGTGCAGCAGGCGGTAGCTCTCCGCGGTGCCGTCCTCGGAGGCGTCCCCGGTGTGGACCACCACATCGATGTCGCGCAAGCCCTCGAGGCGGGTCAGCACGCCGGCCAGGGCGGCGGTGGTGTCGATGCGGTCGTAATGGCGGGCCGACGGATCGCCGTAGAGATGGGTGTCGGTCAGGTGCAGGATGCGCATGGGAGCACCGTAGCCATCGCGGGTGTCCGGCAGGTGAAGCCCGCGAAGTGCGCCGACGGGCGCCTCCTGCTGGCCGAACTCAGCCCAGGGCCTGCTGGCCGGACTCAGCCCAGCGCGCCGACCCATTCGCTCTCGCCGTCGTCGAAGACCTGGTGCTTCCAGATCGGGACCCGCTGCTTGACGGTGTCGACCAGCTCGTCGCAGGCGACAAAGGCCTGCTTGCGATGCGGTGCGGCGACGGCGCAGACGAGCGCGGAGTCGCCGATCTCGAGCGGACCGAACCGGTGGGCGACGGCGATGAGAATATCGGGATAACGCTCTGCGATCTCCCGGGCGACCTGGGCGATCACCTCCCCGGCGGTGGGATGGGCGGAGTACTCCAAGCGCTCGACGCCCCGCCCGCCGTCGTGGTCGCGCACCACTCCATCGAAGGTGACCACGGCGCCGCAGCGTGGATCGGTCACCGCCTGGATCATCTGAGCCACCGTGATCTCGTCCCGGCGGACCTCGGCGAGCCGGGCCCGTTCTGCGCCGTCGCCCATCGCGGGATCCCCAGCGATGCGGAGCTGCTCCGCCGCAATGCCGGAAGGCGCGGCGCCGAAGGGCGCAGTGCCAAAGGGTGTGGTGCCGGAGGGTGCGGCTCCGGAGGATGCAGTGCCGAAGGGCGTGGTGCCACGGGTCGGGTCCGCGGTGGTTCCGGTAGGTCCAGTGCTTCCAGTGGTCCCGGTAGGTCCAGTGCCGTTCATGCGTGGTCGCCTCCGTCGCGCTGTTCCAGCAGATGGTCGAGTATCGGGTCGAGCACCTCGATTCCGTCGCGCACTCCCCCGCGGGAACCGGGAAGGTTCACCACGAAGCTGCGCCCGGCCATGCCGGCCAGTCCGCGGCTGAGCAGCGCGGTCGGGATCTTCCGGGCTCCGAGCCGGCGCACCGCCTCGAGGATGCCGGGCATCTCGCGCTCGATCAGCGGGGCGGTCTGCTCGGGGGTGACGTCGGTAGGGCTGATGCCGGTGCCGCCGGAGGTGACGACGATGTCGATCCCCTCCGCGATCGCCTCGGCGAGGGCGGCTCCGACCTCGGGTCCGTCGCTGACGATGCGCGCTTGGACCTGCTGGAGGCCTCGCTCGCTGAGCCATTGCACCAGCAGCGGGCCGGTGCGGTCCTCATAGGTGCCGTCGGCTGCCCGGGTGGACGCGATGATCACCCGGGCGCTGCCCTTCAGCAGCGGCGCGGGCGCCGAATCCTCGCGCACGGTGCAGTCCTCATCGGTGCGACGGGCCGGGATGTGCTTCACCATCAGCGGTCCGCCCCCGGTCCCGCAGGCAGCCCCGGGCGTCCTGCCGTCCCGTCCTGCCCCGCGGGTTCCGGGCGCGCCGCCGACTCACGCGTCCAGTCACCGCTCTTGCCGCCGGACTTCGCGAGCACCTGGATGCCCTCGATGGTCGCGAGATGGTCCACGGCCTTGATCATGTCGTAGACGGTCAGCGCGGCCACCGTGGCAGCGGTCAGCGCCTCCATCTCGACCCCGGTGACGCCCTTGGTGCGCACCCGCGCGGTGATCTCCACCCGGTCCTCGCGAGGCACCAGGTCCAGCTCCACTCCGGACAGCGGCAGCGGATGGCACAGCGGGATCAGCTCCGGGGTGCGCTTGGCGCCCATGATCCCGGCGATCCGAGCCGTGGCCAGGGCCTCGCCCTTGGGCAGGTTCCCCTCGGCGATGCGGGCGACCACGTCGGGCCGAGTGCGCAGCACGGCTCGGGCGCTCGCCTCTCGGGAGGTGACAGCCTTGTCGGTCACGTCGACCATGTGGGCGGAGCCGTCCGCACGCACATGGGACAGGTCACCGGTGGTGCCGTCGGCAGCGACGTCGTTCATGAGTCTCCTCCAGGGATCAGCAGGGTCTCGAGCTGGTCGCCGTCACGCACGGTCTTGGTACCGCGCGGGACCAGCACCAACGCATCAGCAGCCGCATAGCCGCCGATCAGGTGGGAGGAGGCACCGCCCACCAGGCGCACCCGGCCCGAAGGCAGCACCCGGGCCCGACGGTACTGATCCACCGCAGGCGGCGAGGACTCCTCGGCCTCGAGCTGCACCGCCAGCTGCAGCCGACGACGAGCGGGTGCGCCGAGGGCCGGCCGGGCGATCAGCTCGCAGCTCAGCAGCGCGGAGACGGGATTGCCGGGGAAGGCCAGCCAGGGGACCCGGCGCCCGTCCACGTCCAGGAAGCCGATGCCCTGGGGGCCGCCCGGCTGCAGGGCGACCTTCGGGAAGGCGAGGGTGACGCCGTCGCGCCCGGCCGCGTGGCGGACCACCTCGAAGGCGCCCATGCTCACCCCGCCGCTGGTGACCACGAGATCGATGTTCAGTGCCCGGATCTCCCGGCGCAGATGCGTGAGCAGGGCGTCGGCATCGTCGGGCACCGCACCGACGTGCACCACCTCGGCTCCCGCGTCGGTGAGGGCGGCTGCCAGCCCGGGACCGTTGGCGTCGAAGACGCCGCCGGGGGCGGGCGCTCCGCTGTTCCGGGGGTCCCGGGACTGCACCTCGGTGCCGGTCGAGAGCACCATCGTGCGCAGCGGGACGTCGACCTCGACGTCCCCCACCCCGCAGGCGGCGAGGTGGGCGATCCGGGCCGGGGTGAGCAGGCGGCCCTCGCGCAGCACGGTGTCCCCGCGGCGGGTGTCGGAGCCGCGACGGCGCACGAACCGGCCGGTCATGATGGAGGAGGGGGTGAGCGTGATCGTCGCGGCCGGGTTCTGAGCAGGCACACTCTCGGCAGCTGCGAAGCGCCCCTCGGCGCTCTCCTCGACGGGGATCACCAGCTCCGCGCCCGCCGGGATGGGTGCACCGGTCATGATCGCTCGCGCGGTGCCGGGTGCGAGCACGGCGGGCTCGTCCCCAGCGGCGATCGTCGGCCCCAGCGGGAGCGTCACGCGCACGCCAGGCCCCTCGAGGTCACCCGCTGCAAGGGCGAAGCCATCCATCTGAGAATTGTCGTGACCGGGGACGTCCACCAGCGCACGTCGCTCCGAGACGGCGACCCGCCCCACCGCGCGGCCGTCCAGAGGGATCACCTCGGTGGTGCGGATGCTGCCGAGCAGGGCGACGGCATCGGCCACATGATCGGCCAGGGGGATCCGTTGGGCACCGGACATCTGCACTCGCTCCCGTCTGCACGTTCGGGCGTCTCCGTGACGCCTCACCAGTATGGCGCGCCGGGTCCAGCCCCGGCGCCGCGGAGGTCGCCACGGCGCCCGTGCCGACCGGACCGCACCGCCCCTGCGACCGGTGTGCGTCCGAGGTCCCTGCCCCCCGCGCCGGTGCGCCCCCTATCCTGGAGCGACATCCCGGCGTCGCCGGGCCCGGACGGAAAGGGGTGAGCAGATGGCATCGCGCCGCATCTCGCTGGGGATGCCGACACCACGCAGGACCGACGAGACCGCGTCCGAGCTGCCCGACACCTCGGACCGTCCTGACACGCCTGCTCTCGCCGACCGGTTCGGCCGGGAGGCGACGGACCTCCGCCTCTCGCTCACGGATTTCTGCAACCTGCGCTGCACCTACTGCATGCCCGCGTCCGGGATGACGTTCCTGAAGAAGGATCAGCTGCTGAGCGTGGACGAGGTGGTGCGCCTGGTGCGGATCGGGGTGGAGCGCCTGGGCATCGACCAGGTGCGCTTCACCGGCGGCGAGCCGCTGACCCGCCCCGATCTCGAGCAGATCATCGCGGGCGTCGCCGCGCTCCCCCAGCGCCCGGACATCTCGCTGACCACCAATGCGATCGGCCTGGACCATCGCGCCGCACCACTGCGCGAAGCGGGGCTGGACCGGATCAACGTCTCCCTCGACTCCGTGGTGTCCGAGACCTTCGAGCGGCTGACCCGACGCCCGCTGCTGCACCGGGTGCTGGACGGGATCGAGGGTGCCCGGCAGGCCGGGCTCGACCCGATCAAGGTCAATGCTGTCCTCCTGCCCGGCGTCAACGACCATGAGCTGCCTGATCTGCTGGACTGGTGCCTGGACCGGGATCTGCAGCTGCGCGTGATCGAGCAGATGCCGCTGGATGCGGACCACATCTGGGACCGCAGCTCGATGCTCACCGCCGGCGACATGCAGGCACTGCTGGCCCCCCGCTACGTCCTCACCCCGGTGGCCGAGGCCCGGAACGGTGCACCGGCGGAGCTGTTCGAGGTCGAGGACCGCGCCACCGGTCGCCATCGCGGACGGGTCGGCATCATCGCCTCGGTCACCCGGCCCTTCTGCGCCGACTGCCGACGCACCCGCCTCACCGCCGAGGGCCGGGTACGCACCTGCCTGTTCTCCCGTGAGGAGACGGATCTGCGCGGCGCGCTGCGCTCCGGGGCCGAGGACGAGACCATCGCCGAGATCTGGCGCGCCGCCCAGTGGGGCAAGAAGGCCGGTCACGGCATGGACCGCGAGGACTTCGTGCAGCCGGAGCGCCCGATGAGCGCGATCGGCGGCTGAGAGAGGACGAGATGACCAGCATCGACATCACCACCGAGGGAACCACCGGCGGGACCACCGAGGGCTCCCCCGCCACCGCACCGCGCATCGCCGTGCGGCTGTTCGCGGGGGCCGCCGCCGAATACGGGGCCGACGCCACGACCGTCCGGGCGGCGACCGTGCAGGACGCCGTGGACGCGCTGCTGGCAGATGCCTCCGCGGAGGCTGCCCGCGTGATCGGCCGCTCGAGCTTCCTGATCAACGCCGTGGCCTGCACGGACCGCACCCAGGTTCTCGCTGACGGCGACCGGATGGATGTGCTCCCGCCCTTCGCCGGAGGGTGAACCCGCTCGCGGCGCACTCCGAGCGCGACCTTGCAGTCACTCTGGCGGCGCAGTCACTCCGGCAGCGTCACCGCGATCCCGCTGCCCTCCACTGCGCCGAAGCCGCCGCGCAGCGAGCGCACGGAGATGCCCCTCCCCGCCAGCACCTGCTGCGCGCTCGCCGAACGTGAGCCGGCCGCGCAGTAGAGCACGGTGCCCTCAAGCGCCGCTGACGCGCTCGACGAGTCCGTCGGTCCGTGCTGCGCGAGCAGCTCGGCCATCGGCACGTGCTCGGCGCCGCGCACCATCCCGCCGGCCAGTTCATGAGCCTCCCGGATGTCGATCACCCGCACCCCGGCGGCCAGCAGCGCCGGCAGCTCGGCGACGGTGAGCTCATCGGTCGCGGGCCCCGTCGGCCCCGGCAGCCCGCAGGTCACCATCACGTCCTCGACCTCGCTCACCGCGAGGCGCTGCGGGTCCCGGGCCAGCGGCAGCTCGTCCCAGCGGGCGCGGAGCGCGTCATAGAGGGCGAGGCGGCCGAAGAGCACGTCCCCGAGGCCGGCCAGGACCTTGACCGCCTCCATCGCCATGGTCGCGCCGATCACCCCGCACAGCATCCCGAGCACTCCGGCCTCGGAGCAGCTGGGGACCTCCCCGGGCCGGGGCGGGACCGGGTGCACGTCGCGGTATGTCACCCCGCGGCCGCTCGCTCCCCAGAACACGCTGACCTGTCCGGAGAACGCCAGGATCGATCCCCACACCAGGGGGAGGTCGAGGATCTCGCACGCGTCGGAGGCCATATAGCGGGTGGGGAAGTTATCGGTGCCATCGAGCACGAGATGGTGGCCGGAGAGCTTCTCGAGCGCATTGGCGGGGGTGACCGTCTCGACCTCCGCCCGCACGGAGATCTCCGGGTTCAGCGCCTGCAGCCGTTCTGCCGCGGCGATCGCCTTGGAGCGGCCCACGTCCGCATCGCCGAAGAGCACCTGCCGGTGCAGGTTGGTCGTGTCAACGGTATCCGGATCGAACACCGTGATCTCCCCGATCCCGGCCGCGGCCAGATAGGAGAGCACCGGCGCTCCGAGGCCGCCGGCGCCAATCACCGCGACCCGTGAGGCGGCAAGCCGCCGCTGCCCGAGGGCGCCCAGCTGCGGCAGGCGCATCTGGCGGAGGTAGCGCTCCGGGAGCCCCGCCGCCACCTCCGCAGCCGGTGCGATCGCGAGGTCGCCGATGTCCGGCAGCCCGCGTCCACGTCCGGACTCCGGTCGCCGTGCCGCCCCGGGCGAAGGCCGCTCCCCTGTGCCGGGCGAAGTGACCGCTCGGGAACCTTCGATATGCACAGACCTCTCGAAATCTCCATGTCTTTCCACCATGTGAGGTAGTCTCCCCCACGGCCACGCACTGTGGCAGGTGGATAACGATTCGGCCATGGAGCCGATCCCGGCGCGAAGATGCGCTTCCCAGTGACCTACAGTGCAGAAACCTGCTCATAGGATCCGCACAGCTGCGGACCGAGCACCGATCATGTGAGGAATCCTGACGATGCGATCACCTTCGTCTGCCTGGAGTCGTCTGAGCTGCCGTGAGGGCGCCCGGATGCTCGGCGTCCCCGGTGCGATGATCCCGAATCTCATCTCGGGAGCCCGTGCATGACCAAGTACATCCTGCGGCGGTTCGTGAACTACCTGATCCTCACGGTGATCGCGACCGTGTTCTCGTACATCGCCGCGAGCCTCTTCTTCTACCCGCGCCGGCGCTACCTCGGGGTGAACCCTCCGATCCCGGAGGAGTCGATCGACGGCATCCTCAGCACCTATGGCGTCAACGACAAGGACCCGGTGCTGCTGCGCACCTGGTGGTGGATCGAACGCGTCCTGTTCGAGCCGCTCTCGCAGAAGCTGGGTCAGGACCTCCAGGGGAACTGGGTCATCAACGAGATCGTCGGACGCGCCGGGACCAGCCTCCGCCTGCTCCTGCTGGGCGCTCTGCTGGCTGCGCTCCTCGGCGTCACCCTCGGCGTCTGGGGCGCGGTGCGGCAGTACAAGGCATCCGACCAGATCGTCTCCTACGCCTCCTTCATCCTGATCTCGACCCCGACCTTCGTCGGCGGCGTGATCCTGATGATCCTGGCGACGAACTTCAACCAGCTGCTGGGCTTCCAGGTGATCCGCTTCACCGGGTCCTACACGCCTGGCATCACAGGGTTCTTCCCCCAGCTATGGGACGGGTTCGTGCATCTGCTGCTGCCCACGATCGCGCTGATGCTGTTCGGCGCGGCCGGCTACTCCCGCTATCAGCGCTCGCTGATGCTGGACGTGCTGGGCAGCGACTTCATCCGCACTGCCCGGGCGAAGGGCGCCACCCGCAACCATGCCTTGGTCAAGCACGGGGTGCGCGTCGCGCTGATCCCGATGTCGACCTATTTCGCCTACAGCTTCGGCACCCTGGTCGCGGGCTCGGCGTTCCTCGAGATCATCTTCTCGTGGGAGGGCATGGGGAAATACGGCATCGTCGCCGTCCAGACCTCCGACGTCAATGCGCTGGCCGGCAACGTCTGCTTCACCGCGATCCTGCTGCTGTTCAGCTCCACCCTGTCCGAAGTGCTGTACGCGGCGCTCGACCCGAGAGTGAGGGTCTGACATGTCGATGAACGCACAGCAGCCCGCTGACCACAGCGCCGATCTCGCCGAGGACATCGAGCCCACGGCGAGCCTGATCGCCGATTCGGCCGGTGGCTCACCCGCCTCGCCGCAGCAGGCGCACCGCCCGATCTCTCGTGGCCGCCTGGTATGGCGCCGTCTGAAGAGCAAGCCGAACTTCTACATCGGCGGCGCGATCGTGGCCGCGATCGTGGCCTTCGCCCTCTTCGGCGACTTCTTCAACATCTACACCCAGGGTCAGCAGGACTCGTTCAACTTCAACTCCCCGCCGAGCGCGCAGCACTTCTTCGGCACGGATGCGATCGGGGTGGATCTGTACGCCTCGATGACCTCGGCGCTGCGCACCTCGCTGCTGATCGGCTTCCTCGCGGCCCCCACCGCCACGCTGGTCGCGGCGGTCATGGGGTCGTTGGCCGGCTATCTCGGCGGGCCGTTCGAGATGTTCACGAACTGGCTGATCAACCTGCTGCTGGTGCTGCCGGTCTTCTACGTCCTGATGATCGTCTCCCCCGCGATCGCTGATCCGAGCAACCTGCCCGGCGCGATCCAGTGGCTCGGCTTCATGCCCGCCTGGGGCCTGCTGGTCATCGCGATCGGCCTGTTCAGCTGGATGATCATGGCCCAGATCGTGAAGAACCAGACCAAGTCGCTCAAGGAGCGCGAGTACGTCAAGGCCGCCCGCTACATGGGCGTGAGCACCCCGACCATCCTGCGCCGCCACATCATCCCCAACGTCGCCTCGCTGCTGATCATCGACGGCGCCCTCGGCGTCGCCGGCGCGATCCTGGCCGAGACCTCGCTGTCCTTCTTCGGCCTGGGGATCCAGGCTCCAGACGTCTCCCTGGGAACCCTGCTGCAGGACGGCACCGGCGCTGCGGTCTCCCGGCCCTGGCTGTTCATCATCCCCGCATCGTTCCTGATCGCCCTGCTGACCGGAGTCGCGCTCGTGGGCGACGCCCTGCGCGATGCCATCGACCCCACCAGTGAGGTGAACCGTGCTTGAGCCACTGCTGCAGGTCAAGGACCTGACCGTCACCTTCCCGAACGCGAAGGGCGGCGTCCGCGCCGTGCGCGGCGTCGACTACACCGTGGACGAGGGCGAGTTCCTCGGCATCGTCGGCGAATCCGGCTCCGGGAAGTCTGTCTCCTCCCTCGCGGTGATGGGACTGCTCCCGTCCTCCGCGAAGATCACCGGCGACATCACCTTCCGCGGTGAGTCGCTGCTGGGGATGAGCGACCGTGCGCTGTCGAAGCTGCGCGGCCGCGAGATGGCGATGATCTTCCAGGATCCGCTCTCTGCGCTGACGCCCGTCTACACCGTGGGCCAGCAGATCGTGGAGGCGCTGACCCTCCACGACAAGAGCATCCCTCAGCGCAGCGCGGAGAAGCGCGCCGTCGAGCTGCTGAAGATCGTCGGGATCCCCGCGGCGGAGCGTCGTGTCAAAGCCTTCCCCCACGAATTCTCCGGCGGTATGCGCCAGCGCGCGATGATCGCGATCGCGATCGCCAACGACCCGGCGCTGATCGTCGCGGACGAGCCCACCACCGCGCTGGATGTGACCATCCAGGCGCAGATCCTCGAGGTCCTGCAGAAGGCCAAGGAGGTCACCGGCGCAGCCGTCGTGCTGATCACCCACGACCTCGGCGTGGTCGCCGGCAATGTGGACCGCGTCGCCGTGATGTACGCGGGCAAGCTCGTCGAGAAGGGCCCCGTCGAGGAAGTCTTCCACTCCCCGCGGATGCCGTACACGATGGGCCTGCTGCGCTCGGTGCCGAACATGCTCACCGCTGGCAAGGAGAGGCTGGTGCCTCTCGAGGGGCGACCGCCGAACCTCGCGAACCTGCCCGTGGGCTGCCCGTTCGCGGATCGCTGCCCGGCGCTCCAGGATCGTTGCCGCACCACCGAGCCGGAGCTCCTCGCGGAGCTCGGCGACGGCCGCGAGGTCGCCTGCCACCGGTCCGACGAGATCGCTGCGGGCACTCTGAAGCCCTCGGACATCTTCCCGCGCCCCCCGCACGAGGAGCGTGCGGTCAAGGACTCCACCGGCCTGGAGCCGGTGGTCCGGGCAGAGGATCTGATCCGTCACTTCCCGCTGTACAAGGGGTCGGTGTTCCGCCGCGTGGTCGGCAAGGTCAAGGCCGTCGACGGAGTGGACTTCGAAGTCCTGCCGGGCGAGACCCTGGGCCTGGTGGGCGAGTCCGGTTCGGGCAAGTCCACCACCGCGCTCGAGATCATGGAGCTGGTCAGCCCGCAGCGCGGCAGCCTCGAGGTGACGGGCAAGGACGTCAGCACGCTCTCCCGGAGCGAACGGCTGGCGATGCGCCAGGACGTGCAGATCGTCTTCCAGGACCCGATGGCGGCGGTGGACCCGCGCATGCCCGTCGGCGACATCGTCGCGGAGCCGCTGACGGTCCATAAGGTCCCCCGCGCCGAACGCGACCGCCGCGTGGTGGAGATGCTCGAGCTGGTGGGCCTGGACCCGGAGATGACCGACCGCTACCCGCACGAGTTCTCGGGCGGTCAGCGCCAGCGCATCGGCATCGCCCGCTCGCTGATCACCAACCCCAAGGTGCTGGTGCTCGACGAGCCGGTCTCCGCCCTCGACGTCTCGGTCCAGGCCGGCGTCGTCAACCTGCTCGAGGATCTGCGCGACCGGATGGGACTGTCCTATCTGTTCGTCGCGCATGACCTCGCGATCGTCCGGGAGATCGCCGACAAGATCGCGGTGATGTACCTGGGCAGGATCGTCGAGTACGGCCCGGTGCAGGAGGTGTACGAGACCCCTCGTCACCCCTACACCCGGGCACTGATGAGCGCGGTGCCGGTGCCGGATCCGACGATCGAGCGTGAACGCCGACGGATCCTGCTCACGGGAGACCTCCCCAGCCCCACCGAGGACATCCCCGGCTGCAACTTCGCCTCGCGCTGCCCGCTGTTCCGGATGCTCGACGAGACCCGCCAGGCGCAGTGCCTCGGCGATGATCCGGCAGCGATCGTGCACGGGAAGTCCAAGGTGGCCTGCCATCACGTCGAGGAGATCCACCGACTCGATGATGTGGACATCTCCGCCCTGTCCCCCACCCCCGGCGACTGACGCGCCGCGTCCAGCGCCCCCAGAACCGCAGTACCCACCCCACGACCCCGAGACCCCGTGCCGAGCAGCACATCTCACCCAGGAAGAGAGAAACCCATGAAGATCACGAGCACTCGTCGTCTTTTCCTCGCCGGAACCGGCGTGGTCGGCTCCGCCGCCGCCCTCGCCGCGTGCGGCGGCCAGGCCACCGAGGAGGAGCAGCAGTCGCAGGCTGCTGAGGAGAACGACAAGGCTGCGGAGGAACAGGGGGAGCTGCCTTCGACCGCCTGGGAGCGCATGGAGTACGACCAGGTCCCCGACGGTGGATCCCTGCGCAAGGCCATCCTCACCTTCCCGGCCAACTGGAACCGCAGCCAGGTCGACGGCAACAACGCCGACACCTCCGACATCGCCGACCCCTGCGGAGGTGGCGGCGAGCTCATCCTCTCCGAGACCGGTGAGAAGTCGCTGAACCCCGACTACATCGAGTCCGCAGAGATGACCTCCGAGGACCCGCAGACCATCGCCGTCAAGTTCAACCCGAACGGGAAGTGGGACGACGGCACCCCGATCGTGGTCGAGGACCTCATCGCGCAGTGGAAGGCGCTGAACGGCACCAACGAGGAGTTCCTCGTCGTCTCCACCGTGGGCTGGGACCAGATCGAGTCGATCACCCAGACCGATGACGAGTACTCCGCAGAGATCGTCTTCTCGAGCCCGTTCATCGACTGGATCACCGTGCTCCACCCCGTGTCCCCGGCGTCGGTGTACGCCGACCCGGAGACCTTCAACACCGGCTTCGCCGATGGCCCGACCCCGGGCAAGGGCCCCTTCAAGGTCGGGACCATGGACCAGGGCGGCGGCGTGGTCACCCTCGAGCGCAACGAGCACTGGTGGGGTCGTGCGCCGAAGCTGGAGACCGTCATCTTCCAGGTCGTCGACCAGACCACCCAGCCCCAGTCCTTCGCCAACGGCGAGATCGACTGGCTCGAAGTCGGCACCGGCGACGTGCTCAGCCAGGCGAAGACCCGTTCGGATGCAACCATCCAGGCCACCAACGGCCTGACCTGGACGCACCTGACGATCAACGTCAATGGCGGCGACGGCCTCCTCGAGGACGTCAAGGTCCGCGAGGCGATGGCTCGTGGCATCGACCGCGACGCCATCGGCCGCGCCGTGGTGGGCCCGCTCGAGGCCCCGATCGTGCTGGTCGACAACTTCGTCTACATGCCCGGCCAGGACGGCTACCAGGACTCCTACGAGTCCATGGGCAGCCTCACCTTCGACCCCGAGGCTGCGGGCAAGATCCTCGACGAGGCCGGTTGGGCGCTCGAGGGCGACAAGCGCACCAAGGACGGCAAGGGGCTGGACCTCAGTGTCATCATTCCCGCGGACACCAAGTCGAACTCCGACCGTGCCCGTCAGGTGCAGACGAACCTCAACGCGATCGGCTTCAACGTCGAGCTGCAGACGGTGCCGTCCGACGGCTACTTCCCCGACTACGTCATGCCGAAGTCCTTCGACATGGTGACCTTCTCGTGGGTGGGCACCGCCTTCCCCGAGACCTCCTCGGTGAACCTCATGTACCCGCTCGAGTCGGGTCAGAACTACACCGGCTTCGCCGACGATCGCCTCGGGCCGCTCAATGAGCAGATCAAGGGTGCCTTCGATGAGGAGGAGCGTCGCAAGGTCGCCAATGAGATCTCGACGATCATCGCCGAGTCCTTCGTGGTCATCCCCTTCTACGCGACTCCGATCATCTTCGCGGTGAAGAACGGCGTCGTGAACACCGGTGCCTCGCAGTTCGAGACCACCGACTGGACCCAGGTCGGTATCAAGGCCTGATCGACGTATCGCGAGCTTGCGAGGGACAGGAGACCAGGCGGAAGATTCAGTCTGATCGACGAACTCTCAAGAGCAGGGGCCGGACCGCAGCAGCGGTTCGGCCCCTTCTCTGTGCCACGCAGAGCGTGTGGTGCCCGCGTCAGCAGGCTCTGTGGCTCACAGCACGATGCGCGCCACGGCGAACACCGCGAACACCGCCACCACCGCGATCTGCACGATGTTGGGCCGCGTGGTCATCACCGCGCCGGTGTCAGCGTCGGTCCCGGCTGCGCGGTCCAGCGCGGGCTGTCCCGGCTGCCCCTCGCGGCGGTCCTGCCAGCGCTCCCAGCGCAGCTTGATCACGGCGGACCGGCTGGACTGCTGGTCGTTGACCAGGCGCTCCTGCGGGGTGAGCCGTCGGCCGCGCAGATCCTGCTCATGGATCTGTGCCTGCCGCCGCCAGGGCGCATCCCGGCTCAGCGCCGGGGCGTTCCAGGCGGTGATGGTCTTCGTCGTGCCGTCGCGGCCCGCGGTCTCGAGGCGCAGCATCGCGCCGACCCGCACTTCTTCGATCATCGCGAAGGGGATCTGGTGGGTGACCACGATGTTGCGCACCTCGACGGAGTCCTCGTGGAGGACCACCCGCGGTGCCCACAGCACCATCCACACCAGCGCCATGATCAGCAGCAGCACCGGCAGGGTCAGCACACCCTGCCAGCCCGCGCGGACTACTGCGTCGATGGCAAGACCGAGACCGAGCAGCCCGACGACCGCACAGAGCACTGTCGCCCCGTGAGGGCGCAGGTGGAGGGTGCCTCCCGGGTCGTGAACGGGGGCTGGGCTGGTCGACGGCATGGAGCCACGGTAATGCAGGGGCGGCTCAGATCCTGAGCACAGCCACCGTGCCGTCCGCGGCGTCGACGTCCCTGCGCAGCACGATCGCATCAGCTCGCCCATAGGGGGCAAGGCGCCGCCCGGGCAGCAGGTCGACCACCTCCCGGCCGTCGGCCCCGAGGCGCAGCCTTCCGGGCAGCGCATACACAGTGCCGGGTCGGCGATGCCCGTGATCTGCGGCGGTGTCGCCGAGCGGCATCCTGCGCGGGGCGGCGCGCTCCCCCACCAGCAGGGGACGGATGAACAGGTGGTAGCCGACCAATGCCCCCACCGGGGTGCCGGGAAGGTGGACGACGGGCACCCCGCCGCGGAGCAGTCCCCACCCTTGCGGTCCGCCGGGGCGCAGTGCGAGATGCTCGAAGCGGGAGGTGCTGCTGCCGTGCTCGCCGAGCAGGGTCTTGACCACGTCGAAGGCGCCGTGGCCGATCCCGCCGGTGGTGAGCACGAGGTCGGACTCCGCCGCGGCCCTGGTGAGCGTCTCACGAAGCTGGGTGTGGTCGTCGCTGCTGTGCAGCGGGGGCAGTGCCTGCGCGCCGTCGACCTCCAACGCCGCGGCGAGCATCGTGCCGTTGGATTCGCGCACGCTGCCGATCGCAGTCGCCTCAGCGGCGAGCTCGTCCCCGGTGACCACCACGGTCACCCGGTGGCGGCGGCGCACCGGCAGCTGGGCGAGTCCGAGCGCGCGGGCCAGTCCTACCAGTCCCGGTCCCACGAGGTCTCCCTCCCCGGCGAGCAGCTCGTCCGCAGCGACCTCCTCGCCGGGGGAGCGCACGTGGCGCCCGGCGGCGGGAAGGGCATCGAGGGTGAGGGTCACGGCGGCGGGGACCCGTCCGAAGGGGTCGGCATCCGTCGCCTCGACCTCGATCACGGCGTCCGCTCCTTCGGGGACCGCTCCGCCGGTCATGATCCGGGCGGCGGTGCCGAGCGCCAGGGCTCGGACCTGACCGGGGCGGGCGGGGATCTCGGTGCTCACCGGAAGGGTGGTGGCGCCCGGCGCCTTCAGGTCCGCACGACGCACGGCGAAGCCGTCCATCGCGGCGATGGGCAGGGCCGGCATCGCCTCGGGGCTGCGAACCTCAGCGGCGAGATACCGGCCTCTCGCCTGCTGGAGCGGCACCTGCTCGGTCTCGAGCGGCAGCGTGATCTCGCGGGTCAGGAGCTCACGCCACTGCCACGGCGAGAGACGGTGGGCGCTCATGGTCCTCCAGGGGTAGTGTCCGGGCAGGCGATCGCTCCATGATCCCCCATCGCCGGCCCCGCGAACCCGACCATCGACCTTCTGCCGTGGCCACTGCCAGGTGCGGGGTGCATGATGGGTCCATGCGTGAGATTCGTTTCGACCGCTTCGGCGGCCCAGAGGTCCTGACCCTGCACACCGACGCCCCCACCCCTGAGCCCGCGCCCGACGAGGTGCTCGTTCAGGTGCTGTTCGCGGGCCTGAACCCGCTGGACTTCAAGATCCGCGACGGCTCCTCCGGGCGGGCGAAGGATCTGCCGCTGCCGGCGGGCACCGGTCGGGAGATGGTCGGCACCGTGGTCGGGGCCGGCTCCGGGCTCGATCAGGCCGAGCTGGGCTCTCGCGGCCTCACCGAGGGCACGCGGGTGTTCGGGATGCGCGGCCCCGGCGATCACCGCGGGGTGGCCGCCGAGGTGATCGCGATCTCGGCGGATGACCTCGCCCCAGTGCCCGGGGAGATCCCCGAGGAGGACCTGCCGCGCTGGGCGGGGCTGGCGCTGGTGGGACTCACCGCGATCGCCACCCTGCGGGACACCGCCGGGATCGAGGAGGGCGAGACGGTGCTGATCCACGGTGGCAGCGGCGGGGTGGGACAGCTGCTGATCCCGATGGCGCTCGAGGCCGGCGCCTCTGCCGTCTATGCCACCGGACGGTCCGCGAACGTCGAGCGGATCCGTGAGCTCGGCGCGGTGCCCATCCCCTATGACACCGGCGAGTGGGGCTCCGAGCTGCAGCGCCTCACGGAAGGCCGCGGGGTCGACGTCGTGCTCGACACCCACTATCACGCGACTTTCCTGCCCAGCCTCGACCAGCTCGCCCCCGGCGGCCGGATCGTCGCCCTGCCCACGCTCGCGGATCTCACCCCGGCCCTCGAGCGCGGCATCGAGGCACGGATCCCGTCGATCGTGCAGAGCCGGGAGCGGCTGGACCGCCTGGCTCAGGGCATCCGCGCCGGTCGCTACCCGCTCGAGGTCTCCGAGGTGCTGCCCATGAGCCAGATCGACCAGGCGCATGTGCGGCTCGAGGAGGGCCACACCCGCGGGAAGCTGGTGCTGGACATCGGCGCCTGAGCCGCCGGGCACGCGCCGGCTCGCGGCGGTGAGCCCGGACACATGTCCAGCAGGTACCCTTTTCTCATGTCTGTGCCCTCTGCCGATGATGCCGACGCCGCCCTCCGTGCCCTGGAGCCGGTGCTGCATCCCAGCGGGTGGGCGCTGCTGAACTCCCTGCCTCCCTATCGTGAGGACGACGTGCTGCGGCATTCGACGCAGCTGCGCGAGGCGGGCCATTCCCCCGAGCTGGTCTCCGCCGTGCTGACCCAGTCGCGGCTGCGCGCACGCGCTGCGGACAAGTTCGGGGAGTTCGCCTCCTCCATGCTGTTCACTCCGCACGGCCTCGAGCAGGCCACCCGCCTGCCGATCGCGGCGCTCCACGCCAAGCGCTTCCAGCGGGCCGCAGTGGGCAGCGTCGCCGACCTCGGCTGCGGCATCGGCGGTGACTCGATGGCGATGGCGGGGCTGGGGCTCGAGGTGACGGCGGTGGATCGCGATCCCGCGGCGGTCGCCGTGGCCACCGTGAACCTGCGCCCCTTCCCGAACGCGCACGCCCAGCTGGGTGACGTGGCGGAGCACGACCCGACGTCGACCGACGGCATCTGGCTGGATCCGGCCCGCCGAGCCCCCTCCCGCGGCGGCACCCGGCGCCTGCACGACCCCGAGGAGTACGAGCCGCCGCTCTCCGCCGTCCTGGACCTGGCGCGACGGCTCGGCACCGCCGACGAGCTGGGACCGCTCGGCGCGAAGCTCGGCCCTGCCGTCTCCCGGGAGGCGCTGCCGCGCGAGGTGGAGGTGCAGTGGCTGTCCTTCCACGGGCAGGTCCTCGAGGCCGCCGCCTGGTGCGGGCCGCTCGCGCGCGAGGGAGTGCTCTCCTCCGCCCTGCTCATCGATCACGCCGGTGCGCACCGGCTGGACCGTGGCGTCGACTCCGCCGGCGATCCCACGCCGGGCACGGTCGGGGACCACTTCTACGAGCCCGACGGCGCCGTGATCCGGGCCGGACTGATCGGCACTCTCGCCGAGCACCTCGGCGCCCACACGCTGGATGAGACGATCGCCTATCTCACCGGCGACCGCCTGGTGAGCACCCCCTTCGTCCGGGGCTACACAGTGCGTGACGTGATGCCCTTCGGCCTCAAGCGGCTGACCGCCTATCTGCGGGAGCATCGCCTGGGCGTTCTGGAGATCAAGAAGCGCGGCACCGCCGTGGAGCCCGACGAGCTGCGTCGCAAACTGCGCCCGCGCCGCTTCGGCGACGAATCCGCGACCCTGATCCTCACCCGCATCGGCGGGGAGCAGTCCGTGATCGTCGCCTCCCCGCATCCGAGCCCCGCCGCCCAGGGAACCGCGCAGGAGGCCGTCCGATGAGTACCGGGAACGGCGCCAGCAGCAGCACCACCACCACTGCTGACGCTGACGCCGACGCCGACGCCGACGCCGACGCCGGAGCTGACGCTGCCCGCAGCACGGACAGCTCCCCCCGCGTCGATGCCCACCGCCGTCTGGTCGCGGTGCTGCTGCTGGTGGTCTCCCTCGGCGCGATCGGCCTGGTCGCCCTCGGCGCCGCCGCGGACCGGGGCCCCGGCGCGGTGTACACCGGGGAGACCGAGGGCGAGTACAAGTTCGCTCCCGCTCGTGAGGACTACAACGAGCCGGACTGGGCCACCCAGGACCTCCCCACCCAGCCGCCGGATCCCGACGGTCCGAACACCGGGCTGATCATCGCCCTGGTGGTGCTCGGTGTGATCCTCCTCGCCCTCGCCATCTGGGTGGCGTACCGGATGCGGAAGCTCGCCCGGCCTGCGCCTGCGCTGGCCGGATACGCCGATGAGGATGAGCTCACCGCCGAGCAGGCGATGGCCGCGCTCGAGGATGCCCGTGCGCATCTGTCCACCGTGGTCGACGCCCATGACGCGGTGATCGCGGCCTGGCTGGCGCTGGAGCGCGCGATCGCCGAGGCCGGGGTGCGGCGCGCCCCCTCCCAGACCACGCTCGAGTTCGTCGTCGCCGTGCTCGGCGCCCTGGACCTCGACCGTTCGGCGCTGGATCGGCTCGCACATCTGTACCGTCGGGCGCTGTTCGACCCCCAGCCCCTGGTGGAGTCGGACCGCGAGGAGGCACTCGCCCTGCTCGACGGGCTGACCGCGGATCTCGGCGGCGGCACGACGGAGAACGGCCCGGCTGGGAACGGCCCGGCTGGGAACGGCCCGGCTGAGGAGGGCTACGCATGATCCGTTCCTGGCTGCCGCTGCTGGTGAAGCTGGCGATCGCCGTGGTGCTCGCCCTGGTGCTGTACTTCATCTGCACGCTATTCGGGCTGTACCTGCCGCTGCCGATCCTGTTCTCCGTGGGCCTGGCCTGCGGCGCGATCTGGTGGATCATCGACGAGGGCGCTGACCGCGCCGATCAGCTCCATGCCCCCGAACTCGATCTCGACGCCGACTACGCGCTGCCCCATGCCCAGGACACGCGGGTGCGCCGGCTCGAGGATCTCGCCCATGGCGCCCAGCCCAGCCGCCGCATGACCAGCCGCGGCCTCGCCCGCACGCTCGGCGAGATCGCGGAGGAACGTGCCCGCGACCCCGAAGCCCCCGCACTCAGCACGGGCCTGGAGCGGCTGCTCGAGATCGCCCGCCACCCCGATGCCGAGACCCATCCCGTCGGCCCCATCGACCGACGTGCCCTGCACCGCTGCCTGACCGAGCTCGCCTCGCGCGAGGAGAGGGACTGATGACCGACCCCACCCCTGATTCCCCCACTGCTCTCACGCCCCGGGCGATGTCGCCCCAGGAGGCCACCGCTGCCGCCGCCACCGTGCTGGACGCCGTCGAGACCGCCGTGGTCGGCAAGCGCGAGTCCCTCGAACTGGTCCTCACCGGCATCCTCGCCGGCGGGCACGTGCTCCTCGAGGACCTCCCGGGCCTGGGCAAGACCCTCGCCGCGAGGTCGTTCGCGCAGGCGCTCGGGCTGCCCTTCAAGCGTGCCCAGTTCACTCCCGACCTGCTGCCGGCGGATCTCACCGGCGCCGAGGTGTTCGACCAGCGCACCGGCGAGTTCGTGTTCCGTCCGGGCCCGGTGTTCACCGGACTGCTGCTGGCCGACGAGATCAACCGCACCCCGCCGAAGACCCAGTCCGCGCTGCTGGAGGCGATGCAGGAGCGGCAGGTCTCCGTCGAGGGCACCACCCGGAAGCTGCCGAGCCCGTTCCATGTGCTCGCCACCGCGAACCCCATCGAGCATGAGGGCACCTATCCCCTGCCCGAGGCGCAGCTGGACCGTTTCCTGCTGCGACTCTCCTTCGGCTATCCCACCGCCGCACAGGAGTGGGAGGTGGTCTCCCGCCGCATCGATCGCCGCCGCGAGGAGCAGATCGTGCCCGAGGTGCTGGATGCCGCCGGGCTGCTCGGCGTGCAGCAGGCCGTCGAGGATGTCCACGTCGAGGACTCGGTGGGTCATTACGCGGTCGAGCTCACCGCCGCGACCCGCAGCCACCAGCACGCCCTGGTCGGCGCCTCACCGCGAGGCACCCTCGCCCTGATCACCTGTGCCCGCGCGCTCGCGGTGATCCGGGGGCGCTCCTACGTGGTCCCCGAGGACATCAAGGCACTCGCCCATCCCGCCCTGGACCACCGCGTCACCGTCAAGCCCGAGCTGTGGCTCCAGAACGCGACCGGCGCCGGCGTGGTCGACGCGGTCCTCGGGCAGGTGCCGGTCCCCGCAGCGGTCGAACCGGTCCCCCAGGCCTCGGCGTGAGCTCCGGGGACTCACGGCAGATCGAGCTGCGGACCCGGCCGACGGCGGCGCTGGTGCGGGCCGCGATCATCGGCGGTGCCGCCCTCGCACTCGCCCTGGTCATGGGCCGGCCCGACATCATCCTGGTCGGGCTGCCGTTGCTGGTCTGGGCCCTGGTGGCACTGGCTCGACGGACCCTGCGCGGTGAGGAGCGGGCGGTGGTGGATCCGCAGCAGCGGGTGAACCGCCGCAGCATCGAAGAGGGTGGCACCGCAGCCGTCACCGTGCGCACGGACCCTGGGGTGCTCACCGCGGCGACGCTGCCGATGCCGCCCCACGCCGACATCGCCCCGCGCCACGGCTCCCTCGCCGGCGACGGGGAGCTGCAGATGCGGGTCAGCGCGCAGCGCTGGGGAAAGGTCCGGGTGGGCCCGATGCACGTGCTGGTGGCCGACGCACTCGGCGCCTACCGCGCCCAGCGGACCCTCGCCCCTGCCGAGGTGCAGGTGGTCCCCGCCTCCACCGTGCTCGACGCCCCCGTCGAGGTGCCCACCCCGATCGGGGTCAGCGGGGTGCACCTGTCCCGCCGCCGCGGCGATGGCACCGCGCTCTCCGAGGTGCGGACCTTCCGCCCCGGTGACCGCCTGCATCGCATCAACTGGCGCGTCACCAGCCGCACCGGCGAGCTGCACACCAACGCCACCTTCACCGAGCAGGACACCGAGGTCCTGATCGTCACCGACACCATTGCGGATATCGCTCCCGCGCCCTGGTCCGATGCGGAGGCGCCCACCTGCCTGGACATGACCATCCGGGCGACCTCGGCGATCGCCCGTCACTATCTCACCGCCGGGGACCGCGTCTCGGTGTTCGACATCGGTCATCTCATCGGCCCGGTGCCGCCCGGCTCCGGTCCCCGCCAGCTGCGCGTGCTGACCGCCGCCCTGTCACGGGCCAGCCGGGATGCCGGCGCGCTGCGCCCGGCGCGGCGCCTGCGCTCGGTGCGCTCGGGCACCCTCACCGTGGTGTGCACGCCGCTGCTGAGCCGGGACACGATCGCGCAGATCGGAGTGCTGGTCTCGCATGGGGCCGACGTCATCGTGGTCGACACCCTGCCGCCGAGCATCGGCGACACCTCGGTGCTGCACGGGAAGCCGCTGCGTATCGATGGCAAGGTCTCCGACCGGTTCTGGCCCGAAGCCTGGGCGATGCGCCGCCTGCTGCGCGAGAAGACGGTGCGCGAGCTGCGCGAAGCCGGTGTGCCGGTCACGGCCTGGGAAGGTCCGAGCTCTCTCGCCCCCGTGCTGCTGTCACTCTCGGCGGCCCGTACGGCGCCCCGGATGAGGAGGTCCTGATGCGGATGGGACAGGTGGTCGATCCCGTCGCCCAGCGGCTGCTCGAGCTGCAGAAGGTGAGCGCCACGCAGTGGCTGCTGCGCATCACCGGCACCGCCGCGACGGTGTTCGCGCTGCTGATGCTGTTCGGGGTCACGGGGCTGTTCACCCACGTCGGCACCGTCCTGATCACCCTCACGGTCGCGCTGGGGCTCCTGTTCCAGTTCCGCAACCCGGACACCGATCTGGGGCTGCTGGCACCGGCGGGGATCGTGCTGGGAGTCCTCGGCCTGGGCGAGGTCTCGATGCTGCGCACCGCCGGGATCGGGCTCCTGCTGCTGATCGCGCACAGCGCCTTCGCCCTCGCGGCGACGATTCCCGTGCACGGCGTGTTTGCCCGCAGCGCCTGGTTACTCGCCGGCAAGGGGCTGCTCCCGGTGCTCGTCCTGAGCCTGCTGGGCGGGCTGCTGGTGGCAGGGCTCGCAGGGGTGCAGCTCGGTCCCTGGATGATGGTGCTCGGAGTGCTCGCGGCGATCGGACTGTTCATCACGGTGCTGCCCCGCGAGCGGTGAGATCGCAGCGAAAGAGCACTGGGTCACCGCCTCACCTTGAGGCTGCAAAGTCCGGCGGCGCTTCGTCCTCCGTGCGCTGCTGAACGTCCGGCTGGGCCTGAGCGTCCGTCTGGCCCTGAGCGTCCTGAGACTCCTCCGGCGCGTTCGGGAGGATCCTGGCCCGCTCTCCGTCGGGCCCGTCGAGGAGCCGCCTCAGCAGCGGCGAGGTCGAGGTATATCGGTGCCCGGTGGGCGTCTCGATGGTGAGCAGACCTGGTTCCTCATCGGCGGCGGGGTCCAAGGTCGAGGTCCATCCGGGCATCTCCTTGGCCAGGTTGAACCGTTGGCAGTGGCCCACGCCGTTGCCGACGTCGGTGCTGCCCCCATCGGCGTGGCGGTGCGCATGGTCGACGTCATGGATCGCGGCATCGCAGAAGGGCGTGCGGCAGCGCTGGTCCCGCGTGAGGATGAAGCGTCGGACCTCGCCGCGGAAGAGCCGACGGCGGCCGTCCACCTCTGTCAGATCGCCCGTGGGCGAGTTGGTGTAGAGGCGTCTGATCCAGCGCTTCGCCTCGGTCACCTCCCGCGAATCTGTTGCGGCCGTCGCGGGATCCGGTGGGCTGGTCTCGAGCTCTTCCTCAGGAGGACCGGCCGACGGTGCTGCGGGCATGACATTCTTCGGGCCTGCGGAGGCTTCGTTCGGCAGGCCGGCAGGTGAAGTGGTCGACGGCTCTGCGGTCACCTCGGTCGGCGGCGAAGGCACTATCGGCTGTTCGGGCGAACCGGCGAGTGCCGGTCCATCCGACGCGGCCAGCTCGGCAGGGTGCGCGTGAGCGGAGCGTGATTCGGCGTCGTCGACAGGCAGGGCAGGCAGGGCGAGCGCGGCAGGCTCATCTCCGAGCTCAGACGGTGGCGTTTCGTGCACATCCGGCTGGCGCCGGGAGGGCGCTGTGCGGGTGCCGAGGGCGATGTCGCGAGCGACCGGGCCAGGGATCGGAATCCCGCCCATCCAGGCAGTCTCGACGTCCTCGCCGAGCAGCGTCAGATCGGTCATGAGCAGCTGGACCTCCACCGGAACGTCGTCCACGGTCTCCACCCCGGTGGTCCGCTCGACGAGCGTATCGGCCATGATCTGACCCTTCCCCCGAGGATCACCCCCGCTCTTGGCGGCCTTGGCGGCGCGAGTGAGGGCGTCGAAGCTGGCGACGCCGTCCTTCACCGGGAGGACCGCTCGCAGCACCGACATCCCATCCACGGCGGGGCGCAGCGTGACCCGTCGGCCGCTGACCGCTCGCTGGTTCCGAGCCACCGCCGCTCCAGGGTCGAGCTCCATAGCCCGCGCCCGCGTGATGTCGCTCGCGCGGCCTGCGGTGACCTTCGGGAGCCGGGCCTCGAACTCGGCATCGATGGTGGCACGGTCCTCGTCGTCGAGGACCACCACATTGGCCGCCACCATGTGGGCGGCCCACTCGCTGATCTTCCCGGCGCCGAGCAGCGCAGTGGTGCGCGGCATCGAGGTGACGAGTATCCGTCGCAGCGCAAGCTCATCGGAGGCCTGCTTGGGGGCGATCCTGCGCGCGAGACCGATCTGGTCGGCGATGCCACGTCCGAGCTCATCGCGCGGCACCCCGAGGCGCTTCTGCTCCCGGATCTGAGAGTCGTGAAAGACAGTCTCTGCCTGCGCCTGCACGGCGGCGAGGCGGGCCTTGCCGTGCTCCATGGCGGTGATGAGATCGATGAGGGCGTCGTCATGCCCCCTGGGGAGCTGTTCCAGGGACGGTGCAGCGTCGAGAAGGAGCTCGAGGTCAGTGGTCCACTGCATCGCGCTGGCGCTCATGCCTCTGCCCTCCTTCACGCCTGGTCACGGTCCTGGACGACTGTGTCCGGGGCTGTCGTGCTGTTCGAACAAGCGTGCGCTCCGCTCCGTGGCAGCACCAGGTCTGCATCCCGAATGTGGACGAAGGGGTGGTGGGGAGGAAGGGTCACGCCGTGCGTCACGCCCTGGGCGGAACCCAGGTGTTCCACGTCGCTCCAGACCTCCACGGCAGGTCGGCGAGGACTACCGTGAGGGGCATGTGGCAGATGATGGACCTCCTGTACGGGCACAAGAAGGAAATGGTCGCGCGGGAAGACGCCCTCCCCGGCCGCGACCGCTATCCCTACCCGCTCGCGCGCGAGCACCTTGTGCTCGGGACCGACATGCTCGGGCCGGACTCCCCCGTCGATCCGCGTCCCTGGCCCGCGGGCACCGAGGAGATCATCCTCGCCGGCGGCTGCTTCTGGGGCATCGAGCGCATCGCGTGGCAGGTCCCTGGCGTGCACACCACTTCCTCGGGCTATGCCGGCGGATATACGCCGCATCCCACCTATGAAGAGGTCTTCTCCGCCAAGACCGGTCACACCGAGGCTGTGCGCGTCATCTACTCCGGTGGAGAGCCGACGCTGCGCGCCCTGCTCACACAGTTCTGGGAGCAGCACGACCCCACCACCGCCAACCGTCAGGGCAATGACGTCGGCACCGAGTACCGCAGCGCCGTGTACTGGACGTCCACAGCGCAGGGCGAGGTCGTGCGCAGCTCGGCAGAGTGCTATCAGCAGGCGCTTGACGAGGCCGGGCGAGGTGCCATCACCACCGAGCTGTCACCGCTGTCCGAGGCCGGCAACGGCGTGTACTACACGGCGGAGCCCGAGCAGCAGCAGTTCCTGGAGAAGAATCCCGGCGGCTACTGCAACCACGGGTTCAACGGGGTGGCCTGCTCGCTCTGAGCGACTCAGCGGGCCGGGGCCTCCTGGCCGGGCAGCCCGTCGCCGTGGTCCCCGCCCATGAGGTTCCGTCGTGCGCCGATGTCCGGCCCACCCTCGGGCCGTGCCGGAGCCGGGGCGACACCCAGCAGCTGCGCCGCGAAGCCACCCGCCTCGCGCGGCAGCGGAACAGCGCCCGCGCCGGGAGCACCGCCAGGTCCGCAGGCCGACGCCGCCGCTGAGCGGGGTGCCCGCGGTGCACCTCCCTCCTGGGCGAAGCGCGTCATCTGCTCCGTGGTGGGGTAGACGGAGCTGACCACGATGTCCAAGCCCAGCAGCGTCACCGGCAGCGCGGATTCCCCTGCGGACTCCAGCAGCGCACGCACCGGCTCGCACTCCTCGAAGGCCCAGGCGTCCTCGTCCTGCAGGTAGACGGTGATCGGCTGGCCGGCGAGCGCGAGGGCCGCGGCCTCGTCGAGGAAGGCCTCCTGCTGCTCGACGTCGGGCGGCGGGGAGGGCAGGAAGATGTCCAGTGCGGCCTGCTGCGCAGACTCGTCCACAACGTTCATGAGCACCACGGTAGCGCCCTGGACGCCTGGCACACTGTGGCGATGGACTCCTCCGCACCCACCCCTATGCCCAACCCAGCTCCCGGCTCCGTGCTCCTCGGCCACGACACCCTGGTGATGCAGCAGATCACCGGGTTCATGTCCAACGACTTCGACATCCTCGATGCCACCGGCGAGCAGGTGATCGGGCACGTCACGACCTCGGGAAGCGGGGTGTCACGGCTCTTCGCAGGGAGCCGCGCGCTCGATGTCGCCGACGCCGACGGCACACCGCTGCTGCACGTCCAGGATCCGCCGGGCATCGGCTTCGACCGCTTCGAGCTCTCGACCCCCGAGGGCGCTCCGCTCGCCGAGGTGATCAGTCACTTCGCGCTCTTCTCGACGCGCGTGGGGATCTCGGTGGTGGGCGGACCCTCGCTCGAGCTCAAAGGGGACATGCTGGGGATGGACTTCACCGTCGAGGTCGAGGGATTCGTCGCCGCGACGGTCGCCCGGCAGTGGGGCGGGCTCTCCCGTGGCTTCCTCGGCCACAGCCGCTATGTGCTCGCGATGGACCCGACGGCGCCGCCTCAGCTGCGGCTGGCGGTCATCGGCGGCTGCATCGTGCTGGACCTGATCCGGCAGAAGAAGTCGCGCAACAACTGAGCCGCGACTCGTCGAGCGCCTCGGCCAGACGCGACGGGAACAGGCGACGGGATCAGGCGCGAAGAGCGACCCACGAACGCAGCTCGGAGCCGATACCGCACGCAGAGGGCGGCGGCATCGTGCAGCGGTCCCCTCAGCTGCTCTCTCAGCTGCTCTGCGGCTGCTCGCTCTCCTGCTCCAGGGTGATCTCGGAGACCTCCGGCAGTGCGAACTCGGGTGAGGACAGCAGCTCGTGGGCATCTTCGTGGCGCGGTTCGTCGTCCGGGACCATGACGCTGAGCATCCCGAGGCATCCGTCATCGATCTGCAGCTCGAGCTCGTACCGGAAGCCGTCTCGCATGAATGCTGCTCTCAGCGGCCAGACCTGCTGGCGCGGCACCGCGAGGCGCTGCGGGTCCTCGACCTCGAACTGCACATCGCTGCTCGGATAGCCGAGGTCGACGATCCGCGCGCTCGCGAGCTGCTCGCGCAGCGCAGCCGCGCCCGGGAGGTCAGTGGTGTGCTCGGGCGGTGTGAGCAGTGCGGTCAGCAGCGTCTGCACGTCCTCGGGCAGCGGCCGGCTCTCGGACTCGCCGAACGTCTCCTCGAGGGTCCCCCAGCGCTCGGACTGCGAGAACGCACCGGGCGCGACGATCATCGCTGCGGTGCCGACGGCGCCCAGAGTCGCCAGCAGTGCCCGGGGATGCCGCACCCCGGCTCCGCGCAGTCCGTCGACCACCGCCCCGTCCAGCCGCTCGATCAGGTCCATCAGTCCCAGGGTGACGCCCCCGGCGACGATCCCGTCGCGCACGGGATCCAGCAGCGCCTGATCATGACGGGACGAGTCGGCGACCAGGGCGCCGGTGAGCGCAGCCATCCCCACCCGGAAGGCGCCATGGGACCAGGGGCCGAGCCGGCGGTGCTCGACGAGGGAGATCGCGCCGACGGCACTCGCGGCGGCAGCGGCGCAGATCAGCTGCGGAAAAGACGGAGAGGGCATGACCGGATCCTATGCGGTCCCCGCTGACGCCCGCGCATCTTTTCTCCGCAGGGACGAGCGCCGTATACGCTCGTGACGTGGACCGTCCGACCAACCCTCCTGCCTTTCCGGCCGTCTCGGAGCTCATTGCAGGAACGGGCCCGGGTTCCGACCCGGAGCGTGTGCCCGACGCGACCGGCGCGGCTGGCGGGCGTTCCCGACGGCTGGTCCCCCCGCTGCTGGCCCTGGCCGCGACCCTCGCCTACGGGATGCTGGGCTCTCAGCAGTTCCACCACCTGGTAGCCCGCTCGTGGGACCTGGGGATCTTCACCCAGCTCACGCGCGCCTACGGGGAGCTGCGTGCCCCGATCGTCCCCATCAAGGGCGACGACGTGAACCTGCTGGGCGATCACTTCCACCCGTTGCTGGTGCTGCTGGCCCCGGTGTGGTGGGCCTGGCCCTCCGGGGAGGCGCTGCTGTGGACGCAGGCGTTGCTGTTCGGCCTCTCCGCGATCCCGCTGACCCGCCTCGCGATCGACCGCCTGGGGCCGGGGCTCGGCTCCCTCGCCGGCGGCGGGTACGTCTTCTCCTTCGGGCTGCAGTCCGCGGCCTCCGTCCAGTTCCACGAGATCGCCTTCGCGGTGCCGCTGCTGGCGCTGTCCCTGACGGCGCTGCTGCGCGGCAGAGTGCTCGGCGCAGTGCTCTGGGCAGCACCGCTGGTGCTGGTCAAGGAGGATTTGGGGCTCACAGTCGCCCTGCTCGGGGTGCTGATCGCGCTGCAATACCGCGGGCACCGCCGTCACCGCCGTGCGGGATGGGCGCTGGCCGGCTGGGGCGCGGGATGGTTCGTGCTGTCGACCTTCGTGATCCTGCCGCTGCTGAACACCGCCGGGCAGTACGACTACACCGACAACCTGGGCTCCCCGCTGGAGGTGTTCTGGCCGCCGGTGAAGTGGCTGACGGTGCTGATGCTGCTGCTGGTCGCGGGTCTGATCGGTGGTCGCTCACCGCTGATCGCGCTGATGCTGCCCACGCTCGCCTGGCGCTTCACCGGGACCGTGGAGTTCTACTGGGATTGGTACTGGCACTACAACGCGGTGCTGATGCCGATCGCGTTGGCCGCGATGCTGGACGCCCTCGGAGACCGTCGCACCGGACTCGCGACCGCCTGGTGGCGGCGGGATGCGCCGCTCCCGGTGCGTCGGATCCGTGTCACCGCGGTCGCAGCCTCCGTGGCGGTCACGTTGCTGCTCGGTACGGCGATGCCGGTGCTCGACGTGCTGCGGCCCCAGCAGTGGGAGCCGACCTGGCGGGCGGAGCCCGCGGCGGCGGCGCTCGAGGCGGTGCCCGACGGCTCCGTGCTCGCCGTGGACATCACGCTGATGGCGCAGGCGGTCCCGGATCATGACGTGCAGTGGCTGCACGGGCCCAACAGGCGGGTGCCGGACTGCGTGCTCAGCGACCGCTACGCCTTCTCCTGGGGCGATGGCCCTCCGCAGGATCTACAGATCTGGGCTCTGCAGCAGTGGGGCGTGGACTACCGGATGGAGTTCGAGGACGGCGGCTTCACCGTCGTGTGCCGGCCGTAACGCCCTGCTGGTTCGATCCCTGCTCGTCGCCGTCGCCGCGAGAGCCGCTGCGTCCGTCGGCGGCGCCGGTGCCGTCAGAACCGTCACCTCCTTCGGGGCCCCCGCCGCCGGAGGCTGGATCTTCAGGAGTAGTTGTGGGTTCCTCGCTCGGCGCAGGCGACGTCGGAGCGTTCTCTGTGGGGTCCGGCGTGGGGTCCGACGGAGTGGTCGGGGCCGGGTCTGGAGTCTGAGTCGTCGGAGGCGTCGGGGTCGGTCGCGTCGTGGGCGCCTTCTCCGTGGCCGGCGGCGAGGTCTTGCTGCCGTTGCCGGAGCCACCGTTGCCGCCGTTGCCGCGGGAACCTCCCTCGGAAGAGCCGCCGCCCTGGGAACTGCCACCCCGGGAGTCACTGCCGGAGGAGTCGCTGCCGCGACCGTCCTCGGTCTCGCGCCCGGAGTCCTCCTCGGCAGGCTCGGTGGGTGCCGGCTGCGTCTCCTCGGCAGGGGTGCTCTCGGTCTCCGTCGGCGTGACCACGTCGGCCGGTTCGGTCTCCACCGGGGCGATCGTCGTGCCGGTCGGGGTCGGGGCGCCGCCGCCGTCCGAGGGTTCCGGAGTCGCGGACTCCGTCTCGGCAGGGAGCTCGACGGGGCTCTCCCCGGAATCACCGGCGAGGGCGGAGAGCGGTCCCATCCCGGCAGCGCCGAAACCGGTCACCGTGCCGACCCCGACGATGCTGGCGATCGCCAGGGCGCGCAGCAGGCCCTGATGGGTCGTCAGCGCTGCGCTGCTGCGAATTCCGGTGGCGCGTCGCCTGCTCGACCCAGACCCCATCGATGCTCTCCCTGACTGTGCCGTCCTGTGTTCGGCTCAGGATACTGGCGCATACCCTCCCCCGAACTGCGAAGGGGCAGGTCTCACACCGGATCTGCCCGCTCGTGCGGCGAGCGCCGACCGCGATGGGGCCGGGGATCGGAGCGGGCACGTTCCCGCAACAGCCGCGCACGTTCCGCGCGCGCCGACTCCAGGCGCAGCCGCCACGGGGAATAGCGCTCTGCGGCGAGCGCGATCTGCAACCCCCGAGAGAGTGCCAGATCGGGGGTGGAGACCGGAAGCCCCGCCAGCTCAGCGGCACGCTCCGGCAGATGCGCGGCGGTCCCGCAGGCACTCCAGCGTGCAGCGACCTGCAGGATCCGGCTGCGGGTATCGAGGATCGAGTGCCGGGCACCGGGGATCTCGAGCAGCTGGGCACCGGGGATGCGGTCCGCCAGCTCGCGGGCGATGCGCGGGGGCGAGACCAGGTCCTGGGAGCCGGTGAGCACGAGCGTCGGCGCGGTGATCGCCGGAGCCAGCTCATGCAGGTTCAGCTGCTCCCCGGTGAAAGGCGGCACCGCCCGTGCCTGTTCCGCCTCCAGCACCAGCGGATCCAGCGGGCCGCCGTCGGCATGGTGTCCGCCGCCGAGCTCGGTATGCAGGATCCGGGCTGTCAGATCGTGCTCGATCACGTACGGGGTGGACTGCAGCCATGCCTGGTTCAGCACCTGGCGGACGCTGGTCCAGGTCAGATGCCCGCGCCCCACAGCCAGCAGATCCACCAGATCACGCACCGCCTCCGGCCCGCCATGCTCGTGGACGGCGAGCACCACCGGCCCCGCCCGGCAGGCGTCGACCGTGCCGTCCTGTGCGAGTCGCCGCAGCGTGCGGGCGGTGGTGGCGGTGGACGGCTCGGAGCCTTCCCAGTACAGGCCGCGCAGCGCCTCCTGCGCGATCGCCTCATCCCCCGCACTGGTCAGCGGGGAGTCCAGCACCAGCGAGTGCACCCGCTCGGGGTGGAAGATCGCGAGCATCTGCGCGAGATAGGCGCCGTAGCCGCTGCCCACCACGGCCGCCTGCGGGACTCGGGCATGGTCGAGCACCGCCACCAGGTCGCCGACCACTTCGCGCAGAGCCATCGCATGGGGCGGGAGGTCCTCGCCCTCCGCGTCGAGCCGCGACAGGCCCACCCCGCGGTGCTCCATCATCAGCACGTCCAGGCCCCGCCCTGCGAGGCTGCGGCGCAGCACGTCATAGGGCAGCACCGAGGCCCGCGCGGGACCGTCGGGGATCAGCAGCACAGGCACCTGCGGCGCGGCAGTGTTGCGCGGGGCAGGCCCCGCGAGGGGCCGAGCGCCCGCTGCGCCGGATTCGGCCGATGCCCGGACCGCATGTGCGCGGCGCGGGACCGTGCGGGCGTAGCGCAGCGGGAACAGCCGCGGGTCCTCGGCGGAGAACTCGCGGTAGACCGTCATCAGGTCGTTGCGCAGCTGGAGCAGATCGTCCTGTGCGGCGCGGTCGAAGAACTCCGAGGGTCGAGAACGGGTGGAGCGGAGTCCGGGCAGAGCGATCACTCGCCGATCCTCCCATCGAGCAGCTCCACCAGGATGTCCAGCTGTCCGGCATGTCGCGCGGTCTCCTCGACCATATGGGCCAGCACCCAGCGCACGGTGCGCACCTCGCCGCCGCCACGCAGCTCCTCTTCCGGCTCGCGGCCGACCAGCTGGTCCCGTGACTGCGCGGTGGCGCTGCGGTAGTCCTCGCGCGCCTCCGTGAGCGAGGCCCCCACCGGGAGCGCCCACTGGCCGCCGGGGTCACGACCGTCTGACCAGCGGTAGCCGACGTCTTCGAGCGGAACCCCGCCGAGCACCTCCCGGAACCAGTAGCGCTCGATATCGGCCAGATGTCGCAGCATCCCGGTCACCGTGGTCTCCGAGCCGACCAGTCGTCGGGCGGCCTGCTCATCGTTCAGCCGTTCGGTCTTCCAGAGCATGGTGGCGCGCAGGAAGTCGAGGAACCCCTCGAGGGTCTCCCGCTCTCCGCTCAGCAGCGGCGGCTCGGGTCGCTGCTCGCCGGGTTCGTCGGCGATCTCCTGCGCCTGCGCTTCTTCTGCGGCGACGGCGTCCCGCTGCTCCGCAGCGAGCCGGTCCACGAGGTCGTCGAGCCCTTCGACCTGGTCTGCAGGGCCGGGATTCGCGGGGCCGGGGTTCGCAGGTCGGGCGTCCTCAGGATCTGATCCCGCAGGATCAGCGCCGGGCCCGTGCGGAGTTGAGGCGGGGACGTTCACGAACGATCTCCGATGGTGTTCCACAGGAAGGTGTACAGCAGCGCGTTCATCCGTGCGGCCTGCTCATTGTTGGCCGCTCCCCCGTGGCCGCCCTCGATGTTCTCCCAGTAGCGCACGTCGGCTCCCAGGGATTCCATGGCGGCGGCGAACTTCCGGGCGTGTCCGGGGTGGACGCGATCATCCCGCGTGGAGGTGAGCACGAACGTCGGCGGATACTGGGCGCCCTTGCCCTCCTGCAGCAGGTGGTAGGGGCTGAACGTGCGGATGTACTCCCAGTCCTCGGTGTCGGGATCCCCGTACTCGGCCATCCAGGAGGCGCCCGCCAGCAGGTGGCTGTACCGCTTCATGTCCAGCAGCGGGACCTGGATGATCACCGCGCCGAACAGCTCCGGGTACAGGGTGACCATGTTCCCGGTGAGCAGCCCGCCGTTGGAGCCGCCGCGCACCGCGAGGTGGGCGCGGTCGGTGACGCCGCGCTCGATCAGGTCCTTCGCCACCGAGGAGAAGTCCTCATAGGCACGGTGTCGGTTCTCCTTGAGCGCGGCCTGGTGCCAGCGGGGGCCGTACTCTCCGCCGCCACGGATGTTGGCCAGCACGTAGGTGCCGCCGCGCTCGAGCCAGGTCTTACCGATCGCCCCGAGATAGGAGGGCGTCAAGGAGATCTCGAAACCGCCGTAGCCGTAGAGCAGGGTGGGTCGGGGCTCGTCGGAGCCCTCGGCGTCCGTCTCCCCGATCCGGGTGATCTCGAAGTACGGGATGCGGGTGCCATCGTCGCTGGTCGCGAAGTGCTGGCTGACGTCCAGGCCCTCCGACTCGAAGCGGGCCGGGGCGGACTTGATGACCGCGAGCTCGCCCGGCTCGCCGCCGCCCGCGACGTCGGCGAGGTCCCCGAGCTGGAGGGTGGTGGGCTCGATGAAGTCGGTGACCGTCACCCAGACCTCGTCGCTGACGTCGGCGTCCACCGCGGAGACCCCGATGGAGCCGCGCAGCTCCGGGTAGAGGTCCTGACGCACCCAGGCGCCGTGCTCGTCGCGGGTGTGCACCTCGAGCCGGTGCACGACGTCGTCGAGGATCGACAGCACCACGGTGGTGCGGGTGATGGTCATGTCCGCGAGCGAAGTGGTCTCGGTGGGCTCGAACAGCATCTGCAGCTCGGGCTCGCCCGCCTGGAAGGCCGCGAAGTCGCCGACCACCAGGGAGCCGGCCGGGTACACCGACTCACCGATCTCCCAGTCGCTGCGGGGACTGAAGATGCCCAGATCCCGGTGCGCGCTGGCCTCGAGGTCTGCGGGGACCTCGACCGTGGTCAGCGCCGGTGGCTGCTGCGAGCGGTCGACCACGTGGATCGTGTTGTTGTAGAAGGCGTGCGCCTCGATCACCCAGTCCCGCTCCCAGCCGGGGGTCGAGTCATGGGCGGCGAAGATCGCCATATCGGTCTCGGCGACCTCGTGCACCAGCTCGGCCCCATCCAGCGGGGTGCCTCGGCGCCAGATCCGGGCCTGGCGTGCATAGCCGGAGCTGGTCATGGTGCCCTCGCCGAAGTCGGTCGAGACCCAGACGGTGTCGGCGTCGATCCAGCTCAGCGATCCCTTCGCCTCGGGGCGCTCGAAGCCGCCCTCGGCAGCGGTGACGAAGGAGAGGGTCTCGAGATCGAATTCGCGGGTGACATCCGCATCCGAGCCGCCGTGGGAGAGATCGACCAGGGCGTGCCGGTAGGGCTCCCCCTCCTGCGGGCGCAGCAGGCTCGCGCCGTGCCACACCCAGTCCTCCCCCTCGGCCTCGTTGAGCGCATCGACGTCCAGCAGCACCTCCCATTCGGGATCCTCGGTGCGGTAGGAGTCCAGCGTGGTGCGCCGCCAGAGCCCGCGCTCATGCTCGGCATCGGTCCAGAAGTTATAGAGGAAGTCCCCGCGCTTGGTGACGCCCGGGATGCGGTCCTTGGCATCGAGGATCTCTCGGATCTCCTCCTGCAGCGTCGCGGCCAGCGGGGCGCCCGAGGGATCATCGGGATCGCCGACGCCGTCCAGCTCCGACTCCGCTGCTGCGTTGCGCTCGCGCACCCACGCCAGCGCCTCGTCACCGGTGACCTCCTCGAGCCACTGGTGGGGATCCGCGCTGCCATCGGGGGCGGGCAGCTGGGGACCCGGGGCGGGGCGAGCGGCAGAGTCCGTCATCAGGTCGGGGTCGGTCATCGCGGCGGGGTCGGTCATCGGTTCTCCTGGTCGAAGTCGGCGGGATCAGTGATGTCGGTGACGTCAGTTGACGTCAGTTGACGTCGGTGACGTCGGTGAAGTCGGTGAGTGTGGTCTTCCAGGTGGTCTTCCAGACCTCCCGGGCATCAGCGGTCTCGAGGCCCTTGTGCTCGATACCGAGGGTGCTGCGCTCCTCGTCCTTGGCGGTGATGTTCACGGAGAGCCGGCTTCCGTCGCTCACGGCAGCACGCCAATAGCGCCACTTCGGGGTATCGCTGAGGCTGGGCTGCTCGAGCCCCAGCTCCTCGCGACGCGCAGCCGACATGAAGGCATCCCACCGCGAGCGCACGGCATCGGGATCTCCGGGAAGGGTGCGGGAGGCGGACGCGGCGAAATCGCCCGCGCAGCCCTGGCCCACCACACGACGGCCGATGATCTGTTCATAGGCGACGGTCACGCCCTGTGCCCACCACTCGCTGATCTCCCACCGCTGCGGCAGCAGGCGGGCAATCGCTGTGTGGTCGAGTTCGCGGCCTCCGGCGTCGTCGATCCGCTGCACCCAGGCCGCCAGCGACGTCCCGGTGCCGGACTCGATCCGCGGGGCATGGGGATGCTCCTGCGGCGGGGTCTCGGTGCTCATGGGGCCACCTTACGGGGGCGCAGGTGGCTCCGCTCACGTCCCGCTGGCATCGGTGCCGCTCATGGAACACTGACGCCATGCGTCGTCGTCACCTCCTGGCTCTCACCCCCGCGGCGGCCCTCGCCGCCTGCACTGCCGAGGGACCCGACCAGGACCCGGGAGCCGACGGGCCCGGCGGCTCCAGCGACGGAGGCGGCGCCGAGGGACCGCCATCGCAGACGGCCAGCACAGCGGCGACCAGCACAGCCCCCGCCACCACGGAGCCCCCCACCGTTGCTGAGCTGCTGCTGGAGACGCTCTCCCCTCGCGAGCTCGCCGGGCAGCTGGTGCTGGTGGGGATCCCTGCCGGCTCCGAGATCCCCGAGCAGGTGCTGACCGAGCATCACGCGGGCGGGATCTTCCTGCTCCAGGTCTGGGAGAGCGCCGAGGCCGTGGACCGCACGGTCACCGCCGCGCGCGAGCTCTCCCGTCCCGATCTCCCGGCGCTGATCGCCGTCGACCAGGAAGGCGGGCAGGTCAGGATGCTGCGTGGCGATGCCGCCCGGAAGACCCCGTCGGCCGAGAAGCTCGGCGCGCAGGGAATCGACGCCGTGACAGAGGCGTACACGAGCATCGGTGAGGATCTCGCCGCCCGCGGCATCCAGGTCGCGCTCGCGCCGGTCGCTGACGTGGTGGATCCCGCCCTGGGCGATGTCAACGAGCCCGTCGGCGGGCTGGACCGAGGCTTCGGCACCGAGCCGAACGCGGTGGGCGCGTGCGTGGCGGCCGCGACCACAGCTCTTGCCGCCCAGGGCATCGCCGCGACCCTCAAGCACTTCCCGGGCCTGGGACGCGTGGAGCAGAACACGGATTTCTCCGCCGAGGGGATCGAGGACGAGGTCACCGGGCCCGAGGATCCGTTCCTGGAGTCCTTCCGCGCCGGGATCGAGGCCGGCGCGCAGCTGGTGATGATGTCCTCGGCGATCTATCCGCAGCTCGAGGCCGGAGTCCCGGCGATGTTCTCCGCCGCGGCGATCCAGGATCTGCTGCGCGACGGACTCGGGTTCGAGGGGCTGGTGGTGACCGACGACATCGGCGCGGCGAAGGCCGTCGCCTCCGTCCCCGTCGCCGAGCGCGCCACCCGCCTGCTGGAGGCGGGAGGCGACGCCGTGCTGACGGCCGATGCCTCGCTCACCGGAGAGCTGGTCGATGCGATCGAAGGCTGGGCCGCGCAGAGCCCGGAGCAGGAGCAGCGGGTGCGGGAGTCCGCGGGCCGGATGCTCGCGCTCAAGGAGCAGCTGGGGCTGCTCCAGGGATAGCCCGCCCCCGCGAGTTCCTCCTCCGCGCCGGGAGGTCAGTCCCTGTCGAGGGTGATGAGGTGGTTCACCGGGCTGAAGCCTCCCTCATGGCGGGAGATCTGCCAGCCCTGGGCGTTCTCCGTCGCGCTCGCGACGAACTCGCGGGCGGAGGCGACGATGGTCACCATGTCATCATCGGTGCCCGCTTCGCCGATCTCCCCCAGCTCCCCCGCCCGGTCGAACTCTGCGATCCGGGCGAGCTGCGCCGCGATCGCGGCGGACAAGGTCGATCCGGCACCGCGGACTCGCCGGTCCGGCAGCCGCCGGGCCCGCAGCAGATCGGTGCCGCCCTGATGAACCAGCACGTCCACCACATCCTCGCCCTCCAGCCGGCCCCCGGTGATCAGCACCGCGCCCGGCCCCAGCGCCTGCAGCGCGAGCGCCTGCTCGCGGATCTCGTCGATCGAGGTCGCCAGCGGACGGCCCAGCAGCTGGGCGGCCTCGGCCATGTTCGGGGTGAGCACATCCGCCAGCGGCAGCAGCTCCGTCGCGAGCGCGCTCGCCCCCTCCGCGGAGATCAGCGCGGTGCCGTCGGCGCTGACCATCACCGGGTCCAGCACGATCCGTCCCAGCCTTCCGCGATGGGCGCGGAGCGCGGCGGCCACCGCCTGGACCGCTGCGGCGCTGCCCAGAGCACCGATCTTGGTGGCGTCGAGCCGGAGGTCGCCCGCGACCGCGTCGATCTGGCGGCGCACCACGTCGCCGGGCAGCGGATGGGTGCTCTGCACGCCGTTGGTCGTGACGACGGTGATCATGCTGACCGCGCTCGCCCCGTAGGTGCCCAGCGCCGTGAAAGTCTTGAGATCCGCCTGGATGCCGGCGGCACCGTGGGTCTCCGAGTCGGCGATGGTCAGGACGAGGGGCGGGCGCATGCGGACTCCATCTCTCGGGGAACCCGGCTCCGGAGGGGCACGGGACGGGCGAGCCCCGGGCTGCGGGCCTGTCCGTGAGCGGAGAGTACCAATCACGGCTGGCATCTCTATCCTGGGAGCGATCCCGCGGGGCCCCGCGTGCGAGAATCACCCGGGGCGGGCACGCCGAAGGCGCCCGCGGGGAACGCGAACGGAACTCCGCACAGCGGCGATGGGGAGACAGCGGAGGTGGGGATGGGCACGGAGTCAGGCGGCGAGCAGCAGCCGGAGGAGTCCTCGCTGCCCGATTTCTCCGCGCAGTCCTCGGACGGGCTGCCCGATTTCGATTCCTCGCAGGGACCGGTGACCCTCGGCGCGCCGTGCGATCGTGCCCTGCGCCGCAGCCGCACCACGATGCTGGCCGTCATCGGCTCCGCGGTGGTGGTGCTCGCAGTGGTCGCGCTGGTCCTCTCGCAGACCGTCTTCCGCTCGGTGCTGGCGGACCCCGACCCCACCGCCTATCAGACCGGCGAACGCTCGGCCAAGGGGCAGTCGGAGTACGTGCCGGATCCCCAGGACCCGGACATCGCCCCGCCCCCGCCGATCTTCACCCAGGCGCCGACCACCGAGTGCACGGTGCCGCTGAACGCCGATTCCCCGCCCGCCGAACCCGGGAAGGTGCGCGGCGGCGGGCTGGAGTACACGAATCCTCCGGGCTGGGGAGACGGCTGGGTGGTCAGCTCGCTGCCCTATCTCACCGAGGTCGGTGCCGATTCCCGCCAGGTGGAGGGCGGCTGGTTCAGCGTGCTGAACCTCGGCCGGGTCTCCTTCCCCGAGGACGAGGGCGGATATCCCGGCCTCGAGCCCGCTGCGGTCGCGATCTTCCAGTGCTACGCCACCACCTCGGGGGTGCTCTCCCACTTCGGTGAGCATCCCGAGGTCACCGACTACCGCTCCGAAGTCATGAGCGTGGACGGCACCGCCGCGTGGATCGTCCAGGCGACCTACCACTTCGAGGATCCCAGCGTGCTCGAGTCCTCGAGCGCCTCGGTCGTCACCTCGATCGTCGTGGAGACCCCGAACGGCCCCAGCGCCCTGACCGGCGATGTCGCCGCCGATCAGCCTGAACACGCCCAGAACCTCGAGGACATCATCGCGAGCCTCGCCGTCGTCGAATGATGACCCGTCCCGAACACCGCACGTCGAGAGATCATCGCCCGTCGAAGGAGCCGCAGTGCACACCGGACCCCAGTACACCTCCACCCAGCAGCAGGCCGGTGGGAACGGTGGGCGCGGCGCCGCCCTGCTGATCGGCGGGATCGCCTTCGCCGTGGTCTTCCTGCTCATCGTGGGCGCGACCGTGGGCTACCTGGTGCTGCGCCCCGCAGGGGGCGGCGGAGGGTCGACGGTGACCTCCTCGTCCGCGAGCACGTCGGTCGCTCCGGAGACCCCGTCCACCTCGGAGACGCCCTCGCCCACCCCGACCGACGTCGAGGCGGAACGCTGCTGGACCCCGGAGCGGTCCGAGCGGACCTCCACCAACCCCTCCGGCAAGCTGCGCGGAGGCGGGCTGCAGTTCATCCCGCCGACGCTCTACGCCGAGCGCGGCGGCCCGCGGGGCATCGCCTACGCCAATGACCTGCAGGGCGCTCAGGCCCAGGTCACGGAAGACTGGACCTCCACCATGGTGGTCGGCGCGATCGAGTGGCAGCCCGGCATCGAGTACCCCGGGGCCGAGGTCGCCTCACAGACCATCGTGAGCTGCTACTTCTCCTCGGACATCTGGGGCGGCACCAGTGGCCGCTCACTGGATGACGAGATCACCGAACCGGTCACGATCGCCGGACTGCCCGGCTACCGCACGACCGCGACCGTGAACTTCGCCGTCTCGGACATCGACGAGGTGACCGCCACCGAACTGGTGGTGGTGGTGCTCGAGACCGACCAGGGCCCGAGCCTGTTCATGACCGAGACCAACACCGGGACTGCCGAGCACATGGAAGCCGCGGACCAGGCCTACGAGTCGCTCACCGGAATCTCCTGAGTCCAGCTCAGACCACCGAGGACTCAGACCACCGAGGACGCGAGCCGGCAGAGGTTGTCGACCACCTGCATCGCTCGAGGACGCTGTCGCCATTCCTCGAGGGTGAGCTGTCGGCTGCGCGAGCGATAGGTCGCCTCCACCTCACGCATCTTCACCATGAAGTCGGTGCCCCCGACCATCAGCGAGCACTCCATCTGCAGCAGGAACGAGCGCATGTCCATGTTCGAGGAGCCGATCACCGTCACCGAGTCGTCGATGGTGACGTGCTTGGCGTGCAGGATGGTCGGGGCGCGGTAGAGCCAGATCGTGACCCCGGCCTCGAGCAGCATCGAGTAGTACGAGCGCTGGGCATGGAAGACCAGGAACTGGTCCCCGATCTCGGAGACGAACAGCTCGACCTCCACCCCGCGCCGGGCGGCGGTGACGAGCGCCGCGAGCATCGACTCGTCGGGCACGAAGTAGGGCGAGACCGCGACGATCCGGCGGGAGGCGGAGTAGAACAGCTGGTTGAACAGCGCCAGATTGTTCTCCGCGACGAAGCCGGGCCCGCTGGGCACCAGCTGGCACTCGTAGCTGCCCGAGGTGTCCGGGGAGGGACGCACCACCGTCTCCTCCGGCAGCATCTGCTCGGACTCGTAGAACCAGTCGGTGGCGAACAGCAGGTTCAGCTCCGAGACGATCGGGCCGCGGAACCGGACCATCGTCTCCTGCCAGTGGAGCCCGCGGCGGATGTTGGAGCGCTTGTCGTAGTGGGCGGCGATCAGGTTCTGGCTGCCCATCCAGCCGACCTCGCCGTCGACGATCACCATCTTGCGGTGGTTGCGGAGGTCAGGCCGCTGGAAGGCACCGTCCCGGAACGGCTGGATCGGGTTCATCGGGAAGTGCTCGATGCCGTGGGCGTCGAGCATGCGGCGCATCGCCCGATACTGCGACCCGTGGCTGAGCGCACCCCAGTGGTCGTAGAGCACCCGGACCGGGACGCCCGCGTCGGCGCGCTCTCCGAGGGCCGCGAAGAAGTCCTCGGTGATCTCGTCCAGCCCCATGATGTAGAAGAGCACGTGCACGCTCTCGCGTGCGGAGCGCACGTCAGCTGCCATCCGCGCGATCGAGGTGTCGTAGTCGATCTCGAGATCCGCGGAGTTCCGGCCCGTGAGCGGGAAGGCGCCGAGCTCACGGTTCAGCCGCACCGCAGCCTGCAGCCAGCTGGGCACGTCCTCATCGAGCTCGCTGTCGGGGATATTCTGCGCCCGCACCCGCATCAGGCGGTTGACGGCCCGCTGCTTCTCGCGCCTGCGGCGCGGCAGCTGTGCGTTCCCCAGCATCAGGTACAGGGGGAAGCCGATCAGCGGGATCACCATGATCGCGAGCAGCCAGGCGATCGCCGAACCCGGCCGACGGTTGCGGGGCACCACGATCAGGCTCACCAGACGCAGCACGATGTCGAGCGCCCAGTAGACGTACGTGAACACCAGGACCCCGTGGTCGAGCAGCCATTGCCACACGTCGGTCACCCTCAGCTCCTCTGGTCGGAAACGGGAACGGCGGGCCCCAGAGGGACCCGCCGTTCAGGATACGGGGACGCAGTCGCCGCCCGAGGTGATGCTGATCAGTCGTTGCCGCGCAGGATCATCAGGATCCGCAGGATCTCGACGTACAGCCACACCATGGTGACCGTGACGCCGAAGGCGAGGCGCCAGGCGTACTTGCGCGGCACGCCTGCCTCGGCCGCGTGCTGGACGCCCTCGAAGTCCATCACCAGCGAGTACGAGGCCAGCACCACGGCGATGCCGCCGATGGCCAGGCCCAGCATGCCGTCGCGCAGGCTCTGGCCCATCAGCAGCATCGCGCCGATGTTGACCAGGCCGAACAGCATGTAGGCGATCATCGCGACCATGAAGATCTTGTTCAGGCGCGGGGAGGTGCGCAGCACGCCCATCCGGAACAGGACCAGCACGGTGCCGGCGACGGCGAGGGTGCCCACCACGGCCTGCAGCGCGATGCCGGGGTAGAAGTACTCCATGGTGCCGCTGAGGCCGCCGAGGAACAGGCCCTCGAATCCGGCGTAGAGCACCACCAGGATCGGCGAGGGCTGCTTCTTGAAGATGTTGATCAGCGCCGTGATCAGCCCGCCGACCACGCCGATCAGGGTCGCGGCGCCAGCGATCGCCAGGCCCGCCTGGGCTCCGGCCTCGCCAGCCATGAAGGCCAGCGCGTAGGGCAGCATCGCGACCGCGAAGCCGACCACGATGACGATGCCGAGGGTCGCGGTGATGGCGTTCAGCGCATCCCGCATCGTCATCCGGCCGGTGTCGTGACCGGTCGCGGAGGGACGGGCGTACATCGCCTCGAGCTGCTCCGCCCCCGGCTGGGCCGTCGCGCTCTGGCCGTAGCCCTGCTGGGCGAAGCCCGAGGACCACTGGGTGTTCTGGGCGGGTGCGGCCTGTGCCGAGTTGCCGAAGCGCGGGGCGTTGTAGTTCGCACCGTTCTGAACGGCCTGGTCGCGGCCGAACACGATGTTGTGGCGTGCCATGGGGCTCCTCACGTGGGATCAGGTGGGTCGACGACCGACGCCAGGAGTGCGCTTCGTCGGACCGATTCCGCCATGGTACGGCGGAAACCCGAGATCTCGCTGTGTGCATGCTCTGCTCAGAGCGAAGGGCCGCATGCCGGGCCAGGCCCTCAGACCGAGCTGATGACCTCGCGGAAGCGGCGCAGCCGTGTGTCCTCGCTCGAGAAGAACTCCTCGGGTGTGCCGTCCTGCAGGACCTTCCCGTCCTCGAGGAACAGCACCCTGTTCGCGACCTGCTTCGCGAAGGCGAGGGAATGGGTGACGACCACGAGCGTGCGCTGCTCGGCGGCGAGTTCAGCGAGCACCGCGACCACCTCGGCGGCGAGCTCCGGATCCAGCGCGGAGGTCGGTTCGTCGAACAGCAGGAAATCGGGGTCCATGGCAAGGGCCCGGGCGATCGCGACCCGCTGCTGCTGCCCGCCGGAGAGGCGGTCGGGATAGGAGTGGGCCTTGTCGGCGAGCCCCACCTTCTCCAGCAGCTCCCTTCCCCGCTGGTCCGCCGCCTGCCGGGTCTGGCCGCGGTTCTCGCGCGGGGCGAGAGTGACGTTGCCGAGCGCGGTGAGATGAGGGAAGAGATTGAACTGCTGGAACACCATTGTCGAGCGGGAGCGGATCTCCCGCACCCGGGTGGCGGTCAGCCTCCCGCCGACCTCGATCGGCCCCTCCCCCAGGTCGATCGTGCCGCCGTCGGGCTTCTCGAGCAGATTCAGGCAGCGCAGCAGGGTGGATTTGCCGGACCCGGAGGGGCCCAGCAGCACCGAGGTGGTGCCGCGCTCGACGTCCAGGGAGACATCGTCGAGGGCGACCAGCTCACCGAAGGTCTTGCGCAGGCCACGCACCCGCAGCGGATCATCAGCGGACATGGGCGGACACCTTCTTCTCCAACTGGTTCTGGCCGAGGCTGAGCAGGGAGACCAGCGCCAGATAGATCAGCGCGACCTCGGTGTACATGATGAGGGGCTCATAGGTGGCGGCCGCGATCTGCCGACCCACCTGGAAGACATCGATGAGGGTGATCGCGAAGACCAGGCTGGTCCCCTTGACCAGATCGATGAAGTCATTGGCCAGCGGCGGCAGCACGATCCGCATGGCCTGCGGGGCGACCACCTTGCGGAAGGTGGCCGCGCGCGAGAGATTCAGCGACTGAGCGGCCTCGAACTGTCCGCGCGGGATCGAGAGGATCGAGGCGCGGACCGCCTCGGAGGCGTAGGCCCCGGTGTTCAGGGCCAGCGTGATCACCGCCGCTGGGAACGCAGCCAGCTCGATGCCCACGCTGGGCAGGCCGAAGTAGACGATGAACAGCTGCACCACCAGCGGTGTCCCACGGAACACCTGCACATAGATCCAGGCCGCCGCCTTCAGAGGCGCCGGCGCATACAGCCGCGTCAGGGCCACCACCACCGCGATCACCAGCGCGATCGCGAAGGACAGCAGCGACAGCGGGACCGTCATCTCGATCATCGCGGTCAGCAGCCGTGGGAGCGACTCGATCCAGAGCTCGAGGAAGCGGGGCATCGGGTGTCTCAGCCCTCAGGGGTGATGTCCTGGCCCACCCATTCCTCGTAGATGGCGCTCAGGGAGCCATCGGATTTCATCCCGTCCAGGATCTCGTCCACCGCGCCGAGCAGGGCATCCTGGCCCTTCTGCATGATCGCGCCGACCGTGACGTCGGTGGGCAGCTCGGCGTCCAGCAGGCGGAAGGCGGCATCGGGATGCTCCTCCTGGTACGTCTGGAAGGAGATGATGTCGTTGGCGGTCGCGTCGGCCCGCCCCTGGATCACCAGCTCTATGGCTTCGGCGAAGCCCTGCACCGGGACGATCTCGGCACCGAGGGCCTCCATCTGCTGCGCCCAGTTGCTGGTCGCAGTCTGCGCGGAACGCTTGCCCTCGAGCTCCTCGACGGTCTGGACCTCGGAACCCTCCGGCACGGCGATACGGCCGATCGAGCGGGCGTAGGGTTCGGTGAAGGCGTACTTCTCCTCCCGCTCCGGGGTGATGCCGACGTTGTTGACAACCAGGTCGTAGCGGTCCACGTCGAGGCCGGCGATGAGCGAGTCCCACTCGGTCTCGATGTACTCCGGCGTGACCCCCAGCCCTTCGGCGATCGCGTCGGCGATCTCCTTCTCGAAGCCGACCAGCTCACCGGTCTCGTCATGGAAGGCGTAGGGGCGGTAGGTGCCCTCGAGACCGATCCGGATGGTCCCGTTCTCCTGGACGCGGGCCAGGATGTCCTCGTCCCCTCCGCCGGAGCCGCCCTCGGAGCTGCAGGCGGCCAGGACAGCGGCGATGGAGCCCCCGCCGAGCGCGAGAGCGAGGCGGCGAGTGGGGCGAGGGGCGATGCTCATGGTGGGGTCCTCTGTGGTGTCCGGAAGGGTGGGGACGCGGTGTGCCGCAGGCTCAGCGTGCGGCGACGGCCAGTGCCTGGTCAAGGTCGTCGAGCAGGTCATGGATGTCCTCGATGCCGACGCTCAGGCGCAGCATCTCGGGCGTGATCCCGGCATTCGTCCGGGCCTGGTCGGTCATCGCCTCGTGGGTCATGGTGGCGGGGCGGCATATCAGGGACTCGACCCCGCCGAGGCTCACCGCGAAGGCGGGATAGCGCAGCGCTTCGAGGAAGGCGATGCGGTCCAGGCCCTCCGCGAGCTCGAACGAGAGCACCGCGCCGACGCCGCTCGCCTGGGAGGCATGGATCCGAGCCTCCTCCTCGCTGTGCGAGCCGGGGAACCAGACCCGGGCCACGTCTTCGCGGGAGCTCAGGTGGGCCACGATCGCCTCGGCGTTGGCCTGCTGACGCTCGAGCCGCAGGGGCAGGGTCTTGATCGACTGGATCAGCCGGAAGGAGTCCTGCGGGGCGAGCACCCCGCCCTGTGCCTTCTGGGCGAGGGCGACGGCCTGGGCGAGCTGGTCGTCGTTCGTGGTGATCGTGCCCGCGAGCAGGTCGGAGTGGCCGGCGAGGTACTTGGTGGCGGACTGCACGACCACATCGGCGCCGAGCTCGAGCGGCTTCTGCAGCACCGGGGTCATGAAGGTGTTGTCCACGATCACCAGGGCGCCGTGGCGGTGCGCGAGCTCGGAGATCCGGCGCAGATCGGTGATCCGGAGGGTCGGATTGGCCGGGGTCTCGATGAAGACGGCTCGGGTGGTGGGGGTGAAGTCCTCGTCGGTGAGCGCTGCGAGGTCATCGACGAAGCGTCCGGTGACCCCACGGCCGGGGAGCACCAGATCCACGAAGCGATAGGTGCCGCCGTAGACGCTCGCCGGCAGCAGGACCTCATCGCCGACGACCAGGGTCGACAGCGCGGCCGCGGTGGCGGCCATCCCGGAGGCGAAGGCGAAGCCGTGCTCCGCTCCTTCGAGCGCGGCCAGCACGGTCTCGAGCTGCGCCCGGGTCGGGTTCGCACCGCGCTGATAGGCGAACTCGCCCTCCTCGGTCGCCCGGTCGAGCTCGAACGTCGAGGAGAGGTGCACCGGCGGGACCACGGCCCCGTGCTCGAAATCCCTCAGGGTATGCACGGCGGTGGTCTGGATGTGCACTGCGGCTCCTCGCTCCTCGATTCGGCGGCTCCCAGTCACAGTAGGTCAGCATCACGCCAGTCAGGAGAGTTGCGTGAACGGATGTGACGCATAAGCCGGCTGGCCCATAACCCAAAGGGGCGCTAATGCAGCAGCGCGGTGGGGCCCGGCCGTCGAGACCCGTCCGGTCCGGGACTTCGGCTTCCGCTCAGGAGCCGACGCTCACCGGGATCGCGTCCGTGACCGCGGGCACAGGCTCGACACGCTCCGGGGAGATGGCCGGGATCGACCCGGTGTAGGTGCTCTCGTGCTCGCGCAGCACCGCAAGGGTGTGCCGTGCTCGCAGGCGGAGCCCCAGCAGGGTCCCGGCGACCAGTGCGAAGCCCAGGCTCGCGAGGACGATCGCGACGAGCATCGGGGCGCGATAGCCGAAGCCCGCGGCGATCACCGCTCCGCCGAGGACCGCGCCGAGCGCGTTGGCGACGTTGAACGCGGCCTGATTCAGGGAAGCGCCGAGCACCTCGGAGCGGTGCGCCACGCGGATCAGCCAGGTCTGCAGCGCCGGGCTCAGGGCGGAGCTCGCGACGTTGACGGCGAAGAAGCCCAGCAGCAGCCCGACCAGGGAGTCCTGCGAGCCGAGGAAGAGCCCCACCAGGGCGGCGATGTACAGCGGGAAACCGATCAGCAGGGTGCCGTTCAGCGAACGATCCGTCGCGGCGCCGCCGGCGATGTTGCCGAGGGTCATCCCCAGGCCCGCTGCGGCGAGCACCCATGGCACCAGCGCGACAGAGGCGCCGGAGACCTGGGTGGCGATGTCGGCGACGTAGCTGAAGACGGCGAAGCCGCCCGCGAAACCGACCGCTGCGATGGCCATGACGATCCACAGCTGCAGACGGCGCAGCGCGACGATCTCGTCGACCATCCGCCGCCCCGCGACCGGCGCCTGGTGCGGGACCGCCCAGCGCAGGGCGAGCACGGTGAGCACGAAGATCACGGCGATCACCAGGTAGACGACGCGCCACCCGGCGACCTGGCCGAGCGCGGTCATCAGGGGCACGCCGACGAGGTTGGCGACGGTCAGGCCCGAGAGCGCGACGGCCACACCCTTGCCCTGGCTGCCCGGCCCCATCAGCGAGGCGGCCAGCAGCGAGGCCACCCCGAAGTAGGCGCCGTGCGGGAGGCCGGCGAGGAAGCGGGCGACCACGGTGAGCTCGAAGGTCGGCATCAGCGCGGAGAGCACGGTGCCCGCGACGAGGGCGACGGCCAGGGCGGTGATCATGGTGGTGCGGCTCCAGCGCACGGAGAGCAGTGCCAGCACCGGCGCGCCGACGACCACGCCGAGCGCGTAGGAGGTGATCAGGAGCCCGGCCCGGGCGATGCCCGCATCGGGATCGTCCGCCATCTGTGCGGGCAGCAGGCCGTCGGCGATGCCGGGCAGCAGGCCCATCGTCGCGAACTCGGAGGCGCCGATGCCCACGCCGCCGAGGGCAAGAGCGAACAGGGCCAGGGCACGGCGCCGTGGGGTGATCTCGTGCGGGGCGGGAGTGGTCGCGGGATCGGGCGCCGGGGTGGGCCGAAGATCGGTGGAGAGGGTCATGGGAGTTCCTCGACTATCGGACGAGCAGATGCAGAAGGGCGTCATCGACCGAACGGACACAATAAGCCAACGCTGTTGCGTTAGGTCAAGGGGGTGGCTCGGCGGATCCTCGTCACACGGCCGCCATGCGAGGATGGGCATCGTGAGGACGACCGGACCGCTGGACCGCGTGGCAGGCGCACATGACGCCGCCGTGCTCGCCGTCGCCCGTCGCGGCGAACCCGTGGCCCGCACCGGTCTCGCCGACGCCCTGCAGGTCACGCCGCAGGCGATCTCCAAGATCCTGGCCCGCCTGATGGACCGCGGGCTGATGGCGGAGAGCGGATCCGTCTCCTCCGGCCCTGGCAAGCCCACCACGCTGTACCGGATCGTCCCCGAATCGCGGCGTGCGATCGGACTGCATCTGACGCGCTCACGGATGCACGGGGTGGTGGCGGACCTCACCGGACAGATCCTGGAGCGGCGGGAGGCCGTGATCGACGCGGAGCGGCCCGTCTCGGAGTTGATCGCCAGCCTCGCCGGGCAGGCGCGGGAGCTCGCGCGGCACGGGCCCGGCGAGCTGCTGGGCGTCGGCGTCGGGATGCCGGGGCCGGTGGACCCGGTCGAAGGCGTCTACCGCGGCTCCTCCTCCCCCACCGATGCCTGGCGGGGGGCGGGGATCCGCGATCTCCTGCTCGCCGAGCTCTCGGTCCCGGTGCTCCTGGACCACGATTCCCGCGCCGCGCTGGTGGGCGAGAGCTGGTCGCAGCCCGGCCTGCTCGACAATGCGGTGCTGGTGCTCGCCGAGGAGGGGCTCGGGGCGAGCCTGCGCCTGGACGGGGTGATGGTGCGTGGAGCCCACTCCCGCGCCGGGGAGGCCGGCCACATGGTGGTGCGGATGGGCGGGGAGCAGTGCCCCTGCGGGCGGCGCGGCTGCGCCGAGGCTGAGTACCTCGCCGCACTGTCCCGTGGGGAGCAGCAGCGCGCCGCGGATGTGCTCGCGACGGTGGTGCTGAACCTGGTGCGCCTGGTGGACGTGGACCGGGTGGTGCTCGGCGGTCGCTCTGTCTATGCGCACCATCAGGTGACGATGGACGCGATCCGGCGTGCCCTGGAGGACGGGCTGCGCGCCGGGGCGCGCGTGCATGTCGAGGTGCTGCTCTCCACCCGCGGGGTGGACCTCATCGCGGCCGGCGCCGCCTGTGAGGTGCTAGAGCACGAGTACGGGCTGCCCGCGCCGCTGGTCGGGCCCGACCTGTCCTGAGCCCTCAGCCGTCGATCGTGGCGTGCTCCCGCCGGGAGAGCTCGATCCCGGCCTGCTCGAGCTGGGCGAGCCGGCGCCGGGAGCGCAGGCGCAGCAGCGCGAGGGTCGCCAGCAGCATCAGGAAGCCCGTCGAGGCGAGGAGCGTGCCCACGAGCGTCGGGGCGGCGAGACCGAAGCCGGCCGCGATCACCGCACCGCCCAGCAGCGCCCCGACCGCGTTGGACACGTTGAACGCCCCGTGGTGCAGGGCGGCGCCCAGCATCTCCGAGCGGCCCGCGATCCGCATCAGCCAGGTCTGCATGGCCGGGCTGAGGGCGGAGTGCGCGAAGTTCACCAGGGTGAAGGTGAGAGTCAGTCCCACCGGATCGGTGACCGTCACGATCATCACTGCCATGCCCGCGATGTAGAGCGGGAAGCCGAGCAGCAGGGTGCCGTTCAAGGAGCGATCCGCGGCGATCCCGCCCAGGACGTTGCCGACCGTCGCACCGAGGCCCGCCGCGGCGAGCAGCCACGGGATGTATCCCGCGCCGAGCCCGGCGACCTGCTGGCCGATATCCGCGATGTAGCTGTACACGGCGAAGGAGCCGGCGAAGCCGACGGCGGCGATCAGCATCACGACCCAGAGCTGGAGGCGGCGGAAAGCCCTCAGCTCATCGACGATCCGGCGGCCCCGGGGGACGCCCTGAGCCGGGACGGTCAGGCGCAGCAGCACCGCGGTCACCACGAACACCGCGGCGATCACCAGGAACGACACGCGCCAGCCCTGCGCCTGGCCGAGGGCGGTCAGCAGCGGCACCCCGGCGAGGTTCGCGACCGTCAGCCCGGACAGGGCCAGGGCCGCGCCCTTGCCCTGGCTGCCCGGCCCCATCAGGGAGCTGGCCAGCAGCGCCGCGACCCCCAGGTAGGCGCCATGGGGCAGGCCGGCCAGGAAGCGGGCGGCGAGGGTCAGCCCGAAGCTCGGCATCAGGGCGGACAGCGCGGTGCTCACGACCAGCGCGACCGCGAGGATCAGGATGATGCGGGTGCGGCTCATGCGCACGGCGAGCAGGGACAGCGCCGGGGCGCCGATCACGACCCCGATCGCGTAGGCGCTGATCAACCAGCCGGCCCGGGCGATGCCCTGGTCCGGCTGGGTGGCCATCAGGTCGGGCAGCAGAGACTGGGCGATCTGGGGCAGCAGGCCCATGCTCACGAACTCGGAGGAGCCGATCCCGAATCCGCCCAGGGCGAGGGCGAACAGGGCGAACACCCGGCGGGCCCGGGACACGGGCGGGCGGGCAGGGATCTGGCCTTGGATCATGGCGGTCATGGGCACCTCCCGGGCAGCGGAGAGACGGGGCGACGAGCAGAGGAACACGGAGGACAGAACGGGGAGCGAGCGGGGGCGGCGCCGGAGCGGGCTCCGGCAGTGCGCGACGGAGTCCGGGCGCAGAAAAGGTGCCGCTGCGGCTCTGCGTCCGCGCTCGGCACCTTCGGGGACCAGGCTATGCGGGGGCGGAGTGCGGACGCCAGGGAGTCCCGCGGTCGGGCCTCGAGAATCAGGTCACACGTGGGCCCGGGCGCGCCCGGGATGCACAGTCATGCGATGCACAGTCACGCGATGCACAGTCACGCCCGAATGGGGCAGGCCGCTCAGGCGGGACGGGCCCCGAAGATGGCCGAGCCGACGCGGACGATCGTGGCACCCTCCTCGACGGCGATCTCCAGATCGCCGCTCATGCCCATCGACAGCTGCTCGAGCTCGGGGGCGCCCAGCTCCTCGCGGGCCCAGTCGCGCAGCTCGCGCAGCATCCGCAGGGAGGCGCGCACTGCGGCGTCATCGCTGGTGTTCGCGCCGATGGTCATGAGGCCGACGGGCCTCAGGGAGCTGCTCGCCCGCAGTCGCTCCACGATCGGTGCGATGGCATCCACGGTGGGCGCGAAGCCGCCCTTGGACTCCTCGCCGGAGGTGTTGACCTGCACCAGCACCTCGCGGGTCAGGCCGGCCGTCTCGGCGCGGCGCTCGAGCGCGTCGGCGATGCCCTCGCGGTCCACGCTGTGGATCAGCTCGGCGAAGCCCACGACGTCGCGGGCCTTGTTGGTCTGCAGACGGCCGATGAAGTGACGCGGCACCGCGTTGTCCACGAGCAGCGGATCGGCGTGCTTGGCGATCTCCTGCGCCCGGTTCTCCCCCACCGCGGCCCGTCGGCCCCGCTCGCGCAGCAGCTCCACCGCGACGGCGATCTCCACCGGGGTGCGCGTCTTGGTGGCCAGCAGTACGGTGATCTCACGGCTGTCGCGGCCCACCCGCTGTGCCGCTGCCTCCAGGCGGGAGAGCACCTCGTCGAGACGGGGTGCCATCCGCTCACGGTGGTCGAGGGCCAGGGAGGAGTCATCGGCAGGAACGGTCATGCTCCCATTGTGGCCGACATCGACGCAGCTCTGCGGCGAGCGCCCCGGCACCTGCGTCACAGTACCCCGGGAAGCAGCGAACAGCACGCTCCTCAGCTGCTTATCGCCGTGGTGCCCCCAGCGGGACTCGAACCCGCACTGTGCCGATTTTAAGTCGGCCGCCTCTGCCGATTGGGCTATGGGGGCGAGCAGCGGAGCCCCCAGTGCCGAGGCTCCTCACAGCGGGCAAGCCTATGCTGGAATGCATCATGACCGCTGCGATCCGGTCCCTCGCGGACTCCCTGCGCCGGTTCGGCGACGAACGCCTCGAGGCCCTGCTCGTCGCCCGACCGGATCTCACCTCGCCCCTTCCCCGCGGGATCGGCCCGCTCGCCGCTCGGGCCGCAGGCGCCACCTCCGCGCGGCGCGCCCTGGAGGCGCTGACCCTGCCGGAGCTGCATCTGGTCGAGGCCCTCGCCGTGCTCGACGACGGTGCGTCCCCCGCCCGGCTGGCTGCGGCGGTCTCCGCGGACCCGCCCACGATCGCTCCCGCCCTGGAACGTCTGATCACCCTCGCCGTGGTCTGGGGCGAAGATGAGCTGCACCTGATCCGCCCCCTCCGGGAGGGGATGCGCACCCCTGCGGGTCTCGCCGCCGCGACTCCCCAGGACCCCAGCGCGCAGGAGGCGCAGCAGCGGGTGGAACGGGCCCGCAGCACGCATCCCGAGGTGCTGGAGACGCTCGCCTGGGGGCCCAGCGCGGTCACCGGTGGCGGCCGGCTCGCCGCAGAGCTGCTCGCCGCAGGCATCGTGGTGGCCGACGGAAAGTCACTGCACATCCCTCGCTCTGTCCAGCTCGCCCTGCGGGATGGCCGGCTGCGCCGCACCCATCTCGCGCAGCGTCCAGCCCCGGACGGCCCCGAGCTCACCGAACGGATCCCCGGCTCGCGCACCGCCCAGGCCGTCGAGCGCGCCTTCGAGGCTCTCCGCCTGCTGGGCACGGTGCGCGGCTTCGACGAGGACCCGCCGGGGGTCCTGCGCCGCGGAGGCCTCCCCCAACGGGACCTGCGCCGCCTGGCAGAGCGTGCCGGAGCACCGCTGCTGACCTACGCGACGGTCCTGCAGTCCGCCTGGCAGGCCGGGCTGATCGGCCACGACGGTCAGGAATGGCACCCCACTCAGGACTGGGATACGCACCGCCTGCTCGCCGCGGAGCAGCGCTGGGCGGAGCTGACGCTGGCCTGGGCGCGCGGACACCATCTCGCGGCGGTGGTGGGGACCCCGGACTCTTCCGGCACCGGCCGCTCCCTGCTGTCCGACCTCACCCGGCGCGACGGAGTGCGCACCCGCCGCGGCAGCCTGCTGCGGCTGCTGCGCACCTCCCCCGGCGTGGACGCGAGCGAGGAGTCCCTGGCCGCAGCCCTGGCGTGGGCGTTCCCGCTGGTCCCCGCCGAGGTGATCCAGGAGGAGACCGGCGCGCTGCTGGTCGAGGGACAGGCGCTGGGCCTGCTCGACGGCGGGGCGCTCACCGTGCTCGGCCACGAACTGGTCCTCGCTCTGGACGAGGAGATCACCAGCGCGGACGCCCGACTCGCCACCGTCCTCGCAGCGGAAGCCCCGACCCCGGTCGCCGAGGTGCTGCTGGATGCTGACCTGACCGCCGTCATCCCCGGCCGGCCCGCCGAGCGGCTGCTGCCGCTGCTGGACTGGACCGAAGTGGTCTCCCGCGGGGGTGCGTTGACGCTGCGCTTCACCACCGCCGCCGTGCGTCGGGCGCTCGGGGACGGCCGCGATGCGGAGGCGCTGCTGATCCTGCTGGAGGAGGTCTGCCGCACACCCGTTCCCCAGGCGCTGACCTACCTGCTGCGCGATGAGCAGCGTCGCCACGGCCGGGTGCAGGTCTCCCGAGCCACCACCGTGCTCACCGCGGACGTCGAGGTGCTCGACCTGCTGCAGGTCGCACCCGAGGCCGCCGTTCTGGACCTGCACCGGCTGGCCCCCACCGTCGCCGTCACCCTCTCCGAGCCCGGGTTCGCCCTGCAGATGGCCCGCCAGGCCGGGCTCTCCCCTCAGGCCGTCGGAGCGGACGGCCGCCCGGTCCCCGAGGAGCTGACCCATTCCCTGCGCGGAGGTCCGGTCGAGCCGGACCTGGTGACCATCGACGGCCCCGAGCTGCGGGTGCCCACCCTCGAGGCAGTGGCCCGGCTCCGCGCCGCGGAGGAGGGTGCAAGCGATCTCTCGGTCACCGATCGCCTGCTGGATGCGATCTCGCGCAATGACGAGATCCCGCTCGGCATCGTCGACGGGCGCGGCGGGGTGGTCGTGAAGCACGCCCAGCCGCTCTCCCTCGAAGGGGGTCGCCTGCGTGCCCGGGAGGTCGGCCGAGATGAGGAGTTCACGGTGCTCGTGCACCGCGTGACCCTGAGCTGAGTGGAACCGGGCGCCAGATGCCAGGAGCCAGGGCCCTGGTACGAGGGATCCGAAGGATTATGGGGAGTCCTCCCCATGGCGGACCCTCCCCCGGTTCGCGATAGTATTCCCGTCGCCAGGACCGGACGTATGAGAACACCCGACCTGGGGCCCGGCTCGTCACCGCCGGGGAATGATCATCAGGAAGAAGGGGATTCCCATGACCACACCCAACTCGGGTTACGACATCGAGGCCATCAAGAAGAAGGCCCTGATCTGGACCATCGTCGGCTTCATCTGCGGCGGCGTCATCTCCGGCGTGCTCGGCCTGCTCGGCTACCTCAAGGCCGATACCGAGCCGGAGACCGCACAGAAGTTCACGAAGTGGGCCATGATCCTCACGATCATCGTCATCGTTCTCTACGTGGTCGTCGGCATCCTCTACGCCGTCCTCGTCGGCGCGGCGATCTCGAGCGGCTCGATGTGATCTCGCACAGCGTTTGACGAAGGCCCCGGACCTGCTGGTCCGGGGCCTTCGTCGTACTCGGGGGCGGGGCACCGTCACCGGCACCCCGCCCCGTCGACCAGTCCTGCATCTGACCGACTGAGCTCCTACCGCTCACAAGCTCGCAGTACGTCGATCAGTCCTGCGTCAGATCGACTGAGCTCCTACCGCTCGCAAGCTCGCAGTACGTCGATCAGTCCTGCGTCAGATCGACTGAGCTCCTACCGCTCGCAAGCTCGCAGTACGTCGATCAGTCCTGCGCGATCAGTCCTGCTTCGTCTCGCGGCGATCCTCGGACCACTCCACGTGGAAGGTGCCCTCGGCGTCGACGCGCTGGTAGGTGTGCGCACCGAAGTAGTCGCGCTGGGCCTGGACCAGGGCGGCGGGGAGGCGCTCGGCGCGCACCGCGTCGTAGTACGACAGGGTCGAGGAGAACACCGGCACCGGGTAGCCGGTCGAGGCCGCGAAGGCCACGATGCGGCGCCAAGCCGGGATGCACTTGGCGATCTCGGTGGTGAAGTACTCGTCCGCCAGCAGCAGCGGGAGCTTCGCGTCGCGCTCGTACGCCTCGGTGATGCGATTGAGGAAGCGGGCGCGGATGATGCAGCCACCGCGCCAGATCCGGGCCATCGCACCCAGGTCGATGTCCCAGCCGAACTCCTCGGCACCGGCGGCGATCTCGTCGAAGCCCTGCGAGTAGGAGACCAGCTTCGCGGCGTAGAGCGCCTTCTGCAGGTCATCGATGAACTGGGCGGGGTCGGCGATCTCGAGGGTCTGCGCCTCGGCGGGCAGCACCTTGCGGCCGGCCTCACGCTGCGGCGTGGAGCCGGAGACGGAGCGGGCGAACGTCGCTTCGGCGATGCCGGTGACCGGGACGCCGAGGTCCAGGGCCGTCTGCACGGTCCAGGCGCCGGTGCCCTTCTGGGCCGCGCGGTCGAGGATGACATCCACGAACGGCTTGCCGGAGGAGGCGTCGGTGTGGTGGAGCACCTCGGCGGTGATCTCGATGAGGAACGACTCCAGGTCGCCCTTGTTCCACTCGGCGAAGACGTCACCGATCTCGGAGGCGCTCTTGCCGAGGGCCTTGGACATGAGGTCGTAGGCCTCGGAGATGACCTGCATGTCGGCATACTCGATGCCGTTGTGGACCATCTTCACGAAGTGGCCCGCACCGTCGGCGCCGACGTGGGTGCAGCACGGCGCGCCATCGACATGCGCGGAGATCTTCTCGAACATGGGGCCGAGGCGGTCGTAGGACTCCTTGGTGCCACCGGGCATGATCGAGGGGCCGTTCAGCGCGCCCTCCTCGCCACCGGAGACGCCGGTGCCCACGAAGTGCAGGCCCTTCTCGCGCAGCGCGGCTTCGCGGCGGCGGGTATCGCCGAACAGGGCGTTGCCGGCGTCGACGATGATGTCGCCCGGCTCCATGAGCGAGGCGAGCTCGTCGATCACGGCGTCGGTGGGCTTGCCGGCCTTGACCATGATGAGCGCGACGCGCGGCTTCTGCAGGGAGGCGACGAAGTCCGCCATGGACTCCGAGGGGTAGAACTCGCCGTCGCCGCTGTGATCGGTCATGACCTTCTCGGTCTTGGCGACGCTGCGGTTGTGGAGCGCCACCTTGAAGCCGTTGCGGGCGAAGTTGCGCGCCAGGTTGGAGCCCATCACCGCCATTCCGGTGACGCCGATGTCTGCCACATCGGCGGGGGACGGAGCGAAGCTAGCCATGGGTTCTCCTCATGTCGGGTGCTGTCGAGCCGGGCGGAACCTCGCGGCCGACGAGACGTCGACAGGTCGGGCGTCCCGGTCCATCAGCTCCCATCTTAGGGAAGTTGCGCCGGAGGTGCTCAGCAGTGCCAGGGCTTGCCGTGACCGGAGAGCTCGGAGGGAAGCGCCTTTCGGGGCCCTCAGGCCCCGACAGCAGCGCTCTCGGGGATCACGCTCCGGCATTGTCGGGCCTTGAGCACAGCCTGCGCACCCGTACCGTGGTCCCCGCCCTGCACCGCCCTCACCGGCCCCGAGAGAGAGCACTCCCCATGACCGTCCCGTCGCCGTACTCCGCACCACCCTCCCGCAGCCCCCACAGCTACGGCGCCCCCGGGATCGACAGCTCCGCCACGGTGCCGCCGGCAGCAGCTGGAGGCGCCGGGAGGCGTCCGGGTGCGGGTCCAGCGCCCGGGACGGATCTCGCCGCGGACCTCGGGGCGGCCCTGCGCTTCGCCGGCACGGCGCTGCTGCGCAATCCGGTGTCCTACCTGGTCGTGGGGTTCATCTACTGCGCGATCTACACCGTGATCATCGTCGGCGGGATGATCGGTGCCACCGCCGCGATGTTCTCGCGTACCGACCAGTGGACCTCGGACTACGTCCCCGTCGTCGAGCTGGTCCTGTTCTACGCGATCATGCTGGGCGCGATGGTGCTCCTGATCCCGTTCAGCCTGATGTGGCAGTCGGCGTCCGGTCGCGCCGCGGAGATCGTCCTCCAGGGCGGTCGGCCCACCATCGGACAGGCGCTCGTGGGGCCCTGGCGCATCGTCCTGACCTCCCTGCTGTACGGCCTGATCGTGGCGGTGGGGATGCTCCTGTTCTACATTCCCGGGCTGATCGCCGCGGTGCTGTTCATGTTCGCGATCCCGGCGTCGGCCCGCGGTGCCGCCCCGGTGGCCGCGCTCAAGGAGAGCTATGCCCTGGTGCGCGCGAACCTCGGCACCGCGATCGTCGCGTACCTGGTGCTCTCGGTGATCCTCTCGATCGGAGCCACGATTGTGGTGGGCATCCTGGTGATGACCCCGTTCATCGTGCTCTTCGAGCTCGGGATGTACGAGCGGCTGCGAGGCCATGAGCTGCCGGAGCCGGCCCGCGCCGGAGCCCAGGCCTGCCCCTGAGCTCGGACTCAGACATTCCGAGCTTCGAGCCCCGAGCCCTGATCGGCCCGTACGGTGGGAGAGCGGCCTGCCGGCCTCACCTCGCTCCCCTCGAAAGGCAGCACTCCGTGCCCTCCCCCTCCCAGCCCGCGGATCAGTCCTCTCACGAACATGGGTCTTCCGACCCCTCCTTCTCCTCACAGCCCTCCCCACAGCCGAACGCGCCGGTGATCGCTGGTGGGCCGGTGGCCGTCGGCATCCGCTGGGCCTGGAACGCCTTCACCCGCAATCTCGGCGCCTTCCTGGTGCCGGCCCTGGTCTATGCCGTGATCCTCATCGTCGTGATCATCGCCTTCGTGATCCTCAGCGTCATGCTCTCGATCGCGCTGCAACGCAGCGGTGGAACGCCGGGATACGCCACTGAGGCACCGGCGTTCAGCGTCGGCAGCGTGCTCATCTCGCTCGTCGTGGCGCTCGTGAGCGCGCTGTGGGTCTCGGGCATCCTCCACGCCGGCACCGCAGTCCTCGCCGGCCGCCGCCCGACGATCAAGGAGGGCTTCGTCGGCACGGGGACCACCATCGCCGTGGCCTTCGTGGTCGCGCTCCTCAGCGCGGTGCTGGGACAGCTCGCGCAGGGCGTGAGCTTCGTGTTCTACGTCCCGGCGATCGTCGTCTCCGTTCTGCTCTACTTCGCCACCGTCGAGGCGGCCCGGGGAGCAGGGTTCGGCGAGGCGATCTCCGCCAGCGTGCGCCTCGTGACGAAGAACGTCGGAACAGTCGTCGTCACCATGCTGCTCGCGTTCGCGATCTGCCTGACCATGATCATCCCGATCCTCGCGGTGGCCGTGATCCCGGTCATGCAGCTGCTGGTGCTCGGCGTGCACCAGCGGGTCACGGGCAACGCGCTCGTCGAGCCCGCTTCTGTCTGAGACCCCGGCGCAGCTCGAGTTCCGGCGTAGCCTCTTGTGATGACCGACGGCCCCCTCATCGTCCAGAGCGACAAGTCCCTCCTGCTCGAGGTCGACCATCCGCAGGCGCAGACCGCCCGCATCGCGATCGCCGCCTTCGCGGAGCTCGAGCGCGCCCCGGAGCATGTGCACACCTACCGGATCACGGATCTGGGACTGTGGAACGCGCGCGCCGCAGGCTATGACGCCGAATCGGTGGTCGCCGCGCTCGTGGACCACTCCCGCTACCCGGTCCCGCACTCGCTGCTGATCGACGTGGCGGACACGATGGACCGCTACGGCAGGCTCCAGCTCCGCTCGGATCCCGTCCACGGACTGGTGCTGCACGCACTGGATCGGGCGGTGCTCGAAGAGGTCTCACGGACCACGCGGATCCAGGGGATGCTCGGCGCCCGTCTCGATGAGACCACGATGGTGGTCCACCCTTCGGAGCGGGGCGCCCTCAAGCAGGCGCTGCTGAAGCTCGGCTGGCCGGCCGAGGATCATGCCGGCTATGTCGACGGCGAGGCCCACCCGATCTCCCTGCGGGAGGAGGACTGGCAGCTGCGCCCCTACCAGGAGGAGGCGGTGGACGGCTTTCGCCATGGCGGCAGCGGTGTGGTGGTGCTGCCCTGCGGCGCCGGAAAGACCCTCGTCGGCGCCGGGGCGATGGCCTCGATGCAGCGCACCACGCTGATCCTGGTGACTTCGACGGTCTCGGCCCGTCAGTGGAAGGACGAGCTGCTGCGCCGCACCACGCTGACCGAGGACGAGATCGGTGAGTACTCGGGGGCCGCCAAGGAGGTGCGCCCGGTGACGATCGCGACCTACCAGGTGCTGACCCTGAAGCGGAAGGGGATCCACCCGCATCTGGAGCTGATGAGCGCCCGTGACTGGGGTCTGATCATCTACGACGAGGTGCACCTGCTGCCGGCGCCTGTCTTCCGGATGACGGCGGACCTGCAGGCCAGGCGCCGGCTGGGGCTCACCGCGACGCTGGTGCGCGAGGACGGCCGGGAGGGTGAGGTGTTCTCCCTGATCGGCCCCAAGCGCTATGACGCCCCCTGGAAGGACATCGAGTCCCAGGGCTATATCGCCCCGGCGGACTGCACCGAGGTGCGGGTGACGATGCCGGCCTCGGACAGGATGGCCTACGCCATGGCCGAAGCCGCGGACCGCCCCCGACTGAGCGCCGCCCATGGCGCGAAGATCGACGTGGTGCAGAAGATCGCCTCCCGTCACCCGGGCGAGCCGATGCTCGTGATCGGGCAGTTCATCGACCAGCTCGAGGAGATCGCCGAACGCCTGGACGCCGACCTCATCACCGGCCAGACCCCGGTCAAGCGCCGCCAGGAACTGTTCGACGCCTTCCGCACCGGTCAGATCGACCGTTTGGTCGTCTCGAAGGTCGCGAACTTCTCGATCGACCTGCCGGAGGCCTCCGTCGCGGTGCAGGTCTCCGGCGCCTTCGGCTCCCGCCAGGAGGAGGCGCAGCGACTGGGCCGCCTCCTCCGCCCGAAGGCGGACGGCCGCACCGCGCACTTCTACACCGTGGTCATGCGCGACACCCAGGATCAGGACTATGCCGCCCACCGTCAACGGTTCCTCGCCGAGCAGGGCTATGCGTACACGATCATGGACGCCGACGACCTCGAGGCTGCTGCGGAGGCGGACTGAGCCGTCCGGGACCCACCGGCGCTGACCGGCGGGCAGGCCGCTAGCTGGATAGAGTGGGGACGCATCCCAACCGCCGGCGCTCCGTCGGCCCTCCCCCCAGGAGATCGACAATGACCTCATCCGACGATTCCCTCCGTCCCACCGGTCACGACGGCGCACCCCGTCCCGTCTCCCCGACCTCCGGCCCGACCGACAGCACCGCGGGTGAGACCGTCGCGGGCACCGAACGCTCGACCACCGGGCGTCGCGCCGCTGAGCGGCCCGTCTCCCAGGAACCCGCCCCCGAGCTCGAACCCGTCGGCAGCGGCGGGAAGACCGCCGGCATGTGGATCGGGCTGATCCTCGGCGCGATCATCCTGGTGCTGCTGCTGATCTTCGTGATCCAGAACAACGTCACCGCCGGCTTCCGGTACTTCGGCGCAGAGTTCGATCTGCCCCTCGGAGTGGCGATGCTGCTCGCGGCGATCGCCGGCGCGCTGGTGATGGCGCTGGTCGGCTCGGTGCGGATGGTCCAGATGAGCTGGACGATCCGGAGGCTGCGCAAGCAGCAGGACAAGATCCACCGCGCCACCCGCTGAGCCCGTTCAGCTGACATCCAGCCGATTCCCAAGGTCGAGGAGGACGGTGGTCCCATGACGACGAGCGAAGAACAGGACTACGAAGCACGCCTGCTCGTGGTCGACGACGAACCCAACATCCGCGACCTGCTCGCGACCTCACTCCGTTTCGCCGGCTTCGAGGTGTTCACCGCCTCGACCGGCAATGAGGCGATCCGCGAGGCCACCGAGCATCAGCCCGACCTGGTGGTGCTCGACGTGATGCTGCCGGACATGGACGGTTTCACCGTCACCCGGCGCTTGCGCGACCGTGGTGAGCAGTACCCGATCCTCTTCCTCACTGCGAAGGACGAGACCCAGGACAAGGTCACCGGCCTCACCGTCGGCGGCGACGACTACGTCACCAAGCCCTTCAGCCTCGAAGAGGTCGTGGCCCGCATCCGTGCGGTGCTGCGCCGCACCCACGGCGGCTCCGAGCCCACCGTGGACAGCTCGCTGGTGGTCGCGGATCTGCGCCTGGACGAGGACTCCCACGAGGTCCACCGCGGGGACGTGAACATCGAGCTGTCCCCCACCGAGTTCAAGCTGCTGCGCTACCTGATGCTCAACGCCGGCCGGGTGGTCTCCAAGACCCAGATCCTCGACCACGTCTGGGACTACGACTGGTCCGGCGAGGTGGGGATCGTGGAGTCCTACATCTCCTACCTGCGCCGCAAAGTCGACGTCATCGGCGACCCGATGATCCACACCAAGCGCGGCATCGGCTACGTCCTGCGAGCCCCCGAAGGCTCCTGAGGCGTGGCGCTGCCGACCCTGCGCGCCGAACGGCCCGTGTCCCTGTGGACCCGGATCGTCGCCCTCATCTCGGCGCTGCTGGTGCTCGGCACGGTCGTCACCGGGAGCCTCTCCCTGTTCCTGCTGAACCGCACTTTGATCCAGTCCGTCGACAGCAACCTGCAGGCAGGCATGGGCGAGATGCTCGCCTTGGCCCAGCAGGAGCTGGAGGGGGACGACGACGCGATCCGCAACAGCACCTACACCCCGGTCGAATATGCGATCGAGATCCGGGACCGGGACGGGAGGCGCATCGACGGAGCCGTGGTCTACTACGGCCCCGGTGACATCGTCATCCCGTTCCCGACGCTGAGCGAGGAGCAGATCCTGCAGCAGGGCGGCCGCCCCTTCACGGTGCTGGACTCCGCGGAGAACCGGTGGCGGGTGGTGGCGATGCTGAACTCCGGACCCGACGGAGGCAGCGTGTACGTGGCGCTGCCGCTGACCGGTGTGGACCGCACCATGCATGAGATGGCACTGGTCATCGTGCTGGTGGGGACGATGGTGGTGCTGGTGGGCATGGGCCTCGGCGGGTATGTGACCCATCGGGCGCTCGAACCGCTGCGCGACGTCGAGGCGACCGCCTCCCAGATCGCCGGCGGTGACCTCTCCCGCCGGGTTCCGGTCACCCGCACCAGCCTCGAGGTCCATGATCTGGCCTTCTCCCTGAACGAGATGCTGGTGCGGATCGAGCAGGCGTTCGCCGCGCAGTCGACCTCCGAGGAGCGGGCCACCGCCTCCGAGGCGAAGATGCGTCGCTTCGTAGGCGATGCTTCCCATGAGCTGCGCACCCCGCTCGCAGCCATCCGCGGCTTCGGCGAGCTGTACCGGATGGGTGCCCTCCCCAAGGACGAGGACGTCGCCTCGGCGATGCGCCGCATTGAGGATGAGGCGAAGCGGATGGGCTCGCTGGTGGAGAATCTGCTGCGTCTGGCCCGGCTCGACGAGAAGCCGGAGCTCGCCCTGGATCCGGTGGACTTCACCGATGCCCTGTTCGATGCGGCCCAGGACCTGCGCGCGCTGGATCCCGGTCGGCAGGTGATGGTGACCTCGCTGTCGGGAACGCCGCTGTCCGTGCAGCCGCATCTGTCCATCGGCGTGCTCGGCGACGAGGCCTCCCTGCGACAGGTGATCCTGAACCTGGTGGGCAATGCGAACCGGCACACCCCCAAGGGTTCCCCGGTCGAGATCGCCGTCGGCTACCTCTCCCCGCAGCGGGTGCGGATCGAGATCCGGGACCACGGCGAGGGCATCGACGATGATCAGCGCGAGAAGGTGTTCGAGCGCTTCTACCGCACGGATGCCTCGCGGATGCGCTCGGCGACGCAGGGCGGCGGGGCGGGGCTCGGGCTCGCGATCGCGGCCTCGATCGTCCAGCAGCACGGCGGCACCATCGGGGTGTCCGAGACCGAGGGTGGCGGCGCCACCTTCTGGCTCGAGGTGCAGGGCACCGAGATCTCGCCGGAGGCCCGGGTGCGCCCGGATCAGCTGCGGGCGCTGAACGCGGAGAGCCCCGGCGAGGCCCCGGAGCAGGACGAGCCCTGAGCATCGAGAGGCCCTGAACGCCGAGGGGCACGGGGACGCGGGTTCCTCACCGAGGAGCCCGGGACGATGAGGTGCCAGAGCGGTGCGGTGCCAGAGCGGTGAGCGGCTGGGTCAGCGCCCGTCCTCGAGCACCTGGCCGATGAAAGCGGCCTCCCCACGAGCCCGCGCGAGCCGGTCCAGCAGCTCCAGAAGCTCCATCGCCTCACGGCGAGCGTGGTCGTCATGGGCTTCGATGCGCGGTGCGGCCGACGGGTCCTCCCTGGTCATCCGGAACGCGCCACGGGCGGCTTCACGCGCTGGCGGCAGCGGGTCCACGTGCCCGAGCTGGCCCACGATGAGGTCCCGCGGGACTCGCTCCAGGCCCAGAGCGGCGGCGTGCGCGGCGCTGCGCCGGGCGCGGGCTGCAGGACGGTCCAGGAGCTTCACCCGCAACCCGGACGAGATGAGGATCCGGGTCAGCTCCCTATCGCCCACGAACTGCACCCCGACCTCCCGCAGCGCCCCCTCTGCGGAGGTGGGCCAGTCGTAGTGGTCCAGGTCGAAGGAGCGGGGAGGCAGGCCCGCCCGGGCGGCGATCTCGTGCAGCTCCTCGAGCGAGGCGTCCGAGATCAGATGGCCCCACAGCAGTCCGTGGCGCGGCCAGCGCGGGGTGTCGGCGAAGACGGTCATGAGCGTGCTCCCTTCCAAGGATCCGGTGCAGTCTCGACTCGTCGGTGCTCGACACGTCGGGGTTCGCCCTGTCGGGTCGCGACCTGTCGGGTCGCACCCTGTCGAGTCGCGATCTGTCGGGCCGGGGCGGCGGAACCGGCCAGGAGGCGCAGCAGCCTTTCGAGCGGGCCGCGGTGGCCGTGGCTGCGCAGCAGAGCGGCCAGCAGGATCATCGCCAGCCAGGTCAGCAGCACGATCACCGCCGCACCGGCGGTACCGAGCCGCGCTCCGAGATCCAGGGCATAGGGCGGGAACAGGGCCAGGAACACGATCGACTGCCCGATATAGGCGCTCAGGGAGGCGGCACCGAGTGCCTCGATGCCACGGATCGACGAGCCCAGCAGCCGCTCGGCCCGCCCCACCCCCTGCTCGCCGCGGTGTCGCACGTGCTCGACCAGCAGCGCCGCGGCGGCGGCCAGACCGAGGGCTCCCACGATCCCCGAGTACTGGTGCACGACGCCCAGGATGCCCAGCAGCAGCTCGCTGTCCAGGTGCGCGTGACCGGGATCCAGCACCAGCGCGAGGGTCAGCGGGATCGCGCCGAGCACCCCGACCAGCAGCCCCCACCGCATCAGAGGGATCAGCAGGTCACGATTCGCGAGTACTTCCTCGAGCAGCCGCAGCCGGGCTGCAATCGCACCGAGCGCCATCGGGGTGAGCAGCCCGAGGTCCAGGAGCGGGGTGAGCGCGGTGCTGCGCAGCGCCGCCTCGGCCCGCAGCGCGAGGCCGGTGAGGTAATCGGGGGCGGAGGCCGCGGCGTATCCGCTGCCGCCGCTCAGCCCGATGGTCCCATCGGTCCAGCCCCACACGCCGAGCGCCGGCAGGGCGATCACGGCGACCAGCGGCATCACCATGCGGTGACGGGTGATCAGCAATGTGCAGAACATGCCGATGATCGCGTAGCCGACCAGGATGTCACCGCTGAACAGCAGGACCGCATGGGCGAGGCCGATCAGGAGCAGCACCAGATGGCGACGGAGCATGCGCAGCACGAAGCGCCCCGCACTCTCGCCGCGCTCCTGGGAGCGGCGGTGGAGGATCCCGATGCCGTAGCCGAAGAGCATCGCGAACAGCGGGAATCCGCGGTTGTCGGCGAACAGTGCGACGAGCACGTCCGCAGCACGATCCAGCGCGGTGGCGTCGAGCTGTTTCAGCAGCACCGTCCACTGCGAGCCGTGCAGCCACCCCACCGTGTTGGCCAGCGCGATGCCGAGCAGCGCGAGGCCGCGGGCGAGATCGGGCCCGCCGGCGCGGCGTGCAAGGGGGACGGAGGTCATCACCGCGCTCGCCGCGACCGGGAGCGTGCGGCGCTGCCGACGGGGCTGGTGCTCATGCGCGCCATGGTCCCACAGGGTGCTGGCCGATCCCGGCAGCGCCAGTCAGGCTCGGCGCACCCAGCGACGCTGCGCGAGCAGGAGAGCGAGGACCCCGCCGCCGAAGGTGAGCACGAGAGTGAGGCTCTGCCCGACCCTGGCAGCGACCACGAACCGGGTGGTGCCGGCCGCGCCGAGGGCGGCTGCCGCGTCCGATTCCAGGTTCATCAGGACGACGCTGGCCAGCAGCGTGCTCCCGGCGACCATGAGCCAGGCGAGCAGACTGATTCCGATGAACTGGGCAAGTGCGCCGATCCTGGAGGGCCGCTCCCCGAGTTGGATGGCGCGGCCGCCGACGAGTGCATGCGTCCACAGGATCGCCCCGGACCACAGCCCGATGTCCACGAGGTGGTCCCACCAGGTCATCGGCAGCGGTCCGAGTTCGGTGCTCCGGATGTCGAAGCTGCTCCAGTGCCTCGCATCGGGGAGCCACTGGGTCAGGCAGATGGCGCCGACGGCGCCGAGGGCGAGCACCAGCTGCCCGCCGCAGATCATGAGGGTGCGAGCGCGCACGGCGTCGGCGCGGGAGATCCCCAGCGCACTGCGCTGGTATCTGCCGTCCTCGGAGGCGTCGGCGAGATCCGCGGGCAGGCGCGCGGCGAGCAGGATCGCGACCACGCCGAGGCGGAGTTCGGCGAGGATGGCGACCAGCACGATCACCGCCGCGAGCAGCGCGTAGAGCAGGATCCGCCCGCGGTGGTGCTGCCACTCCAGCCCGAGCGCCCGTCCCAGCGAGGTCAAGGGGCGCGGCGCGGATCGCGCGGCAGTGCGCGAGTCAGCGGTGCCGGTCATCGTGAGACCTCCCGGAGGGTGAAGGTGAGGACGTCCTGGAGCGTGGGGCGGCGCAGATCCGTGAGCCCTTCCAGCCCCACTGCGTCCTCTGCGCGCACCAGCGCTTCGAGCTGGTCCCCGCTGCGGCGCGGACCTCGCAGCACCGCGGCGTGCTCACCCAGATGGTGAGGCGAGGTCGCGGCGGTGGCGCTGGCTGTGGCGCTGGTGGTCGTGGCGACCAGATGCTCCTCGATCAGATCGATCACGGAGCCCTCGAGCACGACACGACCCTCATGCAGCAGCACCAGGTGGTCCACGAACCGTTCGATCTCGCCGAGGTCATGGGTGGACAGCAGGATCGTGCGGTCCTCTCCCCCGGCCTGGTGCTCCCGCAGTTCGTCGAGCACGTCGGTGCGGGCCAGCGGGTCGAGCCGCGCGAAGGGCTCGTCGAGCAGGAGCAGATCGGGGCGGATGCCGAGTGCGACGGCGAGCAGCAGCCGGGTCCGCTGTCCGGCCGAGAGCCGGCGCAGCTGGGCACCAGGATCGATTCCCGCGCGACGCAGCAGGTCGCCGGTGAGGCGGGCGTCGTAGGAGGGCTCGACGCGGCGCTGGGCGAGCACCAGATCGTCGGCCGTCCAATGATCCGGCTGGAAAGGGGCGTCGGGGACGACGCCGACCCCGGCGGGCAGGGCGTCCTCTGCGCCCCCGAGGGGTGCTCCCAGCACTTCGATCGTGCCGGAGCTGGGCGCCAGCGCTCCGGACACTGTGCGCAGCAGGGTGGTCTTGCCGGCGCCGTTGGTGCCGACCAGCGCGGTGACCTGGCCGCTCGGCACCCCGAAGGTGACACCGCGCAGCACGTGACGCAGCGGCCGGGTCCATCGCTGCGCATCGGGCAGGTGGACATCGAGAGCACGGACCGTGATCGCGGCGACTGCGGGGCCCGCAGCGGGCAGGTCGAGAGGCATGCCGAGGGGCACGGTCATCTCACCGTTCCCGGTCGACCGGAGTCGAGGCCACGGATCCAGCGGCGCGCTGAGCTCCGCAAGCGGAGCAGGAGCACGGCGAGCAGCACCGCCAGCACCACTCCGACGATCACCATCCCGCCAGGGCCGGACCAGAGATCGAACCGCAGCACGATCTCCACCAGCGCAATCGGGATCGCCAGCACCACTCCGGCGAGGAAGTAGATCAGGATGCTGAGCACGGCCATGCTCCGCCCGGGCCGTCGCATCGTGCACTCGCCGCCGACGACGATCCCGGTCGCCACCAGGGCGGCCAGGGAGAGCAGCGCCCCGACCAGGATGATCGGGAGCTGCGGTGCGCCAGGGTCACCGGTGAAGGAGAAAGGCGCGGCTCCCCCTGCCGTCTCACGGCCCAGGAGCACCGAGATCACCGCACCAACGGCCACAGTCACGACCACCGCGGCATGCTCCACGCCGATCAGCGCCAGTCGACCGCGCACCCGGTCCGCACGGCTGAGCCCGAGGCTGGCTCTCAGCTCGTCGCGCTCGATGGTGTCGGCCCGGCCGTAGCGGTACCAGCCCAGAGCCGCCCAGAGGGTCAGCAGGCCGGCGTACTGGTCGGTGGCGAGCACCGCGCAGAGCAGCGCGAGCGCGCAGAGGAGGAGTGTGAGGGCCACGCGGCCGGCATTCAGCCGCAGCTCGGTGTGAAGGATGAGGCCCGTCGGCCGTTTATCGGTGGGCAGTCCGCGGGGAGTGCGTGCAGCGGTGGTGGTGCTCATCGGTGAGTCCTCCTCAGGGTGGGGGCATCGGTCCGCGCAGCGCGGAGCACATGCGTGACGATCTCGCTCACGTCGGGCCGGCGCAGGGACGCGCTGGTCGGTAACCCCACGGCGTCATCGACGGCGACCAGGGCCCGGGTGCGGGTACCGGTCGTCGTCGGCCCGATGAACGGCTGACCGGGCCCCGCCTCCGCGTCGGTGCGGTCCAGCTCGCACAGCAGGAACTCCTCCCGCAGGGATTCCACCTCCCCGCTGAGGACATCGCGCCCCTGCGCGATGACGACGAGCTGGTCGACGAAGCGCTCCATGCCGTCGAGGTCGTGGGTGGCCAGCAGGAGCGTGCGCTCCTTCTCGGCCATGAAGTCGCGCAGCACCTCGATCAGCTCCATCCGTGCGAGCGGATCGAGATGGGCGAAGGGCTCGTCCAGGATCAGCAGCTGCGGATCCTGAGCCAGGGCCGCGGCGAGCCCCAGCTGGGTTGCCTGGCCACGGGAGAGGCGGCGAAGCTCCCGCTGGTGCGGGACCCCGAAGGTGGTCAGGAGCTCCTCGAAGTGGGAGCTGTCGAAGCCGGGGACCACCCGGCGGCGCAGTCTGGCCACGTGCTGCGGGGTCCAGCGCCGCGGATGGGCCGAGATGTCGGGCATGCTCGCCGCCCCCTGCGGGGGATGCACCCGGGCGGGGCCGAGGGCTGTTCCGAGCACCTCGATGGTTCCCGTGGTGAACGCCAGTGCGCCGGTCACCGTGCGCAGGGTGGTGGTCTTGCCCGCCCCGTTGGCGCCGACCAGAGCTGTGACCTGACCCGTCGGGACTGCGAGGTTCAGGCCGCGCAGGATCGGAAGGTCTTCGGTGTACGGGCGGTCGCCTGAGTGGATTCGCACCTCCAGGTCACGGATCGTGACGGCATTGCTCGGACGCTGAGTCATTGAAACTCCTCCAGACGGTGAGCGAGGCGGGCGGCCAGCTCCCGGTCCTCGATCCCTGCGGTGCGGGCAGCGCGGAGCGCCAGGTCGAAGCCCTCGTCGATCTGCTCCAGTGCGCGGCGGCGCAGCTGATCGCTGTCCTGGGCGCGCACGAACACGCCCTTTCCGCGCACCGCGTCGACCAGGCCGTCCGCCACCAGCTCGTTGTAGGCGCGCGTGGTGGTGATGACGCTGACCCGCAGGTCGCGGGCGAGCGCGCGGATCGACGGGAGGGCGTCCCCCGAGGTGAGAGCGCCGGTGAGGATCGCGGTGGCGATGCCCTCCCGGATCTGCTCGTAGATCGGCACGGAGGCGGAGGGGTCGATCGGGATGTGCATCGCGCTCCCTCCCCACTGAAAGTGAACCTACTGTCTATACACAGCATAGACAGCTGGAGGACGGGGACGTCAACCCTTCCGAGCAAGCGGCATGCCAAGCGGGCGGCATGCCACCGCAACTCCGACCAGGACTCCCGGCACCGCGCCCGCGCGGACAGCACTGCGCCCTCACGGAGGTGCCACCGGCGGCACCAAACTGCCTTTATCCACATTTTCCGGGAGGTCTTGACATTCTCGATCCAATCAGAACGCCACGATCGATGCTTTACGTGAAGACATTCCCGTGAATGCCTCAGCTGCACACCCTCCTGCCCGTCCAGCTTTCTCGTCAGCAGCACGCCACTGCCGCCCAAGATTCCGAACCTCTCCCTGCGTAACGCTCCAACCTGCACAGACGCCGCATCTGCTCCCATGACAATTGAGGGTCGAGCGTCCCCTCACCGCGTCCCCCACCCCAACCTTTCCTCCACAGTGGTCATCCATCCACAATTTCATCCACAATTCCGTCCACAACCTTGGAGGCTATCCACAGATTCCCTGCAGGGGTAGCGGACATTTTCGAATCTACATACGATGGAAGCATGGAATCGACACCGATGGGCCGCGGGGACCACCCCGGCGAGGACACCCCTCGCCGGGACGTGGCGCCGCCGTCGGGAGATGTCCTCGAGGAGGTGCTGGGCCGGTTCAGCGCAATCGAGACCAGTCCTGAGGCCCGCGCGCTCGTCGCCCAGGTCCTGGCCGCGACCCTGATGGCGTTCACCCGCACCCGCTCAGTGCGCGACTCGCTCCCGGATACCGCCCCCGAGAGCGCCGAAGAAGCGCTCGCCGTCCTCGCTGGCGTCGATCAGCTGCGCGCCTCCCTCGCCGCGATCGATGCGTCCTGGCAGGTCGCCGCCGAGGACCGGATCCGGCGCGATGACCTCGCGCGGGGCGTGCCGTCCTCAAAGCAGGGCCGCGGCGCCGGGCAGGAGATCGCGCTCGCCCGCCGGATCTCGCCGTCCACCTCCTCGTTCTCCCTGGCGAAGGCCCGCCGACTGACGCAGAACATGCCCAGTGCGATCGAGCGTCTGTGGGCCGGTGCCATGACTGATCAACAGGCCTCCGCAGTCTCTGGTGCGCTTGACGGTGCCAACGCGGACACCTGCCACAGGGTGGATGACCACCTCCGCGAGCACCCCGAGTTCCTGCAGGGCAAGGGATACAAGCGCTTGCGAAGCGACACTCAGAAGCTGGTTCAGCAACTCGAGCCCGAGACATCCCGCCAGCGTGCGGAGCGTGCCGCTCGCGCCCGGCACGTGCGGATGACTCCCCTGGCTGACGGGATGGCCAGGGTGACCGCCGTACTGCGAGGGGTCGACGCCGCCGGACTGATGAACTCCCTGAATACCCGCGCCGAGTCACTGCGCGTCGCAGGGGCCAAGGCCTCCGTCCCCGCGCTGGAAGCGGATCTGCTGGTCGACGACGTGCTGCGTGGTGGGCAGGCCGAGGAGCCCGGCGATCAACACGTCGAGCCCAGAGATCAGCACGTCACACCCGACGACCAGCACATCACCCCAAGCGACCCGGGCGCAGAGCCTGTCGATCCGGTCCACGAGCCCGGCGCTTCCGAAAAGCCTGAAGAGGCTCGGGAATCCCAAGAAGCCCAGGAAGCCCATGCGGCAGGCGCAGCCCCCGAGGTTGACGCCGCCGAGCAGGCGGCTCCGAGGATGCCCCGCACCCGTCCCGGCCTGGACGTCGGCATCGTCATCTCCGACACCGCACTGCTGGGTCAGGACGATGGCTCCGAGACCGCTGAACTCGAGGGCTACGGCACCATCCCCGCCCACATCATCCGAGACACCCTGCTTGGTCAGCCACCAGGTCACCTTCGAGCCGATGAGGACGAGCATCCCGATGACGTGGTCTCGGCCTTCTACCGTCGGCTGTACCGAAGTCCGCGCACCGGCGATCTGATCGCGATGGAGTCCCGGGCGCGGGTATTCCCCGCCGGTCTCGCCCGGATGATCCGCTGGCGCGACACGACCTGCCGCACCCCCTGGTGCAATGCGAAGATCCGCCACATCGACCACGTCGTCCCGCATCACAAGGGCGGCCCCACCAGCTATGCGAACGGCCAGGGGCTGTGCGTGCGCTGCAATCTGCTCAAGGAGCTCGGCCTGTGGGTGCTCAGCCCGCTGAGCAGTTCCCACGCTGCCGCCGACATGACCGCGGCTGGCAACGCGAATGGGCCTGCGACCGAGACGGGTGCAGCGACCGGGACAGGGGCCGAGGCAGAGACTGGGATCGAGACCGAGACAGGATCCGAGGCAGACGACTCCGGGACAGCTCTCGCCGACCCGTCATCACCGCCGCGAGCCTGGATCTGGAGCAGCCCGCACGGGGCCATGGGCACCTCGTTCACACCGTCACAGCTCACGCCATCTGAATTCACGCCGTGGCCCGGTCCCCCGCCCGAGAAACACAGCGGCGACGAGCCCAAGCACGACGACTCCGAGGACCACAATTCAGCGGACAACCCCGATTGCGGCGATGCCGACGACGAGTCGGAACCGCCGGAGACGCCGACCACCTCGTAGGCCGCTGAGTCCCAGCCTCGCGCTCCAGTGACGAGCAGGTGCGACTCAGCGACCTGCGCTGGCGCGGGTGCCCTGATGGTGGCGCAGCAGCCAGCGACCGTTCTCGCGCACCCACAGCGAACTGCGGTGCACGGTGTCGCCCTGCCCATGGGTCGAGTACTGCAGGAGCACCACGCCGGGGGCGATCTCGTCGGCGATGAACTCTTCCGCCTCGATGGCCTCCAAGGGTGCGAGGTGGGCGAGAATCTCGTCGCGGTCGTAGCGGCGCCCGCTCGCACCGACCTCGCTGAAGTCCGGGTGCAGCAGCTCGGCGGCGCTCGGCGGATCCGCGCGCAACGTCGCGCTGAGCAGTGCGAGCTCGCGTGCGGTGATCTGCTCGAAGTCGGTCGCGCCGGGCGCGTCGGCCACCAGCACCGTCTCCTCGGATGCGGTCGAGCAGCTCGCCGGGGTCGGCTGGGCGGCGGGTTCGTCGAAGAGGCTGAAGAGGTCATCAGCCGGGGCGGCGGCACTGGGCGCGCCCGCGGCGGCCTCCGGAGAGACCTTTGCGGCGGCTGGAGCTGACGGCGCAGCATCCGCGCCGGGATAGCCGGGGCCCACCTGCGGGTCCTGCTTCCTCTGGAAAGCCGTCGCGGCGGCGTTGGCGCGCTTGTCCGCAGCCTCGTTCATGGCATGGCCGGAATGGCCCTTGACCCATTCGAATTCGACGCTGCGCCCGGCGAGGGCACGGTCGATGTCCTTCAACAGCTCGACGTTCAGCACCGGCTTGCCGTCCTTCTTGCGCCAGCCCTTGCGCTTCCAGCCCGGCATCCACTTCGTGACCGAGTTGATGACGTACTGGCTGTCGCACAGGATGTGCAGGTGCTGGTCGGCGTCGACGGCGGTGGCCTCGAGCAGATCGAGCACAGCCTTCAGCTCGCCCATGTTGTTGGTGCCGTGGGGCCACCCGCCCGCACGCCAGGTGTCCTCGTCGATGTACCAGGCCCAGCCGGCCGGGCCGGGATTGCCGAGGGCGGAGCCGTCGGCTGCTGCAGTGATGGTCATGCGCTCAATGCTTCCACAGCAGGCGAGTTCGGCCGGGCACGGCGGGGCCGGTCGCGGCGTTCCTCACCCCGGCCGTGGTCTGCAGTGCCTGGGCGACGCACTTCCCGCCCGGGCATCCATCCCACCCAGGCATCTCAGCGCCAGCGAGCGACGGTCATCCCCGGGGTGGTGGGCGGCTGGTCCATCGCGACCATCGCCGCCGGCAGCTCGGCGGCGTCGATCACACGGCCGACGGTCCCTGCCAGATCCAGTCGACCGCTCGCAACATCAGCGAGCAGCTCGCCGTATTCGGCGACGGCGAGGCCGTGACTGCCGAGGATCTGCAGCTCCTGGGCGATCACGCGGCCGATCGGCAGGGCGGGGTCGGCGTCCTCCCCCAGCAGCAGCCCCACCTGCACGTGCCGGCCGCGGGGTCGCAGTGACTCGATCCCCGCGCGGGCGGTCGCGGCGGAGCCGAGCGCATCGAGGCTGACGTGAGCGCCGCCACCGGTCACCTCCCGCACCCGGGCGGCGATGTCCGGCGACGAGGTCAGCGCAGCGGCGCCGAGAGCCTCGGCAGCGGCAAGGGCGCGGGGCGAGACGTCGACCGCGACCACCTCGGCGCCCGCGGCGAGCGCGACCATCACGCAGGCCAGGCCCAGCCCGCCGCAGCCGAACACGACGACCTGCTCCCCCGGCTGCACGTCGGCCTGTGCACGCACAGCGTGGTGGGCGGTGCCCACCCGGCAGCCGAGCCCGGCGGCGAGGGTCATGTCGATCCCGTCGGGAAGGGCGACGAGGTTGTGGTCGGCCTCGATCACGACCACCTGCTCGGCCCAGGATCCCGGCAAGTCGAAACCGGGCTGGCGCTGCTGGGGACACACCTGCGGGGCGCCCGCGAGGCACTGCTCGCACTGCCCGCAGGCGAGGATGAAGGGGGCGGTGACGCGGTCACCGGGCGCGAAGCGGGTCACCTCCTCCCCGACTTCGGCGACGACGCCGGCGAACTCATGGCCGGGGATGTGCGGCAGCTGCACGGAATCGTCGTGTCCCTGCCAGGCGTGCCAGTCGCTGCGGCACACGCCGGTGGCGTGCACGGTGACGACTGCGCCGCGGGGCGGGCAGACGGGGCTCGGTACCTCGACCAGCTCGGGCGTTCCTCGGTAGGTCTCGAAGCGGACTGCTCTCATCGGGTGCTCCTCAGACCAGTCGGCCGACAGGCTTCTCGAACGTGCCGTAGACAGCGTCGCGGGCGAAGCCGAGGGCGTCGTAGAGGCGGGTCGCACCGGTGAGGGACTCGGCGTCGACCTCGAGCTCTGCCTTGGCATATCCGGCGTCGGCCGCCGCGGTGAGGGTGCGGGCGATGACCGCCCGCGCAAGGCCCCTGCCACGTGCCCCGGGGCGGGTGCCCACCAGCGCGATGTGCAGCACGCCGGGCTTGTCCTCCGAGGTGATGACGTAGGCGAGCACGGTGCCCTCCGCGTCGAGCGCGATGCTGGAGAGCTCGCGACGAGCGGTGTGGGAGGACCACCAGATGTTCCAGCGCTCCGGCGGGACCGGAGCCGAGCCCCAATGGTCGTCGAAGGCATCGATATGGGCGAGCCGGGTGGCCTCGGCGTGATCGTGCTCGGGCGCGATCACCTGCACCTGCTCCCGCTCGAAGGAGGGAAGCGCCGCCCCGGGGAGGTCGCGGACCATGACGAGCCAGCTGCGGGCTCGGCGGTAGCCGCGCCGTTCGATCAGCGGGCGCACGTCGGCGCCGCCGGTGAGCGGGGCGTCCTCCCGCGCGTACAGGTCCGGGTCACGGCCTCCGGAGACACGGAAGATCGCGTCGGCCTCCGCGGAGTGACGCTCGGCGGCGAGCTGCGCGGCGCGGCTCTCGGCCCATTCGAACAGCTCCGCACCCAGGCCCTGGCGACGGTGGGCGGGATCGACCCCACCCATCAGCTGGCAGCGCACGCGGCCGTCGCGGTCCAGCGAGGTGTGGACGTCGACGGCGGCGAAGCCGATCAGCTCATCCCCATCGCGGAGCGCGAGGGTGTCCTCGCTCAGATCGAGCCCGGGCATCGTGAGCCATTCCCGGATGCTGGGCTCCTCGGCAGGTTCACCGAGCTCATCCGCCACGTCGATGCGATTCATCAGCGCGGTGAGCGCGGGGACGTCGTCAAGGGTGAGCGGGCTGCGGGTCATCACGGTGTCGGTGGAGGTCACCGGAACAGCGTAGTCGGGTGCCGCGGGCACCGCAGGCAGGCGATGAGATGCCGTTCGACGCCCTCCTGCGCGACATCCCGCAGCTCCCCGGATCCGTGCTCTGTGAGTACCGGCTGCACGATCTCGGCGGCGTCGTCGAGGGAGGAGCGGAGACGATTTCCTTGCGGAGGGTGTCGTAAGTGTCCACAAGCGTAAATGTCTACAAGTAAGTACCCGAGCTCGGAGACCTGGTGAGTATTTCTCCATGCGGCATCGATCATTGGGATCAGCAATCATGGTGAGCTCTGGGGAGCAATGACTGGGGAGCAATGAAGGGGGAGGACGCGATCACATGGGTATCGGCGACCACATGAGTCTCGCCAGCTGGAAGGCGAAGCTCCGGACAGTGCCACGATCAGTGCGCCATGAATGATCCCCGATTCCCCCGCCGCGTCATCGCGGGCGTGATCGCATCGCTCGCCCTCACATCCTGTTCACTGCTCGATCCCGAGGAGGTCCCCGTGCCGGCGAAGAACATCGACAAGTCCGCGCAGACCGATCCTGCACCAGTGCAGAAAAGAACCAGAGATCTGCCCGAGGACGCCGAGTTCCTCTGGTACTCGGGGACCCTGGGCTCCGGGGCCCCCGGCCCCTCGACGTACTGGGTCGATGCCCGCCTGAGCACGACTGACCAGGTCATGAACAATTTCCGTGCGCTATGCCCGGACGGGTCCGTGAGCGTGCCGGACGTCGTCGACGAGCTGGCTCAGGAGCTCGGCGAGGAGGACTACGTGGAGTGCCCTGCGGCGGCGGGCGAGATCGCCGTCGACGGGTGGCGGGCCCGGGTCTGGCTCGCGCAGGCCTCGCCGGTCATGGTCGTCACCCTGGTGGGCCAGGGCTGAGCCCTCGCCGGGACGTCGGCACGACGCCCCGGCACCGCGATGCTCAGTCCTGCTCGTACGCAGCCGGCTTCTCCTGCACCGCACGCAGTCGGGCGAGGTCGAGCTTGCGGCCGCGGTCGAAGTCGACCACGCCGTTCTTCTCCTGGAAGACGTCCGTCATCTGCGTGTAGCAGTAGCCGAACATGAGCGGGTCCTCGAGCAGCACCCGGGTGAGTCCCTCGAACCGCGTATAGAGCTCTTCCTCGCTGCGCACCCGCTCGCCGTAGCCCCAGGACTCGGCGGCGTTGTTGCCAGCGCGTTCGGCTTCCTGTGCCTCCCGGGCCTCCTGCTCGTTCCACCAGATGCCGCCGTACTCGGAGACGAAATAGGGCTGGCCGGCGAAGGGCAGGGAGAAGGTCCCGTCGGCGAAGGGCATCTCATCCGGGGCGAGCTCGCGACGGTTCGCCCAGGGGGTGCCGTCCGCCAGCCCGGACTGCTCGACGCGGAAGCGCTCCACATCCTGTTCGTAGGAGTGGGAGTCATAGATGTCGGCGCCGCGCACCCGGTGGGAGTAGCCGGAGGCGTCCAGGACCGGGCGGGACGGGTCGGCGAGCTTGGTCGCGTCGTACATCGCCTGGGTGACGTCATCGAGCTGGGTGAGCTGGTCATGCCTCACCTGATGGGTCTCGTTCAGCGGGCACCAGCCGATGATGCTGGGATGGCTGAGATCCCGCTCGACGGCCTCGATCCACTGGCCGATGAACGTCGCAGTGGGCTGCTGGTTGTCGCCCATCGGGCCGTGGCCGGAGATGCCCCAGTCCCCGAACTCGCCCCAGACCAGGTAGCCGTGCAGATCCGCCCAGAACAGCATCCGCTGCTCGAAGACCTTCTGGTGCAGGCGGGCGCCGTTGAACCCGGCCTCGAGGGCGAGGCGGATGTCGGTGGTCATCGCCTCGTCGGCCGGGGAGGTCATGAACGTCTCCTCCCAGTAGCCCTGGTCGAGCACGAGGCGCTGGAAGACCTTCTCACCGTTGATCCGGAACTCGTGGTCGCGCAGGGTGGTCGCGCGCAGGCCCGCATAGGAACGGACCTCATCGAGCACCGCGCCGTCCGCGTCCAGGAGGCGCGCGGTGAGGGAGTACAGCTCCGGGGCACCGGGTCCCCAGATCCGCACCTTATCCTCGGGGATCACCAGCTGGAGGTGCGGGGCGAGATCGAGATCAGCCCGCACCTCGGCGCGTGCGACCTCCTCGCCGCCGGGCACGGAGGCGACGACCTCAAGGCGCGTGCCGCCGGTGGTGCGCGCAAGCGGCGCGGCGAGGGAGAAGGCACGGCCGCCGAGCGAGGGGACGATCCGCAGGGAGCGGATCTCGTCGAGGGGGACGCCCTCGAGCCAGACGCTCTGCCAGATGCCGGTGGTGCGGTGGTAGCTGGCGTGGGTGGCGTGGAACCAGGTGGACTGCTTGCCGCGGGCCTGGGGGACGTCATGCGGGTCGCGGGCACGGACCACGATCTCCACCTCGGAGCCGGGGCCGACGCCGGGCACGCTCGAGAGGTCCGCCGCGAAGGGGGTGAAGCCGCCTCGGTGGCGGGCCACCTCGACACCGTCGGCCCAGACCGTGGTGTCGTGGTCGACGGCCTCGAAGCGCAGGATCGGGCGCAAGCCGTCCCAGTCTGCGGGAATGGTGACGGTGCGCCGATACCAGACGGCGTTCAGAAAATCGCGGTTCCCGATCCCGGAGGCCTCGGTCTCCGGCGCGAAGGGCACGGTGATCGTCTGCGCGAGCTCGCGCTCCAGCAGCCCACGCTCCCGACCGGAGTCGCCCTGGTCGATCTCGAACTGCCAGGTCCCGTTGAGGCTCAGCCAGGCGGGGCGCTGCAACTGGGGCCGCGGATGCTCGGGCCGGGGGACTCCAGCGGCCGACGGCGGGGCGTCCAGGATGGCAGCGAGCTCATCGGCCCGGGCGAACAGGGCGGCGAGCTGCGCGGGCAGGGTGGGGGTCTGAGCGGTCATAGGGCGGCTCCTCGGCACGAGATCGGCACTGATCGGGCGCGTCCAGTCAAGCGCATCTCGCCTGGGATTGCAACGTGGGAATTCAGCCTTCCCGTGGGATGCCCTCGCAATCAATCCTGCTCTCGGACGCCGGTGGATCCGCGCTCGATGAGTCGGTGCCCGACCACCAGTTCCGCGCCGCCTGACGCCGCTCCTCCAGCCTCGGCCAGTGCGGCATCCAGGGCGGCGGAGATCAGGGCCTCGAGGTCCGGGGCCACCGTGGTCAGCGAGGGGGATGCCCAGGTGGCCTCCGGAATGTCATCCCACCCCACCACCGCGACCTGCTCGGGCACGGCGACGCCGCGCTGGGCGAGCGCGCGCAGAGCGCCCAGGGCCAGCAGATCGTTGCCGGCCACCACCGCGTCCACCTCGAGCCCGGCCGCGAGCACGGCCTCCAGCTCTCGCCACCCGGCCTCGCGGCTCCACTTCGTCACGGTGCGGATCAGCTCGGGCACGATCGGCACCCCGGCGAATCGCAGTGCGGCCCGGAATCCGGTGAGGCGGTCGGTGGCCGTGGAGCGGACGGCGCCGTCGCCGCCCAGGAACAGCAGTCGCCGCCTCCCCTGATCGACCAGGTGGCGCACCACGTCGGCGGCTGAGGCGGCATTGTCGATCGCCACATGGGAGACCTCCGGTGCTGCGGGCAGCATCTCGCCCAGCAGCACCACCCGGGGCCCGCCGGAGGGGAGCAGATCGGCCGGCACCAGCGCGGAGGGGGAGATGATCACCGCATCCACGGGCCGGGGCGTGTGGCCGCGCACCAGGGCCCGTTCCGTCGGGGCGCTGCCCAGGGACACCTCGACGCTGACGGTGTACCCCCGGTCGCGAGCCGCGACCTGCATGCGCTCGGCGAGGCGTGCGAAATAGGGGTTCTGCAGCTCCGGCACCACCAGCGCGATGGTCCGGGTGGGCCCGCCGCGCAGTTCCCTGCCCGCATGATTGGGCACGTAGCCGAGCTCCTCGATCGCCAGCCGCACGCGGGCGCGGGTCTCGTCCCGCACCACGGGGCGATCATTGACCACATTGGAGACGGTCTTCCAGGAGACTCCGGCGTGCAGGGCGACGTCCTTGATGCTGACGCGACGTGTCATCGGCCCTCCTGGAAACGGGATGAATGCTTGCGCAGGAGGCTACCGGAGGGTGCCCTTGTGTCCCACGTGAGAACGCGGGCACCCGGCACATCCCACCGCATCGTCGGCGACCCGGTGGTATCTCACACCACGGGCCCGCTTCATCGCCACCGAGCTGGCCTGGACGTAGTGTGGTTGGCAGTGCCGTCCTCCCGCCGCGGCACAGGTCCCGCACAGGCAGCCCCGATCCACGCGATCGGCTGGCTCCGCTGCGGAGACAGCGTCGGCCGAGGATCACTGCCCCTGGGCAGTGCCGTGCGACGATGCCCCGGGTGGGATGCACTGAGCAGAACGGATCACCTTTCGTGACCACCCCTGATTTCGCACGCCTCGGCGTGCCCGCCGCCCTCATCAAGGCGCTCGCGCCGCGAGGCATCACCCAGCCCACCCCGATCCAGGCCTCGACGCTGCCCGACTCGCTGGCCGGCCGGGACGTGCTGGGCCGGGGCCGTACCGGCTCGGGCAAGACCTACGCCTTCCTGCTGCCGCTGGTGGCCCGCCTGATCGCGGAGCCCCGCCGTCGCGTCGCGCGCCGCCCCCGCTCCCTGATCCTCGCGCCGACGCGTGAGCTCGCCTCGCAGCTCGCCGAGTCGCTGAAGCCGCTCGAGCTGGCCGCCGATCTGCGCAGCACCGTCGTCTTCGGCGGCGTGGGCCAGAACCCCCAGGTGAAGGCCCTCGCAAGCGGCGTCGACGTGCTCGTCGCCTGCCCCGGCCGTCTGCTCGACCTCATGAACCAGGGTCACGTGGACCTCGGTGCCGTCGAGATCACCGTCATCGACGAGGCTGACCACATGGCTGACATGGGCTTCCTGCCCATGGTCCGCAAGATCCTCGCCAAGACGCCGTCGAAGGGCCAGCGGATGCTGTTCTCCGCAACCCTCGATTCCGGGGTGAACAAGCTGGTCAAGGAGTTCCTCCACGAGCCGGTCACCCACTCCGCGGATCCGGCGACCAGCCCGGTGGGCACCATGGAGCACCACGTGCTCGAGGTCGCCGCCACCACCCGCTTCGATGTGCTGCGTGATCTTGCCGCCGCACCCGGGCGCACCATCATGTTCACCCGCACCAAGTACGGCGCGAAGAACCTCGCCCGCAAGCTCAGCGCGCGCGGCGTCGATGCGGTGGACCTGCACGGCAACCTCTCGCAGAACGCCCGCACCCGGAACCTCGAGGCATTCGGCGACGGCACCGCGACGACGATGGTCTGCACCGACATCGCCGCCCGCGGCATCCACGTCGACGATGTGGCCCTCGTGGTCCACGCCGATCCGCCCGTCGAGCACAAGGCGTACCTGCACCGCTCGGGTCGCACCGCCCGCGCCGGCGAATCGGGCACCGTGATCACCGTGCAGACCCCGGATCAGAAGCGCGATGTCAGCGACCTGATGCGCAAGGCCGGGATCACCCCCACGTACCACTCCCAGGTGCAGCCCACCAGCCCGGTGCTGTCCTCGCTCGCCCCGGGCGAGCGAGTGGCCACCCATGAGCCCCGCCAGCCCGAGCCCGAGCTCGACCAGGCCCGCATGAACGGGGAGCGTCGCGGACGCTCCGGCGGTCAGGGTCGCGGGGGCCAGGGTGGCGGCCAGGGCCGTGGCGGTCAGGGCGGCGGACAGGGCGGCGGCGCCCGCCGTGGCGGTCAGGGCGAGGAGACCCGCACCGAGGGTCAGGGTCGCGGGGGTCAGGGCCGACGCGGCCAGGGCGCCGGCGGTCAGGGCCGTGGCGGTCAGGGCGGCGGCGGTCAGGGCGGCGGTCGCCGTGGCGGCCAGGGCGGGCAGGGCGGCAGCGCCTCCGGCGCGCGCCGTCAGGGCCAGGGCGCTCCGTCCCGCTACTCCACGAGCTCCGACGGCGGCGGCACCGGCAACTCCGTCGGCGGCGGTCTCGCCTCCTTCTCCTCCGGTCGCAAGCGGTGAGCAGCACCGCCCCGGCCGGCGGTCGACGCCGCGCCGGAGCGCCTGCGCCGCACAGCATCGACGAGGTGCTCGAGGCTGCCCGGCAGGGCGTCCATCGGCTCACGCCGGAGGACCTCCTCACCGCTCAGGCGCAGGGGGCGCACGTGATCGACATCCGCTCGGCCGCGACCCGGGAGTCCGAGGGGCATCTGCCCGGAGCCACCGTCATCGAGCGCCTGGTGCTCGAATGGCGGCTTGATCCGAGCAGTGCGCACCGGATGGCGGACGGGCCGGAGCATGATGATCTGGTCGTCGTGGTCTGCAACGAGGGGTACTACTCCTCGCTCGCGGCCCGCGACCTGCGTGACCTCGGCTTCCACCGTGCCACGGATCTGATCGGCGGCTTCCGGGCCTACCGCGATGCTGGCCTGCCGATCCAGGCGGAGCCCGCTCGCAGCGTGGACTGACCCGCACCTGCACGGCGGGGAGAGGACGGCGGGGAGAGGACGACCTTCGGGCATCGTCCGCTCCCCGCCGTCCTGCTCTCTGTCGTCTTGCTCCCTGCACCCGCCAGCGCCCGACTGCGGCATGCCCCACAACCTCACTTCGCTTATTGCGCAACTATGGAACCGCTGGGATCCTGGACCCATGACGATTCCGGGACCCCCTGCGGGCTCCTCCCCCACCGCGCCGCAGCTCGCCGCCGCGGCGAACACCTTCGCCCTGCTGGCGAGCCCCTCACGGCTGCATCTGGTGCGCCTCATGAGCGGCGGCCACTTCGATGTGGGCACCCTTGCCGAGAAGGTCGGGCTCAGCCTGCCCACCACCAGTCAGCATCTGAGCAAGCTGCGCCTGGCCGGGATCGTCTCCGTTCGCCGCGAGGGCCGCCACAGCTACTACACGGTGGAAGATCCGCACGTCCTCTCCCTGGTCGAGCAGATCTTCGAGCACATCGCACCCGACGGCACCCTCGCCCCCGATCCGACCACGAAGGATTCCCGCGCATGACCGCCCCCGCTCCGACCACCCCTGCCGCGGGCAAGCGCGTGGATCTGCGCAGATTCGCGTGGCTCTCGATCGTCGCCGCAGTCATCACCATCGCCCTGAAGACGGGCGCCTGGGCGATGACCGACTCCGTCGGCCTGCTCTCCGACGCCGCGGAGTCCACGGTGAACCTGGTCGCCGCCGTGGTCGCCCTCATCGCGCTGACGGTCGCCGCCCGCCCCGCCACCGAGCGCTTCCTCTACGGCCGGGCCAAGGCCGAGTACTTCTCGGCCGCCGTCGAGGGGCTGATGATCTTCGTGGCGGCCGCGGTCATCATGGTCACCGCCGTCGAACGCTTCATCAACCCGCGGCCGCTCGAGAACCTCGGCATCGGCCTGGTGATCGTCGTGATCGCCTCGCTGATCAACGGCGGGGTCTCGCTGGTGCTGATGCGCGCCGGGAAGGAGCACAACTCGATCACCCTGCGGGCCGACGGGAAGCACCTGATGACCGATGTGGTCACCAGCGCCGGGATCCTCATCGGGGTGGGCCTGGTCGCTCTGACCGGCTGGGAGAGACTGGATGCGCTGGTCGCCTTCGCGGTGGGCGTGAACATCATCGTCACCGGCATCGGGCTGCTGAACGAGGCGGTCTCAGGCCTGCTGGACAAGGCGCTGCCGGAGGAGGACCACGAGGTCATCACCGAAGTGCTGCGCCGCCGCACCGACGGCACCATCACGTTCCACGGGCTGCAGACCCGTGAGGCCGGCCAGCAGAAGTACATGAACGTGCACGTGCTGGTGCCGGACGAGTGGACCGTCAAGCGCGGCCACGACTACATCGAGGGGCTCGAGGACGAGCTGCGCGACTGCCTGCCGGACCTCACCGTGCTCACCCATCTCGAGCCGATCTCCGATCCGGCGTCCTATGAGGACATCCCCGAGCAGCACGTCCCGATCCATGGTGACGACCATGACCCGACCCGGCCGCCGGAGCCGGGCACAACGACCACCGGCCCATTACGGGCGGGACCTGCGCCATACTTCGCCACACACGCGCCGTCATCTTCAGACTTATGGCGGGCATCGCTTGAACTTATGGCTCTGGGGGTTCCAGGATGGGGCACGGCCTCGCGCCGCGCCTCGTCCGCAACCCAGGAGCATCCGTGACCCCTGCGCCTCCCGCACCCTCCGCCGCACCCGGTGTCCTCACCCCCTCCGGTGATCTCACCGCAGCCGGTGATCTCACCGCACCCAGTGATCTCACCGCTCTGGCCGATCGGCTGCGCCGTGTTCTCGGCGAGGACAGCGTGCTCACCGCCCCTGCGGCCCGGTACGGCGGCGACTACGCCGTGAAGAGCGCCCCCGGGACCCAGTTCCTGGTCGCACTCCCCCGCGATGTCGAGGAGGTGCAGGCCACCCTGCGCCTGGCCCAGGAGACCGGCACGCCGGTCGTGCCCCGCGGCGCGGGCTCCGGGCTGTCCGGCGGCGCCACCCCCATGGACGGCGCGATCGTGCTGGGCCTCGAGCGCCTCACCCGGATCCGCGAGATCGATCCGCGCGACGAGGTCGCCGTGGTCGAGGCCGGGGTCATCACCGCGGACCTCTCCCGCGCCCTCGCGCCCCACGGCTTCTTCTACGCCCCGGATCCGGCCAGCGCCACGCTGTCCACCCTCGGCGGGAACATCGCCACCAACGCGGGCGGCCTGCGCTGCGCGAAGTACGGCGTGACCCGGGAGTCCGTGCTGGCGCTCGAGGTGGTGCTGGCCGACGGGACGCTGCTGCGCACCGGACATCGTTCGCTCAAGGGCGTGACCGGTCTGGACCTCACCCAGCTGCTGATCGGCTCGGAGGGGACCCTGGCGGTGATCGTCGCAGCCACCGTGCAGATCCGCCCCCTCCCGGTGGCACGGCGCACGCTGACCGCCCGCTTCCCGAGCACCTCCGCGGCGACCGAGGGCGTGGGGGCGATCTCCCTCAGCCCGGTGCGCCCCGCCGCGACCGAGCTGCTGGATCACGGCTCCCTCGAGGACATCGACGAGAACACCGGCGCCGGCCTCTCCGCCGGAGACTCAGCCCTGCTGCTGATCGAGCTCGACGGCTACGGCATCGAGGAGCAGACCCGTGACCTCGTCACGGCCCTGCGCGGTGCCGGTGGCGAGGTGCAGGTGATCGGCGACGAGACCGAGGCCGCGACCCTGTGGGAGCTGCGTCGCTCCGGCCGCGGCTCCGGCGCGGGCCACGCCCGCCTCGGGGAGGACGTCGCCGTCCCCAAGTCGCACCTCGCGGAGATGTTCGCCGAGCTCGAGCGTCTGGGCAGGGTCCACGGGATCCGCACCTCGGCCGTCGCCCACGCCGGGGACGGCAACCTCCATCCCTCGCTCTCCCTCCCCCTGCCCGGGCAGGACGCCTCGGCGGCGCTGCCCGCGCCGCTCCTCGCTGCGGCCGACGAGCTCGTGCGCACCGCCGTCGCCCTCGGCGGCACCATCAGCGGCGAGCACGGCATCGGCACCGCCAAGCACGACTGGCTCGATCTCGAGCTCTCCCCCGCCTCTCGCACCCTCCAGCGCGGCCTGAAATCCGTCTTCGACCACCGGAACCTGCTCAACCCTGGGAAGGCACTATGACCACGACGACCCGCCTCGATCCGAGCATCCTGCTCTCGGACCTCGCCGCCCGCGAGGACCACTCCCGCGGCTTCGGCCCCCGGCGTGCTCCCGGCCCGGGCGCGGTGCCCCTCCTCGGCGGGGCGCCGAGCGCGGACCTGCTCCCGCTCGCCCAGATCGGCGCCGCCTCCCAGGAGCTCGCCGCCGATCCCGCGGCCCTCGTCGGCGCCCTGCAGTACTCCCAGCCCACCGGGCGCGAGGGGCTGCGCGCCTGGATCGCTCGCCGCGAAGGGGTCGATCCCTCCCGCGTGCTGGTCACCAACGGTGCCTTCCATGGCCTCTCCCTCGTGTTCGACGCCCTGCTGGACCGCGGCGACGAGATCATCGTCGAGGACCCCACCTATCCGCTGATCTTCCGCGACCTCCAGCACCACGAGCCGCGCCTGCTCCCGCTGCACCTGGGGCCGGACGGCTTCGACCTCGCCACGCTCGAGGCGCAGCTGGCGGCCGGGGCGCACCCGAAGCTGCTGTACACGGTGCCGGACTTCCACAACCCCACCGGTTTCGTCACCCCGCTCGCCCAGCGGGAGCGACTGGTCGAGCTCGCCGAGCACTTCGGGTTCGTGATCGTCTCCGACAACGCCTACCACGGCCTCGCCTTCGACGGTGCGGTCCCTGCGGACTACCCGCTGGACTCGGACCGCGTGGTCCACGTGCGCACCTTCTCCAAGGTGCTCGGGCCGGGCCTGCGGCTGGGCTGGCTGGTCCTGCCCGACTGGCTGCTGGCCCCGGTGACCCGCCTGCGCGCGAACCAGGACCAGCACTCCTCGGCCGTGGTGCAGGCGCTCGTCGAGCGGGTGGTCGGCGCCGCCGGGAATGTCGCGGAGGAGGGCGCCTTCGATCGGATCGCCGACCGGGCCCGCTCTGCCTACGCCCGACGCTTCGATCTGGTCGCCGCGCTGCTCGACGCGGGCGTGCCGGGCGGGGTCGAGACCGACCACCGCACCGGCGGCATCTTCCTGTGGACGCATGTGCTCGACACGGGTATCGACCTGGCCGCCGCCCTGCAGCTCGCCCGCACCCGCTACGGCACCGACGCGGCGCTGGGCCGGTACTTCTTCGGGCACGACACCGAGGATGACCGGGGGCGGCTGCGGATCGGCATCAGCCATCTGCCGCCCGAGCAGCTGCGTGCGGGGGCTGAGCGCCTGGTCGAGGCGCTCGCCGATCCCGAGGCCCGGCGATGAGGGCATCGCGCCGTGCGGTCCTGCAGACACTGGGAGTCGGAGCCCTGGGCCTCGCGGCGCTCCCCCTGGCCGGCTGCGTCGCGGACCGCGCCGGGGCGGAGTCCGCCGTGCGCGTGGATGAGCTGACATTCCTCATCAGCAACCTCGACGGCGGCTGGGTGCCCTCCAAGAGCGCGATCTCCAGCTACGAGGCGAACGTATGGCAGCAGCTCACGGACAAGCTCGTGCACACCGACGCCGAGGGCAAGGTCTCCCCGTGGATCGCCACCCGCTGGGAGCAGAACGCGGACGCGACCGAGTACGTCCTGCACCTGCGCGATGGAGTCACCTTCTCCGACGGCACGCCGCTGGACGCCGCCGCGGTGCTCGCGAACCTCGAGGCATGGGCCGTGGGCCGGCCCGACGAGGGCATCGCCCGGGTGGGCCTGTTTCCGGGCGGCACCTATGAGGGCGCCGAAGCGCTCGACGACCACACCGTGCGAGTCACCTTCACCGCCCCGACCCTCTCGTTCCTGCCCACCCTCGGGTACCACGGCTGCCAGCTGATGGCACCCTCGAGCATCGCCGCCTCCCTCGAGGAGCAGTCCGATCTCGCCGCTCAGATCGGTTCAGGGCCGTTCGTGCTGGAATCGTGGGCGGCGAGCGACCATGTGCGCCTGGTGCGCCGGGAGGACTACGACTGGGCGCCCGAGGCGCTGGGGACGAGCGGGCCCGCGCAGCTCTCCGCTCTCACCTTCTCCGTGCTGCCGGACGACACCCTGCGGGCCTCAGCCGCCCGCGCCCACCAGACCGACATCTCCTACAACGTGAACCCGCAGGTGCTGGACGCCTTCACCGAGGCCGGGTTCCACATCGAGGTGCCCCGCTATCTGGGCTTCGTGCACGGCTACAGCCTGCGCACCACGGTGGCGCCCTTCGACGACGTGCGAGTGCGGCAGGCCTTCACCCGCGGCATCGATCGCGCGGAGATCCTGCGCACCGTGTTCACCGATGCCTGGGAGCCGGCCACCAGCTGGCTGCAGTCCGGGGTGCCGGAGACGACGGACCTCACCGAGCTGTTCGAGTACGACCCGGAGCTGGCCGCGCAGCTGCTGGACGAGGCCGGGTGGACCGGGCGCAGCGCGGAGGGCTACCGCACCAGGGACGGCGAGGAGCTCGGCTTCACCATCTACCCCACCCCGTATCTCACCGGCTCCGTGCCCGAGGCGGAGCTGATCGGCCAGCACCTGGGCCGGCTCGGCATCCGGGTGCACACCCAGAAGCTGGACATCCCCACCTGGACCGAACGTGTCACCAACGATCCCACCCAGGGCGTCGCGGAGGTGACCCGCAGCTTCGTGGATGTGGGCACCGTCGCAGGGGTGATCACGGACGAGGGCGAGGACTGGTTCCAGGTGGGTTCCTCGGACGCGGAGCTCGTACGGCTCCGCGACGCGGTCGCCGGGGCCGCCTCGCGCGAGGATCGGGCGGGCGTGGTCGAAGAGCTCTCGCGCCATGTGCTCGAGCAGGCCTACTTCATCCCGCTCGAGCAGAACGTGCAGCGCATCTACGTGCAGTCCCCGGAGCTGAGGGGCATCACCTTCAACGCGGTCGCGATCCCCTCGTACCACGCGGCCACGAAGGAGGCTGCGGCATGAGCGCATCGGTCCTCCGCCCCGCTCAGGCCCGCCCTCGCGCATCCCTCACCGCGAGCTCCGCCCGCCGCTACGCCTCCTTCGCGCTGCGCCGCACCGGACAGGCCCTCGTGGTCATCGCCCTGGCCTATGTGCTCGTGTTCCTGGTGCTCGCCGCGATCCCCGGGGACCCGATCTCCGCGCAGCTCGACAATCCGCAGAACGGTTATTCGGAGGCGGAGAAGGCGCAGGTCCGGGCCTTCCACGGGCTCGACCGGCCGGTGCTCCTGCAGCTGCTGGTCTCGCTCGGCAACGCCGTGAGGGGCCAGCTGGGCACCTCGCTGTCCACCTCTCAGCCGGTCACCGAGGTCCTCTCTGCCGCGATCCCCTCGACCCTCGCCCTGGCCGTCACGGCGCTCACGCTCGCGGTGCTCATCGCCGCGGTGCTGGGGCTGGCCTCCCGGCTGCTGCCGGCAGGTCCGCTGAACTCGTTCGTGCGCTCCCTGCCCGCGGTGTTCCTGTCCACCCCGAACTTCCTCATCGGCCTGGTGCTTATCCAGCTGCTCGCGGTCGGGCTGGGACTGTTCAGCCTGGTGGACGCGGACAGCGTCGGCTCCACGGTCTTCGCGGCACTGACCCTCGCGATCCCCGTCTCCGCCCAGATCGCGCAGGTGTTCATCACCGCGCTCGACGAGTCCGCCGGGCAGGACTATGCGGAGGTGGCGCTCTCGCGCGGACTGCCGCCCTCCCAGGTCGTGGTGCGGCATCTGCTGCGCCCGTCGCTGCTGCCCACGGTGACCGTGGTCGGCCTGGTGCTCGGCGAGGTGCTCGGCGGGTCGCTGATCACGGAGACGATCTTCGGCCGCACGGGTGTGGGCACCGTCGTGCAGAAGGCCGTCAGCAGCCAGGACGTCCCGGTGCTGCTGGCCGCGGTGGTGCTCTCCGCGGCCGTGTTCGTGGTGGTGAACCTGGTGATCGATCTGCTCTACCCGCTGCTGGATCCGCGCCTGCGGGTCCGGAAGGAGTCCTGATGAGTGCCTCGGTCCTCACCCCTGGAACGACCCTCGGGCCCCGGCCCCGGCCCCGGTCCCGCCCCGCGGAGCGGCGCCGCCCGCCCGTGACGGTGCTGCTCTCGGCCGCCACGATCGCGGTGGTGCTCGTCTGGTCGATCGTGCCCGGGCTGCTGACCGGGCATGATCCAGCTGTCGGCGTCGCGGACGACAAGTTCATCGCTCCGTCCTGGCAGTACTGGCTGGGCACGGACCACCTGGGCCGGGATCTGCTCACCCGGATCGTCCACGGCTCCGCCTCCTCGATGACCAGTGCGCTGATCGCGGTGACCATCGGTGTGGTGGTGGGCGGCGTGCTGGGCCTGCTGGGCGGCTACCTGGGCGGCTGGGTCGATGCGGTGATCGGCCGCGTGGTCGACGTGCTCCTGGCGATCCCGGGCTTCCTGCTGGCCGTCGTGGTGGTGACGGCCCTCGGATACGACACCCGCAACGCGGCGATCGCCACCGGCGTCTCCGCGGTCGCCGTCTTCGCCCGACTGATGCGCTCCGAGGTGCTGAGAGTGCGCACCAGCGTGTTCATCGAGGCGGCGCGCGTGAACGGAGGCTCCACCGGGTACGTGCTGGTGCGTCATGTGCTGCCCAATGCCCTGCGCCCCGTGCTCTCGCTCGCCATCCTGCAGTTCGGCATCGCGATCCTCGTGATCGCCGGGCTCGCCTTCCTGGGCTACGGCGATCCGCCGCCCGCCTCCGACTGGGGTCTGCTCGTCTCCGACGGCCGCGAGCACCTCCTGCACGCCCCCTGGCTCGTGATCGCGCCGGGCCTCGTCATCGCCGTCGTCGTGCTGTCGGTGAGCCGCATCAGCCGCTGGCTGGATCAGGAGAGAACACGATGAGCACCCTCGAGAACACCACGAACACCACGGACACAGCCCGCTCCGAGCACGCCGCCGCGTCCTCGCAGGCGGCGCCGACCCCTCCGCTGCTGCAGGTGAGCGCGCTGAGCGTCGCCTACGGGGACACCGAGGTGGTCCATGGCGCCTCCTTCGCCGTGGGTGAGGGACAGGCCCTGGCGCTGATCGGCGAATCCGGCTCCGGGAAATCGACCATCGCCCGCGCGGTGCTGCGCCTGCTCGGATCGCGCAGGGCCCGGGTGGACGGCTCGATCATCATCCAGGGCCGAGAGGTCACGGGCCTGCGAGATCGCGAGTTCCTGGCGTTGCGCGGCCGGGTGCTGGGCTTCGTGCCGCAGGACCCGGGATCCTCCCTGAACCCCGTGCGCTCGATCGGCGCGCAGGCGCTCGAGGCCGCGGCCCTCGTCCCCGGGGCCCGCAGCCGTGCAGAGCGCGAGGCCCTCGTGCTCGAGGCGCTGGACAGGGTGGGGCTGCCCGATCCGCAGCGGATCGTGGACTCCTTCCCGCATCAGCTCTCCGGCGGGCAGCTGCAGCGGGTGCTCATCGCGCTCGCGATCCTGCCCGGGCCGCGGCTGCTGGTCGCGGACGAACCGACCTCCGCCCTGGATGTGACCGTGCAGAAGCAGATCCTGGACCTGCTCGACGACCTGCGGCGCGAGCTGGGGATCGGAGTCCTGCTGATCACCCACGACCTCGCGATCGCCGCCGCCCGGGCGGACGAGGTCGTGGTCCTGCAGGACGGAACCATCCAGGAGGCGGGGCCGACGGGGGCCGTGTTCGCCGCCCCGCGCTCCGGGTACACCCGCGCGCTGCAGGCGGACGTCCCGGGGCTGAACCCCGATCGTTTCGCGGCCCTGCAGGCAGAGCGCGATGAGCGCCACCCCCTCAGCGACACCGACGGGCAGGTCGAGATGCGGGGCGTCTCCCGCACCTTCCGCTCCCGGCACCGCGAGGTCCGCGCCCTCGCGGACGTCTCCTTCACGATCCCGCGCGGGCGCACCCACGCACTCGTCGGCGAATCCGGCTCGGGGAAGTCCACGGCCGCACGGGTCCTGCTGGGCCTCGAGTCGGTCGATGAGGGCGCCCTGGCCGTGGGCGGGGTCCAGGTCGACCCCTCGGATTCGAGTGCGCTGCGCGAGGTGCGCCGCCACCTGCAGATCGTCCATCAGAATCCCTTCACCTCCCTGGATCCCCGCTTCACCGTCGGCAGGATCGTGCGCGAGCCGCTGGACCTGTACCGGGTGGGCGACAGGGCCGAGCGCGCCGAGCGCACGCAGTGGGCGCTGGATGCGGTGCGGCTGCCGCCGTCGCTGCGCGGCCGACGACCGGGTGCGCTCTCCGGCGGGCAGCGCCAGCGGGTCGCGATCGCTCGCGCCCTCGCCCTGCATCCGGAGGTGCTGGTGCTCGACGAGCCCACCAGCGCCCTCGACGTGACCGTGCAGGCGGGCATCCTCGAGGTGCTCGCGACCCTGCAGCGGGACCTGGGGCTGACCTACCTGTTCATCTCGCACGACCTCGGCGTGGTGCGGCAGTTCGCGGACACGCTCACAGTGCTGCGCCGTGGAGAGGTGGTCGAGTCCGGCACGGTCGCGGAGGTGTTCGCAGCGCCGCGCGAGCAGTACACGCGCACCCTGATCGCCTCGATCCCCGCCCGGGCGGACGTCGTCCCCGCAGGACTGCACCGGACAGAGGCGCTGGCATGACGGCCACCACCGATCACGCCTCGACGCTGCGTGACGGACGCACACTCACCTGGGAGCGCACCACCTGGGATGACCCGCGCGGCGCCGCGCTCCGCGACGCGATGGACGCGGAGATCGGCCCCCGGTATGCGGATCTGCGCGGGGACGAGCCCCGACCGGCACCGCCGAGCAGCGAGGACGTCGTCCTCGTGCTGCTGGTCCTGGTGGACGGCGCAGTGGCGGCGACGGGCACCCTGCGCCGCCTGCCGGATCGCTGGGAGGTCAAGCGCCTGTTCATCGACGCAGGCCACCGCCGGCTGGGCCTGGCCGGCGCCGTGCTCGCCCAGCTCGAGGACGGGGCGCGCGAGCACGGTGCGGGCGAGCTGTTCCTGCAGACGGGCAACCGCCAGCCCGAGGCGATCGCGCTCTACGAGCATGAGGGGTGGGAGCGCACCGAGGTGTTCGTCCCCTACGATCCGGCCGACGGCATCAGCGTGTGCTTCCGGAAGGGGCTGACCGCCCCGGTCGGCTGACGCTCACCAGACGCCCTGGTGGCCGGGAACATCCTGCTGAGCGCCGGACTGCACGTCGACTGAGCGGGCGCTCAGCCCACCAGCAGCTGTGCGAGCTCACGGTCCGAGGCGCTGAGCGCCTTCCGGTCATAGGTCGCGCCGGTCGCGAGCACCTCCTGCGCGCCGGTGCGCTCGATCAGCTCCTCGATCCGGGCTCGCACCGTCGCCGACGTCCCGGCCACCGTCGCCGCCAGGCCCCTCTCGACCCGGCTCGCCTCCTTCTCGCTCCTGTGCGTCGCGCGGATCCGTGCGACGGGCTCGAGCGCCTCGAACAGGCCGGTGGTGCGGGAGCGGGCCATCGCCCACACCTCCGGCAGCGCCAGCTCGCGAGCCTCTGCATCGGTGTCCGCGATCAGCGCATCGACGGAGACGATGACCTGCGGCGCGCTGCCGCGATGCGGTCGGAAGCTGCGGCGGTAGGCGGCGAGGCGTTCCGGCAGCTCCGGGGAGTCCAGGAAGGGGCCGCCGAGCACCACCGGCAGTCCGAGCGCGGCGGCGGTGTCCACCCCGCTGCCGGTCGCGAGCACGAACACCGGCACCTCGCCGGCGTCGGCGGGCCGGGCGGTGAGCGGCGCGGAGCCCTCGAGATGGCCCCGCACCTCGGCGATCTCCCGGGCGAAGTCCTCCGGGCTCGTCTCGAGGCGGCCGAGGGCGTGCCGGACCGGCTCGGTGAATCCCAGCGACCGGCCGAGCCCGAGGTCGATCCGGCCCGGGTACAGCGCGGCCAGCATGCGGAACTGCTCGGCCACCACGAGCGGGCGATGGTTGGGGAGCATCACCCCACCGGAGCCCAGCCGGATCCGCTCGGTGCGGGCTCCGACTGCCGCCAGCAGCACCGCCGGGGCGCCGCTCGCGATCCCGGGCACCGCGTGATGCTCGGCGACCCAGAACCGTTCATAGCCCAGCTGTTCGACGTCGATCGCGCGCTGGACCGAATGCTCGAGAGCGGCGGCCTCGGGCTGCCCATAGCGGGTGCGGGAGCGGTCGAGCAGGGAGAGCCTCATGCCGGGGCCAACGCCCGAGGGCGGCGGATGCTTCCCGGTTCAGGGGTCGAGAAGCTCTCACCCCCGGCCCCGCCATTGCAGCGGCTCGCTCGATAGCCTGAACAGTATGAATGCTCCTCATGTGCCGCTGTCCATCCTCGATCTCGTCTCCATCTCCGACGGGATGACCACGCGCGAGGCGATCACCGCGTCGATGGACGGGGCGAAGGCTGCCGACCGGCTGGGCTACGAACGGCTCTGGTTCGCCGAGCACCACAACACCAACAGTCTGGCCTCCTCCGCCACCGCGCTGCTGATCGACCGGGCGGCGTCGATGACCGAGCGCATCCGCGTCGGCTCCGGCGGGATCATGCTCCCCAACCATTCCCCGCTGACCGTGATCGAGCAGTTCGGCACCCTGGTGCAGTTCCACGGCGACCGCATCGACCTGGGCCTGGGTCGAGCGCCGGGCACGGACCAGCTCACCGCTCAGCTGCTCGCACGCACCTCGGCGGAGCCCTCCGCCTTCATCGCCGCCGTCGAGCAGATGCGGGACTGGTCCCGCGAGGAGCCCACCGGCTCGCTGCCGATCACCGCGGATGTCGCCCGAGGGACCGAGGTGCCGATGTGGATCCTGGGCTCGACCGCCAACGGGGCCCGGCTGGCCGCCCAGCTGGGGATGCCCTTCTCCGTCGCCTCGCACTTCGCGCCCTTCCAGTACCTGCACGCGCTGGACGTCTATCGCGACAACTTCGACCCTGACGCCGCCTCGGCACAGATCGAGACGCCCCGCACCATGGTCGGCGTCAACCTGGTGATCGCCGACACCGACGAGGAGGCGGAGCGTCAGTTCACCACCCTCCAGCAGATGTTCCTGGGAGTCGTCACCGGTCAGCGCCAGAAGATCCAGCCGCCGCGACCTATCGAGGAGGTCGCCCCTGCGCAGCTCCTCTCCCAGGTCGACCAGACCCTGTCGATCAAGGCCGTCGGCTCCCCCACCACCGTGGTCCGGCAGCTCGAGGAGATCGTCGCCGCCACCGGGGCTGACGAACTCATCCTCACGGCCTACTACTACGATCCGGCGGACCGGCTGCACGCCCTCGAGCTGCTCGCGGAGGCCTGGGGCTTGTGAGACGACGTGAGGCGGTGCCATTGCAGGCACCGGAGACACCGCAGGCATGACGACGGGGCCACGGCGCGCACGCCGTGGCCCCGTCGCGAGCAGGATCACTCACTGGACATCCCGAGCAGGTCGGGGATGAACATCGAGATCTGCGGGACGAACATGATCGTGGTCCGTCGTGAGTTGCGTCTCACCGAGCATTCGACTGGCATGCTGGTGCCCATGGCGACGCCGCCCACCCCCACCGCTTCCGACACCGCACAGCACACCCCGACCACCTGGCTGCTGCCAGCCGTCGGGGTCTCAGCCTCCGCCTTCCTCCTCTTCGGTCTCCAGCTCGCCGGCTGGGGGCACGGCCTGCTCGTGCTCAGCCTGCTCAGCGCGTTCCTGATCTCTCGAGAGCTCGGGAAGGATCTCTCCCTGATCGGCCTCGGGATCGCGATCGTCTCGACCACCTCGGTGAAGGCGAACGTGGACTGGGATCGGTTCGTCACGATCGGGACCGTGCTGATCCTCGCCGTGACCATGCCGCTGCTGATGGATCGACTGGTGCTGCGACGCCGCGCGATCCGCTTCCCCTGGCTCTCCGGTGAGCGGTGGAATCGGTGGCAGTGGGGGTACATCATCGCCGTGCCCGTGCTGGGCTGGCTGATCCTGCCGTACTACTTCATCACCTCGGGCGCCTATGAGAACTGGCCTGCCATCACCGACGGCGGCGCACTGGCGCGCTTCTTCGTGGGCGTGAACTTCGTGGGCACCTGGGACGAGCTGTTCTTCATCTGCACCTGCTTCGCGCTGCTGCGCCGCCACTTCGGGCTCTGGACGGCGAACCTCCTGCAGGCGGTCATCTTCGTGTCCTTCCTGTGGGAGCTCGGCTATCAGGCCTGGGGACCGCTGCTCACCATCCCCTTCGCCCTGCTGCAGGGCTGGCTGTTCTCCCGCACCGGCTCACTGCTGTACGTGCTGATCGTGCACCTGCTCTTCGACGTGCTCGTCTTCCTCGCGATCGTCCACGCGCACAACCCCGGGGTGATCCCGATCTTCCTGGTCTGAGCCGGTCAAGGGCCGTGCGGGCCGGCCCGAGGCAGCCGTCATCCGGCGACGACAGGGAGCGGGTGCTCAGTCCTGGACCTCGACCAGATGCACCCGGACCGTTCGCGGGTCCTGATCGTCGATCAGCACCATGCGCTCGTAGGGCACCCCGCTCAGCGAGACGTCCTCGAGGAGCCAGGTGTCGGGGACATCGCCGATGTCGAAAGTCGCCTTGGCCTCGGTCGTCGTGACGTGGGCTCGGGCCGGCAGACCCTCGTCTCCGTAGCTCTGCCCCAGCCAGGGGTCGATCACCTCCGCCGGAGCGGTGAGAGCGACCTCGCATGCCCATTGTTCGAAGTCGCCCGCGGGCTGTCGCTCGATGAGCTGAGCGTCCACACCGTCCGGAGCCGGGGCGAACTCGGCCAGCTCGAGGGCCTCCGCAGCTGTCGCCGGGCCGACAGGTCCGTCATCCTCTTCTGCCGGCGGCTGAGTCCACCGTTCGATCGTGCACGAGGTGAGCAGGGCGGTGAGGCCGAGCGGCAGGACGGCAAGAACGGACCGTCGCTCCCATCGACTCGGACGCTTCCTCATGACCGCTGACCTCCGAGAGGTGCGTAGGTCGCGCTGACGCCGACGGTCACCCGTGCCGGATCCCCATCGTCGACCATGATGTACCTCTCTCTCGGGCTGCCCGCCTCCTTGGTGATTCCGAGCCGCCAGTCGGTAGGCAGGTCACCGATTCCGAGGACATCCTTCGCCGCGTCGAAGGTCACCCAGGCGCGGGGGATCTTCGCACCGTCCCCGAAAGACGCCTGGACCCACGTCCAGACCTCCGCACGAGGGAGCACGAAATCGAAGATCGCGACGGCCAGCCCGCTGGCTCGGGTACGCCGACGCACCACTGGCGGCTGTTGCAGGACGGGACGAGCAAGACCCACGCTGTCGATCAGCTCCTGCCAGCTCTCCCCGCTGAACACGTCGCGCACATCTTCCCCATCATCACGGTCGACCATCACCCCTCCTGCTCTGCCGTCGGTGTCCGGACCCGATGTCACGGTCCGGTCGAGGTGACGGAATCGGACTCGCCGACGATGTTATATTCCCGCGCCATCCCCGCCTTATGGAGGCTCCCCATCTGCTCGTCCGGGATGCTGACCACGTCCGGCATCCCGGGAACCCAATCCGGCACGTCGACTGTGACGCCCTTCCCTACATCCCAGTTGTACCGATCTCGCACATTGACGTTCGTGCTCATCTCATACGTCCATTCTCCCCCGGGGGCCTCCGGCGGATATGCGGTCACAGTGCCGTTGAGGTTGTAGTCGAAGGACCCCGTGGCGTAGAAGTACTTCTCGCTCACGCTCTTGTCCGCCTTGCCCCCGGTCCAATCGGTGTTGACGGGGAACGTGACCGGGCCGGTGGCTCCAGATGCTTGAGCCTGGTCGATGGCCTCCTGCCCGATCGCCTGCTGAGACTCGGACACGGCCGTCCCGAAGCTGGGAACGCTGGACATCATGTCGTCGACGTCGATGTCCTTGTCCTCGCCGGTGTTGTCGATGTAGTGCTGGAGGTTGTCCGATGCCGCACCGTTTCCGACCACGCGCCCTCCGAAGATGAGCTTCTCGATGAGGTCCATCGTCTCGCGGTCCTCATCCGTCGGCTCCTGCGTGTCCCATTCTCCGGAGCCCTCGTCCTTCGGAGACCACGCCGGCGGCTCAGGAGCATCTGCCGTCGTGCCGGGCACGCCTCGCCCCAGTCCGTGACCTTCGAAGGGTGCTGGCCCATTGACGGTGCCGTCAGGATTGAGAGGTGGCGATTCGTCGTCGCCGTCGCGACCGAAAAGATTCGTCGCTGCCGATCCCGGCACCAAGGGTCCGCTCCCGCCCCTCCGGACTCGATCGCCGCCAGGGCCCCATGCCTGTCGCTCCCCGCCCTCGGAGGCCGCATCCTGCTCCTCGGCATGGTCGAGGAGCTCCTGGGCTGAGGCACTCAGCCGGTCGATCGTGGGGTTCCACAGCTGCGTCACCGACATGGTGAATGAGTCTCGGAACTCGTCCGCATCGGCCCCCACCCATGCCGCCGTCTGCACAGCCGACATGATTTCCATGAGCAGTGCCGAGCACCGGCCCTCTGCCGCCTCCATGGCGTCAGCGTGGTTCCTCAGCCCCTCAGTGTCCGCTCCGCAGAACATGGCCCTCACTATCCCCTGTGGTCAGCGCCTCCCGGCAGCGCCGGTCGGTTCCTGAGAGTAGTGGAAGGGCGCAGGCTCGACGATGGGGAGAAGTCCCCGGCCCGACCGGGAAGGCAGCAGGCCCCGACCCTCCAGAGAGGATCGGGGCCTGCTGACGCTCAGGCGAGCGGCGTGATCAGAGGATCACATCATGCCGCCCATTCCGCCCATGCCGCCCATGTCGTCGCCGCCACCGCCGGCCGGGGCCTTGGGCTCCGGCTTGTCGGCCACGACGGCCTCGGTGGTGAGGAACAGGCCCGCGATCGACGCCGCGTTCTGCAGCGCGGAGCGGGTGACCTTGACCGGGTCGATGATGCCGGCGGCGAGGAGGTCCTCGTAGACGCCGGTAGCAGCGTTCAGGCCCTGGCCGACGGGGAGGTTCTTGACCTTCTCCGCGACGACGCCGCCCTCGAGACCGGCGTTGACCGCGATCTGCTTGAGCGGTGCCTCGATGGCGACCATGACGATGTTCGCACCGGTGGCCTCGTCACCCTCGAGGGTGAGCCTGCCGAAGGTGTCCGCACCGGCCTGCAGCAGCGCGACGCCACCACCGGCGACAACGCCCTCATCCACGGCGGCCTTGGCGTTGCGCACGGCATCTTCGATGCGGTGCTTGCGCTCCTTGAGCTCCACCTCGGTGGCGGCGCCGGCCTTGATGACGGCCACTCCGCCGGCCAGCTTCGCGAGGCGCTCCTGGAGCTTCTCACGGTCGTAGTCCGAGTCCGAGTTCTCGATCTCGGTGCGGATCTGGGACACGCGACCGGCGATGCGCTCGGCGTCGCCGGAGCCCTCGACGATGGTGGTCTCGTCCTTGGTCACGACGACCTTGCGAGCCTGGCCGAGCAGCTCGAGACCAGCGGTCTCCAGCTTCAGGCCGACCTCCTCGGAGATGACCTGGCCACCGGTGAGGATGGCCATGTCCTCGAGCATCGCCTTACGACGATCGCCGAAGCCCGGTGCCTTGACGGCGACGGACTTGAAGGAGCCACGCAGCTTGTTGACCACGAGCACCGCGAGCGCCTCGCCGTCGACATCCTCGGCGAGGATCGCGAGCGGCTTGCCGGACTGGATGACCTTCTCCAGCAGCGGCAGCAGATCCTTGACGGAGGAGATCTTCGAGGAGATCAGCAGGATGTAGGGGTCCTCGAGGACCGTCTCCTGGCGATCGGCGTCGGTGACGAAGTAGGGCGAGATGTAGCCCTTGTCGAACCGCATGCCCTCGGTGAGCTCCAGCTCGAGGCCCATGGTGTTGGACTCCTCGACCGTGATCACGCCTTCCTTGCCGACCTTGTCCAGCGCCTCGGCGATGAGCTCGCCGATGGCCGGGTCAGCGGCGGAGATGGCTGCGGTGGAGGCGATCTGCTCCTTGGTCTCGATCTCGTGAGCCTGCGAGAGCAGGGTCTCCGTGACGGCTGCCACGGCCTTGTCGATGCCGCGCTTGAGCGCGATCGGGTTGGCGCCGGCGGCCACGTTGCGCAGCCCCTCCTTGACGAGGGCCTGTGCGAGGACGGTGGCGGTGGTGGTGCCGTCGCCGGCGATGTCGTCCGTCTTCTTGGCGACCTCCTTCACCAGCTCCGCGCCGATCTTCTCGTAGGGATCGTCGAGCTCGATCTCCTTGGCGATCGACACGCCGTCGTTGGTGATGGTGGGCGCGCCCCAGGACTTCTCGAGCACGACGTTGCGGCCCTTGGGGCCGAGGGTGACCTTGACGGCGTTCGCGAGCTGGTTCATTCCCCGCTCGAGGCCGCGCCGGGCCTCCTCGTCGTATGCGATGAGCTTGGCCATTGTGGAATCTCTCCCGTGTGGTGTGGTGTCCACCCGACCCTGTGCCCGCGACGGACGAGAGCCGACGCCGTGTTCATGTCCCACAGCGGCGACCCCCTCACGGGGCCGGAATGTTCGTGGTCGGCGAAGCGGTGGACCGCCTGCCGATCGTGCCCCCGGTGCGCGCGAGCTCGAGCGCACGAGGCGCTGTCACTCTCGATCACCGAGTGCCAGATCATCATAAGCACTCGAAGGCGGAGAGTGCTAACTCTCTGCTCATGGCGGACACATCGGTCGAGTCGCTGTCGGGTCGCAGTCGCTTCGCCCTGTGTCAGAGCCCCGCGCTGCGGAGCCCTCCGGAACGGCCCGGGAATCAGGAGAGCGACAGGCGCCGACCTCCTGGGTCGCCGCCTGCCGCTCGAGCCTCCTGCTGTCGAGAGCGAGCTCTGTCAGCCTTCGCCCTCGGCGTCACCGCCGGCATCGCCGGGCTCAGCCACGGCGACCAGGGTGATGCGGGCGTCGTACTCGTCGCTCTGACGGGCTTCGCCGGCGCCGGCGCGCTCGGCGAGAGCCTGAGCGGTGTCCGCGTCGCCCTCGTCGCGGTAGAAGACCACCGGCTCCTGCTGGGCGTTGTCCGAGGTGGTGACGCTGACGTCCTCCCAGCCTTCACCTTCGAGGGTGTCGCGCCAGGTGCCGGCCAGGCCGTTGATGCCGCCGGCGTTGACCACCAGCACCGGAGTGGTGAGGTCGGGCTCGGGGGCGGGCTCGGCTTCCTCCTCGGCAGCGGTCTCCTCGGCACTCTGCTCGGCGGCTTCGCTCTCGGCCGCGGCGGAGGTGGGGTCCTCTGCGCGGTCATCGCCGTTGTTGCCCATGCCTCCGATGAAGAAGAGCAGCACGACGAGCAGCACCGCGGCGGCGCCGATGATGATGATGTACAGCAGGTTCTCCCGCCAGAACGGGAGCTCGGCGCGGTGGGCGCCGTGGAAGGACACGGCGTCCGCCTCATCGTCGAAACGGTCCGGCGGGTACGGATACTGGGAATCAGCCACGGCCCCATTAAACCTGCTCCACCCGCGCCGGGTGCGGAGCACACGCCCTGCGGGTGACTCCGCTCAGGCCACTCGGTGGGTGTCGGCGGCGCCCGTGGCGCCATCCTCGGACGTGCGCCGGCCCCGCAGTCGGTGGACGACGGAGGGCGCGGCCCGCAGTGCGGCGGGCTCGTCCAGAAGTGCATTCAGACGCACGTAGTACGCGACCTTCGACAGGCCGATCTGCTCACGGATCGCCCGTTCCTTCGCGCCGACGTAGCGGAAGGTGCGACCTTCGAGGGCGAGGATCCGGCGGTCCCGCTCGCTGAGCCCGCCCTGCGGGCCGGGCAGTGACGCATCGGACATCGTGGCGGGAGTGTCGTCGCCCTGCTCCGGTTCTTCACCCGCGGAGAGCTGCTGCTCCGATTCTGTGGCCTCCACAGCCTCCACAGCCTCCAGAGCCTCCAGAGCCTCCGCAGCCTCGACGGTTCCCGCGGCGGCGAGCGCTGCGCGGGAAGCTCGATGAGCGATATCGGAGGACATAGCCCCAGGGTAAGGGCCGGGACGCGCCGGTCCTGTCCGGCGCGCCGCTGACCCGGCCCGGGTGGGGAACGGCTCACGCGCGCCGCTCAGCGGGGCGCCGGTGACTGGTCCGGTGGAAGACTGGAGCCGTGTCGACATCGCTCGCCGAGAACATCGCCGCCGACTGGGCTGAGGCGCTCGCGCCCGTCGAACCCCGCCTTCGGGAGCTGGAGGGGTTCCTGCGTTCCGAGGAGGACGCCGGTCGCGGCTATCTGCCCGCTCCTGATCGGGTGCTGCGCGCCTTCACGCGCCCGCTGGCCGAGGTGCGGGTGCTGATCGTCGGCCAGGATCCGTATCCGACCCCTGGCCATCCGATCGGGCTCTCCTTCGCGGTGGAGCGGGAGGTGCGCCCGCTGCCGAGGTCGCTGACGAACATCTACACGGAGCTCGAGAGCGATCTGGGGATCCCGCGCGCACCCCATGGCGATCTCTCCGCCTGGCAGGACCAGGGTGTGCTGCTGCTGAACCGGGTGCTCACCGTCGCCCCCGGGGCCGCCGCCTCACACCGTCGCCGCGGCTGGGAGGAGATCACCGGGCAGGCGCTGCGCCAGCTGGTGGCGCGCGGCGGTCCGCTGGTGGCGATCCTGTGGGGACGCGATGCCCAGTCCCTGATCCCCCTGCTGGGCGAGGTGCCGTACATCGCCAGCCCGCACCCCAGTCCGCTGTCGGCCTCGCGAGGGTTCTTCGGCTCCCGGCCGTTCTCGGGTGCGAACGCGTTGCTCGCGAAGCAGGGTGCGGCGCCGATCGACTGGCGCGTCGGGGACTGACGCGGGGACTGACGCCGGGGATTGACGCCGCCGGCGCAGCCCGGGCTCAGCCCTCGGTCCAGACCCAGCTGTCGAGGATCTGCCGGATCTCGGGAGACAGCTCCGTCGCGCCGTGGGTCTCGACCACGATCTGCACCACGTCATCGGCCACGTCGGCGCAGTACATCTCCCCCACCGCGTCCTGTCCGTCATGGGTGCCCGTGGTGCGATGCGCCGCGAGCTCCTTGCCGTCGAGGGTGATCGGGTCCAGCTCCTCGGGGTCCCCGGGCTCGTCCCAGCCGAAGCCCGTCCAGGTGGCCTGCGTGCGGCAGGTCATCACCGCGTGCAGGTCGGAGTCGAACATGTACACCGTGATGCTGTTGGTCGCGAAGCTGTAGAGGTCATCGGGGGCGATGTCCTCGTCGGCGATCTCCGCCAAGCCCACGGCATCCGCCGGGTCTGCGCTCTTGTTCAGGTCGAACCAGGTCGCCGGGTAGGAGAAGCTGAAGAACTCGTGCTCGAAGGTCACCAGCTCGGGTCCGCTCGCGGTCTCCGTCGGCCCCGGCTGCGGCCCCCGGTCCCGGCTCACGAGGTAGACCACCCCGCCGGTCACCGCCAGGAAGACGATCGCGAGGAGGGTGAGGACGCAGGCCAGCGCGCACCAGAAACCGGTGCGCGAGCGCTGCTGCGGCGAGGGCTGCTGCCCCGGATATGGATGCCCCATTGGTCTCCCCCGACGTGCTGACATGATCCGCGAACGGCACTGTCCGCAGCTGCCCCGCCATAGTACGGCGGACGCTACTGTGGTGGCACGTCGCACGCCCTGCTCCTTACCCCGCCGTGGAGGACCCGATGCCCCTGCACACCACTCAGTTCACGCCGCAGGGACCAGGGGTCGACTACGACCCCCACTGGTACCGCAGGGCCGTCTTCTACGAGGTGGTGGTGCGCGCCTTCGCCGACGGCAACGGCGACGGCACGGGCGACTTCTCCGGCCTCATCGAACGCCTGGACTACCTGCAGTGGCTGGGCATCGACTGCCTCTGGCTGCCGCCGTTCATGGCCTCGCCGCTGCGCGACGGCGGCTACGACATCTCCGACTACGAGGCGGTGCTGCCGGAGTTCGGTTCGATCACCGATTTCGAGCGCCTGGTCAGCGAAGCCCATCAGCGCGGGATCCGGGTGGTCATCGACCTGCCGATGAACCACACCTCGGACAAGCACCCGTGGTTCCTGGAATCGCGTTCGGACCCGGAGGGGCCCTACGGCGACTTCTACGTGTGGTCGGACACCGACGAGAAGTACTCCGAGGCCCGCATCATCTTCGTGGACACCGAAGAGTCCAACTGGGCCTTCGACCCCGTGCGTCGGCAGTTCTTCTGGCACCGCTTCTTCTCGCACCAGCCCGATCTGAACTTCGAGAACCCGAAGGTCCGCGAGGCGATGTTCGACGTCGTGAAGTTCTGGATGGACAAGGGCATCGACGGCTTCCGCGCCGACGCGATCCCCTATCTCTACGAGGAGGAGGGCACCGACGGGGAGAACCTCCCCGCCACCCACGACTTCCTCGCCGAGCTGCGCAGCTACGTCGACGACCACTGGCCCGGACGCGTGATCATCGCCGAGGCGAACCAGTGGCCCCGCGACGTCGTGGACTACTTCGGAACCGAGGAGAAGCCCGAATGCCATATGTGCTTCCACTTCCCGGTGATGCCCCGCCTGTTCTACGCGCTGCGTGAAGGCAGCGCCCGCCAGATCATCGACATCCTCGAGGACACCCCGGAGATCCCCCGGGGCGCCCAGTGGGGGACCTTCCTGCGCAACCACGACGAGCTGACCCTCGAGATGGTCACCGGGGAGGAGCGCACCGCGATGCTGGGCTGGTACGCCCCGGACTCCCGGATGCGGGCGAACGTGGGCATCCGTCGGCGTCTGGCGCCGCTGCTGGACAATTCCCGCAGCGAGCTCGAGCTGATCCACGCCCTGCTGCTGTCCCTGCCCGGCTCCCCGTTCCTCTACTACGGGGACGAGATCGCGATGGGTGACAACATCTGGCTCACCGATCGTGATGCCGTGCGCACGCCGATGCAGTGGACCCCCGATCGCAATGCCGGGTTCAGCGAGATCACCGATCCCGGCAAGCTGTACCTGCCGGTGATCCAGTCGCTCGTCTACCACTACGCCACCACCAATGTGGAGGCGCAGATGGCGCATTCGAGCTCATTGCTGCACTTCGTGCGCTGGATGCTCGCGGTGCGCAAGGAGCACGAGGCCTTCGGCATGGGGGCCTACCGCAACGTCCCCGCCGATTCGGACCGCGTGCTCGCCTTCACCCGCACCTACGACGGGGCCGAGCACGGCGAGGACGCGGAGTTCCACGCCGAGACCCTGCTGTGCGTGTTCAACCTCTCCGCACGTCCCGTGACCGTCTCCCTGGAGCTCGGAGGGCTGGCTCGGCGCACGGTGCGCGACCTGTTCGGCGGGCACGAGTTCCCGCCGGTGGGCGAGGACGGCTCGATGACCATCACCCTGGGCGGGCACGGCTACTACTGGCTGAAGGTGCGCCCGCTGCACCCCGACGGGGAGCCGATGACGGTCACCACCGCGCTGCCGGTGATCACCGTGGAGGATGCCCAACCGCCGGCGAGCTGACGCCTGCTTCCAGGGCGGGCGGGGCCCGTCAGTCCGAGCGGGCGGGGTCCGTTAGCCGGAGCGGGCGGAGCCTCGTCAGCCTGTGAAGGCTGCGGCGAGGGTCGCGCCGGCGAGGACGATGCCGCCGACCATCGCGAGGATCCCGATGACCTCCATCGGGATCCAGAACACCGAATGGGGACCGTGGCGGCCGATCGCGCGACGGCCATCGGCGATGACGGACTCGATCATCTGCGCCGCCTCCTCGGGGCTGCTGGGCAGCGTGTTGCCCACGACCAGCACTCCGCGGTCCGCTGCGTCCTCGAGCCGGGGCCGTTCGGCCGCCTCCCACTGCTCCGCCCGCTTCCGGGGCAGGAGCACGTTGAGGTACCACCCGTGCACTGCCGTGATCGCCCCGCCGATCAGGATCCCCAGTCCCGCCAACGGTCCTGCCGCTGTCGAGGACTGCAGGATCGAAGCGCCGAGCAGCCCTCCCAGAAGTGCCGCACACGCTCCGATGTACACGATGGCCAGGCCGCCCCATCCGCGCCAGATGATCATGTGGTCCCCTCTCGATCCGGCACCTGCGGCGCCGGCGCCCTTGAACTGCCCCGGCATCCGCCGCGGCACAGTGGTCGAGGGTATCGGGGTCCCCGGATCGGCGATATGGGGAGAACTCCCCTGCGCACGACTGCAGGCGATCTCCTCCTGCCTCGCCTCCCGCGAGATGCCGACGGACCGTGCGCATGGCCAGTGAAAAATCTCCGTTGCACACCTGCCCCGTGCCTCGAGCACGCCCGATGTGCCATTCTCGGGGATCGGCACGAGGCACGGGCACGAGGTCCGAGCTCGAGATGCGGGCGGCGGGACACTGTCTCGGCGCAACGGCCGACACAGCGTGACGAAGGGAGAATGCGGTGGCAGAGCCCCGTTCAGCGGCACAGGAGGCAGGCGATCCGAGCACCAGCCCGGAGCGTCTGCTCGAACTCACCGAGAAGCATCCTCAGCTGCAGCGGATGATCCTCCTGAACCCGTCGTGCCCCGAGGTCGCGCGCCAGTGGATCCTGGCCACGAATCCATGGGCGAAGCGCGCCTACGAGGAGAGCCGTGAGCAGGATGTCTCCGAGCCAGAAGCCTCTGAGAGGGACACTGCCGACGACGACACCCAGGTCGCAGGTCTCGCTCCCGTCCCGGTTCCCGACACCTCCTTCGATCTGCAGCCAGAATCGGTCGCGGAGCCGGCAGCCGAGGACCCCGACGACGTCTCTGTCTGGGGCGACTTCGGAGACGACGCCTTCTGGAACGGCGCAGACGACTCTGACGAACCCGCGCCCGGTGCCCCGACCTCCTCCGTGAGGATCGCGCAGGATGCGGGCGTGGTCCCCCTCGGTCCGGCGCCCTCCCCGGCATCGCCGGATGCTCCGCCCGCAGCAGCCGCGGCACCCGCCGCCACCCCGGCCCCGGCCCCCGCACCAGCACCAGCACCAGCACCAGCACCAGCACCAGCACCAGCACCAGCTGAGTATCCGGACTACGCCTTCCCCGCCGTCCCCGGTGCCTATGACGCCACAGCGATGCACGGCGCGCAGTCCTCCGCCGCACCGCAGTTCCCGCAGGGGCAGAGTCCGCAGACGCCCTACGGTGCCGCGGCATACGGTGCCGCGGCACCCGCTGCGGCAGCTGCCGCGACGCCCCCTGCACAGCACCCCGGCGCGACGGACGACGAGGGCTCCGGGCCCTCCCGCCGCATCTGGTGGGCCTGCGGCGGTTGCCTGCTGCTCTCCCTCCTGCTGGTGGTCGTCATCGCCTTCGCCGGACGCGCCTGGCTGTCCGCAGACGACGACGGGTATGAGCGAGACAGCTCGACCACGGCACAGGAGGCCCCGGCGGAGCAGCCCACCGAAGAACCCACCGAGGAGACCCCCAGCCAGGACCCGGTCTCCCCTGCCCCCGACGGCGCACAGGAGATGACCGAGCTGCGCTCCCCGACCGGGAACATCATCTGCCTGCTGGAGGGCGACTCGGTGTCCTGCAGCGTGCTCGAGCGGGACTTCGGCGAGTCCGGTCTCGAGGACTGCGAGAACGGTCCGTTCTCGATCCAGGTCTCCGACGGCGCAGCCGCCACGGCCTGCGGATCGTCCTTCCTCAGCGACACCGCGACTGCGCTCGAGTACGACCAGAGCGCGACCTCCGGGAATGTCGCCTGCACCAGCCGCTTCGACGGCATGACCTGCTGGAATATCATGACCGGCAAGGGGTTCATGGTGAACCGGGTGACCTACGAGACGTTCTGACCCCCGGCGCGGACGCTATCGGGATCGCAGAACAGCCCCTCACCGGAGCGCATCGGAGACGATGCCCCCGCAAGTGAGGGGCTGTTTTTCGAGCTGGAGACGGGAATCGAACCCGCAACCACCTGTTTACAAGACAGGTGCGCTACCGTTGCGCCACTCCAGCGGGCGGACCGGCCGACGGATCAGCCGGTCCGAAGCAGTCTAGAGGGAATTGCAGAGCTGCTCGTCCCCCACCGCAGGTCGCTCAGAGGGTCAGCCCTCGCCGCCGTCGGACGCGGGCGCCTCGCCACCGCCGTCGGACGCCGCAGGAGCGCCGCCGGCCAGAACCGCCTCACGCAGCGCACCGGGCTGGGTGAAGCCCTTGAACTCCGTGCCGTCGATCTCGACGTACGGGGTCCCGCCGCCGGTCTCCTCGCCGTACGGGTTCGAGACCCGCTTCACCCACGGCTCGTACGTGCCGGCCTTGATATCGCTGATCGCCTGCTCGGAGGCCCCTGCCTCCAGGGCGAACGCCTCGATCTGCTCGTCGGTCAGCCCTTCCGCGCCGGGCTGGTTGGCGAACATCAGGGTCTGGAAGGCCATCGCATTGGCCGGATCATCCGCGTAGACCGCGACCAGGGCGTTCGCCGCGCGCGAGGAGTAGTCGCCGGAAGAGGACTGCATGTCCATGAAGTTGCGAGGCACGATGTGCACGATCGCTTCCTCATCCGCGACCATGGTCGAGATGTCCTCGGCGTTGATGTTCTCGAACTCCCCGCAGTGCGGGCACAGGAAGTCCAGGTGAATCTCCACCACAGGTTTCCCGGAGTCCTCCGGGGCGCCGAGGGTGAGGTACGGCTGGTCCGCGCTCATGCCCTCGGGCACCGCGACCGGGCCCTCCGGCTGCATCGAACGGAATATGAGGTAGCCCGCTCCGGCGACGATCACCAGCGCGACCACGGTGATCGCGGCGATCACCACGGTGCGCACGGTGCGCTGGCGCTTGAGCTCCGACTGCCGCTGCTTGCGCAGGACCTCCCGCTGCGCTTCGCGGCGCTCCTGCGCTGACTTTGATGAACCGGTCGCGGCCATGGAATCTCCTCGCCCCCGATGCGGGGCTGCGGTGGGTGATAGATCGATGAGAGTTTAACGGCCTGCAACTGGACGGTGCCGGGAAGGATGGGGCACCTCACGTGCCAGCCCCTGACCGAGCGCGAGCTCAGCGCCGCCAGATGGCGATGTCCTCGAGCCGAGGTCCGCTGGGGAAGGGGAAGTAGTCGACCGCTCCCCCGCGGGCCAGGAGGGTGAAGATCACCGCGCCCAGCAGGAGCAGGAGCAGCACCGCCACCACTGCGCTCCAGAGCAGGTCCGGCGCGGCGGCGTCGACCATCCGGTGCGCACCGTTGCGGGTGGTGCGACTGCCCAGACCCACCCAGGTGATCAGCAGGGTGATCGCTGCCGCGGTCGCGAAGGCGACTCCGTCCGGCGGTGGAGCGCCCTGGAGCAGCGTCCAGGACACGTCGAGAGCGATGCCCACCAGCACCCCGAGGACCAGCGGGAACACTGCCTGCACCGCGATCTCGAGCAGCCCCAGCAGGAAACGGAAGGGACTGGCGAGGCCCGTCCTCCACTGCGGCCCCGCACCGGTGGCTCCGCGCATCCGCTGAGCGGTCACGGACAGATGCGACCGCTCCCAGGTGCGGGCCAGCGCCCCCAGCAGCAGCAGCACGGCCAGCGACACATAGGGCGCGATCGCAGCGAGGGACACGATCAGCAGGTGCCCGATCCACACCAGCAGCGGACGGCGCGGCGGCGGCGCTGGCCACGCACCGTACGGCGCCGACGGCTCGGCTGCGGAGGGCGGGTACTGCGCAGGGTGCTGAGGCCGCGCCTCGATCGTCTGCTGGGCCTGACGCTGCGGAGCCGGATGCTGCAGATTCGGATGCTGCGGAGCCTGCTGCTGGGAGTAGGCGTACGGCTGGCCCGGGTGCTCGTGCGCCGGAACCTGCTGGCGCGGCAGCTGTTGAGGGGGCGGTTGCTGGAAGGACTGCGGTTGAGGGGAAGGCTGCGGGGAGTAGTGCTGCGGCGCATGCGACGGCGGCGCGCTGTGCTGCGGCGAGGAGACGACCGGCAGCGCCATGGTGGGGTTCCCGATGACGGGCAGCGCCTCGGTGACCGAATCCGCGGCAGTCGTGATCCGCGGCAGCGCCTCGGTGGGATGCTCCGCTGGGGTGGCGATCATCGGGATCGCCTCGGTGGGCTGGTCCTGGGCGCCTGCGGTCGCCTCCGCGGCAGCGGCCGGTGCCCCGGGCGACGCCCCCTCCGGGGTCCCACCTGTCGGGTCTGCGTCCTCAGCACCGGGCGGGGCCGCTCCGATCACCGGCAGCACCGCGGTCCGAGACCCCGCATCCAGCATCTCCGTGTCCCCGGGGTCCGCATACCGCGTGAGGTCCAGCTCGGCGAGCCGCGCGATCATGTCCTCGGGAGCCGGGCGTTCCGCAGGGACGGAGCGCAGCGCCGCGCGCAGCCAGTCCGCGAGCTCCGTGGGCAGCCCGTCGACGTCGATCTCCCCGCGCTCGGCGCGCAGGAACACCAGGTCGGCACGGCCGCTGCCGAAAGGATCACGGCCGGTGGCCGCGAAGGAGAGCAGCGCGGCCCAGGCCCACCAGTCCCCCGCCTCTCCCGTGTGATCGCTGCGGATCACCTCGGGATCGAGATAGGCGGCGGTGCCCATGACCAGGCCGGTGGAGGTCAGTCGGGATTCCTCGGCCGCGATCGCGATGCCGAAATCGATGATCACCGGATCCAGCCGATCCCCGTCGGGATCGAACCCGGTCAGGTCGCCCTCGGTGGCGCCACGCAGCATCACGTTGCTGGGTTTGAGGTCGCGGTGGATCACCCCGGCACGGTGGATGTCGCGCAGTGTCTCCCCCATCACGAGTCCGATCTCCCGCACCGACTCGGGGTGCAGGCCACCGTGGGAGCGCACCGCGTCCTCGAGCGTCGGCCCGGGGATGAACTCGGTGACCACGAAGGCGTCCGAGGAGTCGAGCTCCGCGTCGAGGATGCGCACGATGTTGTCGTTGCGCACCAACTTCTGCGCCGTGACCTCACGCGCCAGGCGCTCGCGCGCCTGCGGGTCGTCCGAGATCTCGTGACGCAGCAGCTTGATGGCCACGTCATTGCCGTCGGCATCGTGCGCACGGTAGACGATCCCCATACCGCCGGCACCGATCCGGCCGAGGATCTCGTAGCCGGAGTCCTCGGCGAGCGCGAGCAGCCGCGGGTCGCGGGCGTCGCGGCGGGAGATGCGGGACTCTGCCATGGTCTCCATGCTACGAGGCCCGTGCCCGGCATCGTGCCCGCTTCACCGCTCCCCCACACTGTCCGCACCTCGGCCGCACCCCGGACACGGGCCTGATGGAGCATTCCTGAGGGGTGACGGCGTGAGACGATCGCCTCGCGGCGCGGTGGGCGCCGTGGTGCGGGGCGGCTGCCGTCCGGCGCCCGAGAGCGACCAAAGGACTCCGTGCCATGCGTTCGAACCTGTTCGATGCCTCCAACCAGGAGCGCCAGACCAACGACCGATGGGCGCTGCAGTCCAACAAGATGCTGCGCTGCTCGCTCACTCCGGACGCGCCGGAGATCATCTCCGCCTCCGGGGCGATGGTCGCCTACCAGGGGCAGATGGACTTCTCGTACCAGGGCTCCGGCGGCGGCATGAAGCTGCTGAAGAAGATGGCCACCGGCGAGGGCGGCAACATGATGCGCACCCGCGGGCAGGGCGAGATCTTCTACGCCCGTCAGGCCAATGAGATCTTCCTGATCCAGCTCGAGGGCGAGGCCCTCACCCTGAACACCAAGAACATGCTCGCCTTCGACAGCTCCATCCAGTGGGACATCAAGTCCCTCGGCGGCGCGGGCTTCATGGCCGGGGGCCTGTTCAACCTGTTCCTGCAGGGCCAGGGCATGGTCGCGGTCACCTCCGACGGCCCGCCGATGCTGCTGGACTGCTCCCAGCAGCCCACCTACGTGGATCCCCAGGCCGCGGTGTGCTGGTCGGCGAACCTGCAGCCGCAGATCAAGAACGACTTCAAGATGGGCTCGCTGATCGGCCGCGGCTCCGGCGAGTCCTTCCAGCTCGCCTTCCACGGCCCGGGCTTCGTCGTGGTCCAGCCCTCCGAGGGCATCCCGGTGGTCAGCGGTTCCTGACTGCCCGCACCGCGGCGTCATGTCTACGATGTTCCGGTGATCTCCACCCCGCCTCAGGCCCTGGTCGACGAGCTCGATGCTCTCGGACCACTGGGCCGACGGCGCGCGGCGACGTCGGCGGCGCGCATGTTCGCCGCCGACGTCTCCACCGCCACGCCCGTGATCGATCCCGTGCCGCTGGTCCTGGATGCCGATTCCTGGTCGGTGCTGTCCACGGGCCTGATCCAGCGGGTGCGGCTGCTGGACGCCCTGTACGGGGATCTCTACGGCCCGCGCACCGTGCTCGGCACCGACGTCGCCCCGGCCGCACAGCTCCTCCAGGATCCTGCGTACCTGCGCTCGGCCGTCGGGATCCCCGCTCGCGGGAACCATCATCTCTTCGCGCTGACCAGCACCGTCACCCGCACCGCCGAGGGGTCATGGGTGGTCCTCGAGGACTCCGTGGACGTGCCCGGAGGCGCCGGCACCACCCTCGAGCTGCGGCGGGTCCTCTCCCGCTGCGCGCCCACCCTGTACCGCTCCACGCCGCTGCGCCGCCTGCATCCGTTCTTCGATGCCCTGCGCACCTCGCTGCATCAGCGCACCCGGTCCGACGGCCGCGCCGGCCGCACTGTGGTCCTGACGGATGAGTCCGAGGACCCGATGCGGGGATTCGACCACAGCTGGCTGGCGAACCTGCTGGGCGCCCCGATGGTCTCCGCCGGGGATCTGCGCACCGGCTCCGGCTCCGTCACCCTGCGCCTGCCCGGTCTGGATTCCGATCCCGGTGATGCGGTGGACGCCGTGCTGCGCCTGGTGCCCTCACAGCTGCTGGACCCGTTGGACCTGGGCCCGACCCCGCTGGGCGGGGTGACCGGCCTGGTCGAGGCCGCCCGCTGCGGCGACGTGGAGATCTTCAACCCGCTCGGCGCCGGACTGCTGGAGAACCCGGATCTGCGCTCCGCGCTGCCGGACCTGTGCCGGCAGATGCTCCATGAGGACCTGCTGCTGCGCCCCGCCGATCCGGAGGCCGCTGGTGCCCGGTGGCTGAGCCTGGACCCGCGCGGCGGCGACGCCCTCGTCGAGCGGCCGGTGCGGATCCAGCTGCTGGTGATGGGCACGGAGGACGGCTACGAGGTGCTGCCCGGTGGGATCGCCACGACCTCCGATGACGGACCCCCGGCGCTCAAGGATGTCTGGGTCACGGTCGCGGAGACCTCTCCGGTCGCTGACCCGGCACCGCCCGCGGAGAACGTCGCCGAGCCGCGCACCGCCGCCCGGACCCGCGGGATGCTCAGCGCGTATCCCGCGATGACCCGGTCGATCGGCTCGGACCTGTTCTGGTTCGGCCGCTATCTCGAGCGGGTGGATTCCACCGCCCGCCTGCTGCGGACGGTCCTGGACACCGTCAACGACCTGGATGCGGAGCACAGCCCCGCCGCCCGCACCGCCCAGGCCGTGCTGCTCGAGGCGGTCACCGAGGCCACCACCACGTACCCGGGCTTCCTGGATGTGGAACTGCAGGACCGTGAAGAGGTGCGCACCGAGCTCGAGAGCCTGCTCACCGACCTGGCGCGGCCCGGCTCCCTCGCCCAGTCCTACACCGCGCTCGCCCACACCACCCGCACGCTCAGGGATCTGATCTCGGATGACGTCTGGCCGGTGATCGCCCGCATGCGCCAGGAGGTCCGGGCGCTGGGCGGCCCGGACCGTCCGCCGCTCGAGCAGGGGCTGACGGACATCGTGGACGGCTGCCTGACGCTCTCCGGCGCGGTCGCCGATTCGATGCCGCGGAACCTGGGCTGGGATCTCACCGAGGTGGGGCGCAAGATCGAACGCGCCATGAGCCTGCTGGCGCTGCTGCGGGCCACTCTGGGTCGGCGCCGTGTACGCGCCGCTGAGGTGCGGGTCGCCGGTGCCGTCGCGCTGATCACCGAGTCCGGCGCCTCCTACCGGCGCTCCTACCACGCCGCCGTGCAGCCGGAACTGCTGCTGGAGCTGCTGCTGAACGACCCGACGCTGCCCCGTTCGATCGCCTTCCAGCTCGAGCGGCTGGGGATGGCGCTGGACAGGCTGCCGGAGGTCACCCCGTCTCCCGAGCTGCGGGCCCCGCTGATCGCGCTGCGCTCCCGGATCGGTTCCTGGGAGGCGCGCGAGCTGCTGCGCCCGGTCGCTGACGCCGACGACTCCGCGAGCGCCCCGACCGCGCTGCTGGAGGAGGTCGATGCTGCGATCGACCTGCTGCGGGAGCTCGCGACCGCCCTGGAGAACCGCTTCTTCCGTCCTTCTGAATCCACCTCACGATGGGGTATCGACGATGTCTGAGCATGACCAGGATGCGAAGCGCCTGCGACCGCTGATCCCGTTGCGGGACGACGAGGCGGGCGCTGCCGAGCCCGTCCACTACCGCGTCCACCACCTGACGTCCTATCGGTACGCCAAACCTGTCTCGCGCAACTACGGCCGCGCCCATATCGAGCCGCGCGCCACACCGCATCAGAGGGTGCTCTCGCACGAGGTGGTCGTGGACCCGGCCCCGGCCCGCCTCACCGCACACACCGACTTCTACGGGAATTCCTCGACCTATCTGCTGGTGGACACCCCTCATGCGCAGCTCGACGTCCACTCTCACGCCCGCGTCACCGTCGCGGAGCGCCGCTATCCGATCGAGCCGATGTCGCGCCCCTGGGAGCAGTGCACCCCGGAGCACTGGGGCTCGCTGCTGCCGGATTCCGGCCTCGACTTCGTCCACCCCTCCCCGCGCATCCCCGCAGGCACCGCGGCGCAGGAGATCTCCGCCGAGGTGTTCACCCCCGGCCGCGCGATCGGTGAGTGCCTGTCCGATCTCACGGCGCTGATCCACACCGACTTCACCTACGACTCCGCCGCCACGACCGTCTCCTCGACCCTCGAGGAGGTGCTCGCCGCCCGGCACGGCGTCTGCCAGGACTTCTCGCACGTCGGGCTCGCCGCGGTGCGCGCTGCAGGGCTCGCGGCCCGTTATGTCTCCGGGTATCTGCGGACCGCGCCGTCGGCCGGCGGGGTGCTGGGCACCGAGCCGGTCGGGGAGATGGTCGGCTCCGCCGCCTCCCATGCCTGGCTCAGCGTGCTGGTCCCCGGAACCGGCTGGGTGGACATCGACCCCACCAACCGCGCCTTCGTGGACCAGCGCTTCGTGACCACCGCCTGGGGCCGGGACTACGCGGATGTGCCGCCGCTGAAGGGCATCGTGGTGGGACCGCCCGGCGCCAGCAGCACTCTCGCCGTCGCCGTCGGAGTGGTGCCCGAGGCACCGGGCGCCGGCAGCCCGGAGTGAGTCGCCGGAGTGAGCCTGGGCACCTCTCGCCGCACGACGAGCAGGTCCCGGGATGGCGACTGCCGAAGGAGCGCGCTCGACTGTCCGGTCAGGCGTAGCCTGACCGCCGGTAACCGGACGGTGCACGTCATGCAGGGCCCGGTCGCCGTCCCCTGCCACCTCCTGGAGACCTTCCCATGAACGTGCCCGCGCCCGCGGACCCCACTCCTGCCGCCACGCCCAGCGCGCCGAGCCCCGTGATCCCCACGCCGAAGGCACTGACGACCGCGCTCGAGGATGCGATGTACGCGAAGGCCACCGCACCGTGGAGCCGGATGTTCCTGCAGACCCTCACCGGGGGCGCCTTCATCGCCCTGGGATTCGTCTTCATGGTCACCACCCAGCAGGGGATGGGCGACTGGCCGGTCGGCATCGCCAAGCTCATCGGCGGCACCGTCTTCTCCGTCGGCCTCGGGCTCGTGGTGATCAGCGGCTCCGACCTGTTCACCGGCACCACCCTGACGTTCATGCCTAGGCTGTCCGGACGGATCTCCACCGGTCGGATGCTGGGCCACTGGGGGATGTCCGCAGGCGGCAACCTGCTCGGCGCCCTCCTCATCGCACTGCTGATGCTCGGCGCCGGGACCCATGCGACCAACGGGTCCGCCTGGGGGCTGATCGTCCTGGACACCACCCGGTCCAAGCTCGATCACGACTGGCACCAGGCCTTCTTCCTGGGGATCCTCGCGAACCTCGCCGTCTGCCTGGCCGTCTGGGTCGCCACCGCCGGCAAGACCGTCACGGACAAGGTCCTCGGCGTGGCCGGGCCCATCGCCCTGTTCGTGGCCACCGGCTTCGAACATTCCGTGGCCAACATGTTCATGCTCCCGATGGGACTGCTGATCAAGACCTTCGCTGGCGACTCCTTCTGGCAGGGCGAGGCGATCCAGGCAGTCGGGACGTCCCTCGAGGACTACTCCTCGATCACGGTCGGCGCCGCGATCTGGGACAACATGATCCCGGTGGTCCTGGGCAACATCGTGGGCGGGGCGGTGCTGGTCGGCGCCTACTTCTGGGCGACCTACCGCCGAGGAGATGCTGACCTGGCCAGGAGCTGACCCGCGACGTCAGGCCGCTCACAGTGGCCCGGGTCCGGGCGAATTTCGCGTATAGAGTGGTGCGGAAATCTGCGCAGAGCGGAGTCGGCGGATGACGTCGCGACCGCTCCGGACCGCATCCGACCCGGCGCCACCGCGCCATGAGACCGAGGTGAGATGTCCTCCTCCCAGCAGCCCTTCCGTCTGGCCGTGATCGGCTCCGGCCCCGCCGGCGTCTATGCCGCTGAGACCCTGCTGCGCTCTGCGCCGGTGAAGAACGGTGAGCTCCAGGTCGCGATCGACCTGTTCGATCGCCTCCCCGCTCCCTTCGGGCTGATCCGCTACGGCGTCGCCCCGGATCACCCGCGCATCAAGGGGATCATCACCGCGCTGCATCGGATCCTGGGTCGCGGTGACATCCGTTTCCTCGGCGACGTCGAGTTCGGCACCGATCTGACCATCGAGGACCTGCGGACCCATTACGACGCGGCCATCTTCGCCACCGGCGCGCTCAAGGACGCCGAGCTCTCGGTGCCCGGCGTCGAACTCGCAGGCTCCCACGGCGCCGCAGACTTCGTGGCCTGGTACGACGGCAACCCGGACTATCCCCGCACCTGGGAGCTGGACGCCGAGTCCGTCGCCGTGGTCGGCAACGGGAACGTCGCCCTGGACGTCGCCCGCGTGCTCTCCAAGACCGCGGATGAGCTGCTGCGCACCGAGATCCCCGCCAACGTGTACGAGGGCCTGCAGGCTGCGAAGACCACCGACGTGCACGTCTTCGGCCGTCGGGGACCTGCGCAGACCAAGTTCTCCCCCCTCGAGGCGCGCGAGCTGTCCCACCCGCGGGGTCTCCAGGTCGTCATGGATCCGCGCGACATCGAGCAGATCACCGAGGCCCAGTGGGAGACCATCAAGGCCGACAAGCGCACGGACCAGGTGGTCCAGACCTTCGTGGGCTGGCTCGAGGAGCAGCAGCGCCGCGAGGCCGCCGGTGAGGAGCCGACGGACCGCGAGGGCCGCCCGGTCCAGCGCCGCCTCCACATGCACTTCTGGCACCGCCCCGTCGAGATCCTCGGCGAGGGTGGCGACGGAGGACGAGTCACCGGCATGCGCTTCGAGCGCACCCAGCTGGATGAAGAGGGCAACCTCGAGGGCACCGGCGAGTTCGTGGACTACGAGCTCGGCGCGATCTACCGGGCCGTCGGGTACCACGGCTCCGAGCTGCCCGGCATCCCCTACGACGCGAAGCGCGGCGTGATCAGCAATACCGCCGGCCGTGTCACCGCTGCCGAGGGCGATGTGCTGCCCGGCCTCTACGCCAACGGCTGGATCAAGCGCGGCCCGGTGGGCCTGATCGGCGCGACCAAGTCCGACGCCATCGAGACCATCGCCAGCCTGCTCGAGGACATCGAGTCCGGTGTTCTGCACTCCGCGCCCGAGCGTGACGGCGACGCTGTCCTGCGCCTGCTCGAGGACCGTGGCGTGCCGTACACGACTTGGGACGGCTGGATGGCGCTGGACGAGCACGAGAAGGCGCTCGGCGCCGCCGCGGTCGACGCCGACGGAGAGCCCCGCGCCCGGATCAAGGTCGTCGAGCGCGAGGAGATGGTGCGCGTCTCCCGCGACGCGGTGAACCAGCCCTCGCACGCCTGACCAGCACCACAGCACCACCGGCCACCACGAGGAGCCGGGACCGTCGCCTCGACCCGGCATCGGTCCCGGCTCCTCGTCTCCCACCTCACATGCGCGGGACAGCACCCCTGACGACCCCTATTCTGTAGTGAGCATTCCACTACTGAGAGGTCCCCCATGCGCACCGTGTCCTACGACCGCTTCGGCGAGCCCGCCGACGTCCTGCAGACCCGCGAGGTCGACGCCCCCTCCCCCGCCGCAGGCGAGGTTCTGCTGCGGCTGGTCCTCAGCCCCATCCACCACCACGACCTGTGGACGATCCGCGGCACCTACGGCGTGCGCCCTGAGCTTCCCGCGCAACCCGGCAGCGAGGCCGTCGCGGTCGTCGAGCAGCTCGGCGAGGGCGTGGACACCGTCGCCCCCGGGGACCGGGTGGCGGTCACCGGCGTCCCGTGCACCTGGGCGGAGCTGTTCACCGCGCCCGCCGGGGCCCTGATCCCGCTGCCGGCGGAGCTTCCCGACGAGGCCGCCGCCCAGCTGGTCGCCATGCCGTTCAGCGCCCTGTCCCTGCTCGAGCACCTGGACCTTGCCCCCGGCGAGGTGCTCGTGCAGAACGCCGCGACCGGGGCCGTCGGCCGTCTGGTCGCCCAGTTCGCACGGGGCCGCGACCAGCGGGTGATCAGCCTGGTGCGCCGCAGCAGCGGCATCGAGGAGCTGGCCGCACAGGGCATCGGCGACGTGGTCGCCACCGACCAGGAGGACTGGGAGCAGCAGGCCCGCGCCCTGATCGGCGACGCGCACGTCGCCGCGGGACTGGATTCCGTGGGCGGCGAGGCCGCGGGGCAGGTGGCCTCCCTGCTCGGCGAGGGCGGGCGCCTGGTCGTCTTCGGCGCGATGGGCGGCACCACGATGGCGCTACCCTCCGGCCCGATCATCTTCCGCGACCTGAAGGTCGAGGGATTCTGGGGCGCGAAGGTCTCCGCGCGAATGAGCCCCGAGATGCGGCGCGGGCTGATCACCGAGATCATCACCCGGCTGCTCACCGGCGAAGTCACGCTGCCCACGGCCGGCACCTTCGCTCTGGACGAGGTGGTCGGCGCCGTGTCGGCGACGCTCACCGATGGCCGACAGGGCAAGGTGCTGCTGCGCCCCTGATCAAGCCATTGCCGGAGCACATCGTCCCGGCCGCACGCAGGAGGCAGGACCCCGACGGGATCGATCCCGTCGGGGCCCTCCGTCACGCATAGGCCGGCACCGAGCCTCCGGCAGGCGACGTTCAGTCGTCGCTGACGGTGACCGTGACCGGGATGTTCCCGCGGGTGGCGTTCGAGTACGGGCACACCTGATGGGCGGCCTCGGCGAGGGCCTGGGCGGCGTCGTGGTCCAGCTCCGGAATGACCACCTCGAGCTCGACGGCGAGCGAGAAGCCCCCATCCCCCTCGGAGCCGATGGTCACGCGGGCGCCGACGCTCGAGCCGTCGATCGCGATCTTCTGCCGGCGCGCGACGGACTGCAGCGCGGAGTGGAAGCAGGCGGAAAAGCCGGCGGCGAAGAGCTGCTCGGGGTTCGCGCCGTTCCCGCTGCCGCCCATCTCGGCGGGGATTGCCAGATCCAGGGCGAGATCGGCGCCGACGACGTCGACGTGTCCGTCGCGGCCGCCGCCGGTGGCGAGAGCTTCGGTGGTGTAGAGCGGCTTCATGGAGTGTCCTTGTTCTCGAGATGGGAGAGGGCGACGTCGAGGGCGGCGAGCGCCGCCCCGTGATCCACCCGGGCCATGGCCAGCGCGCTGATCAGCAGCGAGACGCAGGTCTCCACCAGGCGCTCGCGGTCCGCGGGCGTGCGGTGGGGGCGCTGGGCCGCGGCGCCGCGCGAGAACGCGGCGTGCAGCTCGGCGCGATAGGCGCGCACCACCTCGGCGATGGTCCCGTCGCGGGCGATACCGGAGCAGGCGGTGTTCACCAGCAGGCAGCCGTCGGCGGGGGTGCGGCCGGTCGGGTCCGCGAAACGTTCGCGGGCCGCACGGAAGTAGGCGACGAGAGCATCGGGAGCGATCGCCGGCGCGCGCAGCGGAGCGAGGCCGGGGCGCACCACCTGGTCGAGATAGTCCTCCAGAGCGGCGTCGAAGAGGCCGCGCTTGGAACCGAAGGCGTGGTAGATGCTGCTCGCGCTCAGGCCGGTGGCCTGCTGGAGGGTCGCCATGGAGGCGGGTTCGTAGCCCTCGCGCCAGAACACGTCGCGCGCGGCGCGCACCGCCTCGTCCCGATCGAAAGCTGCCGGTCGCCCCATGATCCCTCCCGAAGTGCTCGCGCCCGTCCGTGCATCCTGTCGCCGATCGCACCGGGAACCGGGGCGACGGGCGACGTGGCACCCACTATAGTGGAGCAATCACTTCACAATACCCTCGGAGGTTCCTTTGATCATCCTCGGTTCCGTGCTCGCCCTGGCCGCCGCCGCCCTGCACGTCGCGATCTTCGCCCTCGAGTCCCTGCTGTGGGGCACTCCGCGAGCCGCCGCCGTTTTCGGCGAGCAGAGCCCGCAGGAGGTCGCCGCGACGAGGCTGATGGCCCTGAACCAGGGCTTCTACAACCTCTTCCTCGCGGTGCTCGCCGCGCTGGGGGCCGTGCTGCTGCTCGCGGGCACGACGGCGGTCGGGGCGGCGCTGGCCCTCGCGGGCACCGGCAGCATGCTCGCCGCGGCGCTGGTGCTGCTGCTCGCCTCCCCCGCCCATCGCGGGGCGGCGCTCAAGCAGGGCGCCCTCCCGCTGCTCGCGGTCCTCGCCCTGACGGCGGGCCTGGCCCTCTGAACCCCAACCCCGGATCCCCCACCTCCTGACCCCAGGACGCGGCGCAGGCTCGAGCGCCCGGTCACACAGGCGAGCGCAGGCTCGAGCGCCCGGTCACGCAGGCGAGCGCAGGATTGAGCGGGCGAGCGGGCGGTGATCCAGCGCCGAACCGTTCAGCGCCGGATTCCGGCCAGGAAGTCCCCGATCCGGTCGATGGCGTCCGCCAGCACCTCGACGGACGGCAGGGTGACCAGTCGGAAGTGGTCATGCGTGGGGAAGTTAAACCCGGTGCCCTGGGTGACCAGCAGCTTGCGGGCGCGGAGCAGGTCATAGGCGAACTGCTCGTCGTTGTCGATGCGGTACATCTCCAGATCGAGCTTCGGGAACATGTACAGCGCACCCTGCGCCTTCTGCACCGAGACGCCGGGAATCGCGCTCAGGCCCCCGTAGGCGACATCGCGCTGCTCGCGCAGCCGGCCGCCGGGCAGGATCAGCTGCTGGATCGATTGCTGGCCGCCCAGCGCCGTGGCCACGATGTGCTGCGCGGGGACATTGGGGCACAGGCGCATATTGGAGAGCACGTCCAGGCCCTCGATGAAGCTCGCCGCGTGGTCCTTCGGGCCGTACAGCGCCATCCAACCGGCCCGGAACCCCGCCACCCGATAGGCCTTGGAGAGGCCGTTGAAGGTGATCGAGAGCAGATCCGGGGCGAGCGATGCGATCGGGGTGTGGACGACGTCGTCATAGAGGATCTTGTCGTAGATCTCGTCCGCGAGGATCATCAGCCCGTGCTTGCGGGCGACCTCGAGGATGTCTCGCAGCACATGCTCGGGGTACACCGCGCCGGTGGGGTTGTTGGGGTTGATCACCACGATCGCCTTGGTGCGCTCGGTGACCTTGTCGGCGATGTCGGTGACATCCGGCCACCAGTGCTCGTCCTCGTCGCATCGGTAGTGCACGGCGCGGCCGCCGGCGAGCGAGACGGAGGCGGTCCACAGCGGATAGTCGGGCTGCGGGACCAGCACCTCGTCGCCGTCGTCGACCAGGGCCTGGCACACCATCTGGATCAGCTCGGAGACGCCGTTGCCGAGGTAGACGTCCTCGAGCCCGATGCCGGGCATGTTCCGGGTCTGGTAGTACTGCGCGACCGCTCGACGAGCAGAGGGGATGCCCTTGGAGTCGGAGTAGCCCTGTGCGGTGGGCAGGTTCTTGATCATGTCGACGAGGATCTCGTCGGGCGTCTCGAAGCCGAACGGCGCGGGGTTTCCGATGTTCAGCTTGAGGATCTGGTGGCCCTCGGCCTCCATGCGAGCTGCCTCTGCGGGGACCGGTCCTCGGATCTCGTAGCACACGTCGCGCAGTTTCGAGGACTGGGTGAAGATCATTCTGGGGCTCCTGGCCTTCTCGGGTGTGCGACAGCGTAGCGCTCACGATGACAGGAAGTCGGGCGCGGGCACTTGACGAGACGGCTTTAATTTCATAGTTTCAGTAAGGCCGTGTCGCAGAGGACGTCGCACCGTCGCCACGACCGCCCCTGGAGGCCGCAGTTGTCCGCTCATGAGATCCCCGCCGATCACCCGGTGCTCGCTCCCCGCCCCGGTGCGACCCACCGTCTCCACCTCACCGCCTCCGGTGTCTCGGTGGTCCTGGATGTCACCGATGGGCGGGCGCCGACGATCGCCCACTGGGGCGCGGCGCTCGGTGAGCTCGGTGAGGCAGGGCTCGATGCGGTGTGCGAGAGCGCCGTCGACGTCGTCCCTCAGAACGCGGTCGACGTCCCGGTGCGGATCGGGATCATTCCCCAGCAGAGCGACGGCTGGATCGGCCGGCCCGGCCTCAGCGGCTCCCGTCCGGACGGCTCCGGCTGGAACCCCCGGCTCATCACCGAGAGCATCGCCCTGGGCGGCACCCCGATAACAGCCGCCCACTTCGAGACCGGCGCCGGCACGGTGCGCTTCGTCCTGACCGACGCCCTGCTCGGTCTCGCACTCCGCCTCGAGGTCGAGCTGCTCCCCTCCGGGCTGCTGCGGATGCGCGCCACTCTCACCAACACCGCAGAGACCCCGTATTCGTTGGCGGAGCTGACCCTCACCGTCCCGGTCCCGGCAGATGCCGAGGAGCTGCTCGACTTCGCCGGTCGCTGGGCCAAGGAGCGCACCCCGCAGCGCTCCGCGTTCACCGTCGGCACCCACCTGCGCGAGAACCGCCGCGGACGTACGGGACCCGACTCCGCACACGTCCTGCATGCCGGCCGTCCTGGTCTCGGCTTCCGCCACGGCGAGGCGTGGGGCGTGCACACCGCCTTCTCCGGCAACCACCGCCACCTCGCCGAGCAGATCAACACCGGCCGACGGATCCTGGGCGGTGGCGAGCTGCTGCTCCCGGGCGAGCTCCACCTCGCCCCTGGGGCGGAGTACGCAGGCCCCTGGCTCTACGCCTCCTACGGCGAGGGGCTCGATGCCGTCGCCTCCCGCTTCCACCGCCATCTGCGTTCCCGCCCCCAGCACGTGGACACCCGCCGGCCGGTCACCCTGAACGTCTGGGAGGCGGTCTATTTCGATCACGATCTGGATCGGCTCAAAGACCTCGCCGAGCGTGCAGCGGCGCTCGGCGTGGAGCGCTTCGTGCTGGATGACGGCTGGTTCGGCTCCCGTCGCGATGACACCTCCGGGCTCGGCGACTGGGTGGTCTCCGACGACGTCTGGCCCGACGGGCTCGGGCCGCTGATCGACCACGTGCGAGGGCTGGGCATGGAGTTCGGCCTCTGGTTCGAGCCGGAGATGGTCAACGAGGACTCCGACGTCGCTCGCGCCCATCCCGAGTGGATCATGGCCTCCTCCCTTGAGCGGATGCCCCTGGAATCACGGCACCAGCAAGTGCTGAACCTGTCTGTCCCCGCCGCCTTCGCCCATGTCCGGGACCAGATGATGGCGATCCTGGACCGGTACGAGATCGGCTACCTCAAGTGGGACCACAATCGTGACCTGCTGGAGGCTGCGACCTCGCAGACCGGCCGGGCCGCGGTGCATGAGCAGACCCTCGCCGCCTACGCCCTGATGGATGCGCTGAAGGCGGCCCATCCGGGCCTGGAGATCGAATCCTGCTCCTCGGGCGGGGCCCGCGTGGACCTCGAGGTGCTCGAGCACACCGACCGGGTGTGGGTCTCGGACTGCATCGACCCGCTGGACCGCCAGCAGATGAACCGCTGGACCTCGCAGCTGATCCCGCTCGAGCTGATGGGCAGCCACATCGCCTCCGGCCGCTCCCACACCACCGGGCGCCTGCACACCCTGGGCTTCCGGGCGCTGTCCGCGCTGTTCGGCCACCTCGGCATCGAGTGGGACCTGGCGCGGGCCACGCCCGCCGAGCTGGCGGAGCTGCGGGAGTGGATCGCGCTGTACAAGGAGCAACGGGAGCTGCTGTTCACCGGTGAGCTGGTGCGCGCGGACCGCGGCGACAGCGTGCTGTGGCTGCACGGCGTCGTCTCCCCGGGACAGGAACGGGCGCTGTTCACCCTCGCCGCCGTCGGCCGCTCCGACCAGTCGCAGCATGAGCGGCTGCGCTTCCCGGGACTCGATCCCGAGGCCCGCTATCGGGTCCGCCCGCTGCTGCTGGGCGAGCGGCCGACGGGCCTGACCCTGCCGCCGTGGTGGCGCCGCGCCGAAGAGGAAGACGGCCTGGTGCTCCCGGGCGCCGTGCTGCTGCGCTCGGGCCTCGCGGCCCCGCTGATCGATCCCGAACAGGGACTGCTGTTCTCCCTCACCCGGGAGAGCACCGGCTCCCCGACGACTCATCCCTGATCACCCGCTCTCTCCATAGGAAGAAGGCAGCACATGTCCACCGCGACGACGTCGACGCGGCCGGCCCCACCTCGCCGCAGACGGCAGGACGACACGAAGCTGGCGCTGCTGTTCATCGCGCCGGCCACCGTCGGCCTGCTGGCATTTCTGGTATGGCCGCTGCTGACCGGCATCTATTACTCCTTCACGGAGTACACCACCCTCAGCCCGCCCGAATGGGTCGGCTTCACGAACTACCAGGCGATGTTCGCCGATCCGGTGTTCTGGAACTCGCTGAAGGTGACCATCCTGTACGTGCTGATCAACATCGGCGTGCAGACGGTCGTGGCGCTGGTGATCGCGGTGCTGATGCAGCGCCTGACCCAGTCCACGATCCTGCGCTCCCTGGTGCTGGCGCCCTACCTGGTCTCCAACGTGGTCGCCGCGATCGTGTTCCTGTGGATCCTGGACACCCAGCTGGGCATCTTCAACATCTTCCTGCAGTGGATCGGCTTCGACCCGATCGCCTTCTGGGCCAGCGAGACCTGGGTGATCCCCACCGTCGCGCTGGTGAACGTGTGGCGCCACATGGGCTACACGGCGCTGCTGCTCTTCGCGGGGCTCCAGGCGATCCCCGGGCACCTCTACGAGGCGGCCCGCACCGAGGGCGCCGGGGAGATCACGCTGTTCCGCCGGATCACGCTCCCGCTGCTGCGGCCGATCCTGGCGCTGGTGCTGATCATGACGATCATCGGCAGCTTCCAGGTGTTCGACACCATCTCGGTGACCACCCAGGGCGGTCCGGCCGACGCCTCCCGCGTGCTGCAGATGTACATCTACCAGAACGCCTTCGCGGAGTACCAGTTCGGCTACGCCTCGGCTCTGTCCGTGGCACTGCTGGTGATCCTGATGGTGGTCACCTTCACCCAATACTGGCTCACCAACGCCGGCAAGTCGGACCTGGACTGAGAGGAGGAGAGACATGACCACAGCACCCCATCCCGTCACCGACGAGGTCCGCGAGCCCGGCCCGGCCGGTCAGCAGATCGCCGATCGGCACGTCACCCGCGCCAAGCGCGGCATCCCCTGGGGCAGGATCCTGGCCTGGGCCGCGATGGTGATCTTCCTGCTGATCACCATCTTCCCCTTCTACTGGATGCTGCGCACCGCGCTGTCCAGCAACAACGCGCTGGCCACCGACCCGGGCAGCCTGCTTCCCGTCGGCCTGAACACCGGCGGCTTCGAGCGCGTCTTCGGCATGCAGGACGTGGAGACCGCGATCTCCCAGGGTGGCTCCGGCGCCTCCATCAACTTCTGGCGCTACCTGCTGAACTCCGTGGCCGTCGCGACCACCGTCACCATCGTGCAGACCTTCTCCTGCGCCATGGCGGCCTATGCCTTCTCCCGCCTGCGCTGGCGCGGCCGCGAGACGGTGTTCCTGATCTTCCTGGGGTCGCTGATGGTCCCGCAGATCTTCACCCTGCTGCCCAACTTCATCCTGATCAAGAACCTGGGGCTGGTGGACACCCTGCTCGGCATCATGCTGCCGACGCTGTTCATCTCCTCCTTCGCGATCTTCTTCTTGCGGCAGTTCTTCAACAACGTCCCCCGCGAGGTCGAGGAGGCGGCCCTGATCGATGGCGCGAGCAAGGTGCGGGTGTTCTTCACCCTGATCCTGCCGATGTCCAGCGCACCGCTGGCTACGCTCGCGCTGCTGACCTACATGACCGCCTGGAACGAGTACTTCTGGTCGCTGATGGTGTCGTACACCGATCAGTCCCGGGTGCTCACAGTCGCGCTGGGCGTCTTCCGTGCCCAGGCGCCGGGCACCGGACCCGACTGGTCGGGCCTGATGGCCGCGACCCTGGTCGCCGCGGCGCCCATGCTGATCCTCTTCGCCCTGTTCGCGAAGAAGATCGTCAACTCCATCGGCTTCAGCGGAATCAAGTGAGGCGATCCAGATGAGCATTCAGAGACCTTCCACGTCGCGCACCGCCCGCCCCGGGCCACTGTCGCGCCGCCGCCTGCTGCAGGGCTCGGCCGCCCTCGCGGCGGGCGCCGCCGGGGCAGGAACGCTGGCCTCCTGCGGCGGGGCCCAGGCCCCGGCCGGCGCCACCGAGATCGACTACTGGCTGTGGGACGCCCTGCAGCTGCCCGCCTACTCGGCGGCGATCGACCTGTTCATGGAGCAGAATCCCGACATCTTCGTGCGGGTCACCCAGTTGGGCTGGGGCGACTACTGGACCAAGCTGACGGCGAGTTTCGTCGCTGAGGCCGGTCCTGACGCCTTCGCCGATCACCTGGCTCGCTTCCCGGAGTTCGTGAGCCTAGGGGTGGTCGCCCCGCTGGACGGGCTGGGCCCGCTGGACGACGTGCCGGCTGAGCAGTTCCAGGAAGGGCTGCAGCAGCTGTGGACCGGCGAGGACGGCAAGCGCTACGGCATTCCCAAGGACTACGACACCATCGCGATCCTGTATGACAAGAACATGCTGACCGAGGCAGGGTTGACGCCGGAGGACCTTGAGGGCCTGGACTGGAATCCTGAGGATGGCGGCACCTTCGAACAGATCCTCGCGCGCCTCACGGTCGATGCCAACGGTGTGCGCGGCGATGAGGACGGCTTCGATGCCGGCGAGGTCGTCTGCCATGGCATGGGCGGATCCGACGGGATCGATTACGTCGGACAGACCGCCTGGTCCCCGTTCGCGTTCTCCACCGGGTGGACCTTCACTGATGAGGAGACCTGGGGACGCCGCTTCAACTACGACGATGAGCGTTTCATCGCCACCATCGACTGGTTCTTCGGCCTCGTCGACAAGGGGTTCTTCCCGCCCTTCGGCAAGTTCGGTGAGTCCTCGCCCAAGCAGGCACAGCTGCAGGCTGGCAGCTCGGCGCTCGCCCTGGACGGCTCCTGGATGATCAGCACCTACGCCAACATGGACGGCCTCGACCTGGGGATCGCCCCGCTGCCGTCCGGCCCGATCGGGCACCCCATGTCAATGTTCAACGGGCTCGGGGACTCGATCTCGGCGCAGTCGGAGAAGAAGGAGGAGGCGGCGCGGCTGATCGCCTTCCTCGCCTCCGACGAGGCGCAGCGTGTGATCGGTGAGCGGGCGCCGTTCTTCCCGGCCACGGATGTGGGCACGAAGGCCGCGGTCGACAGCTTTGCCGCGGAGGGTCTGGACGTCACCCCGTTCACCGACCGGGTGGCCAACGGCGAGACCGGCCTGTACCCGCTGGTGGAGAACTCTGCATCGATCATGTCGATCATGCAGACGGCCTTCGATCAGCGCTGGATGGGGCAGATCGAGGGGGCGGACTTCGTCTCGTTCAACGACCGGGTCAACGCCCTGTTCGAATGAACGCCTGAACGGCCGTACGGCGCTTCGTCGGCCCCACGCCTCAGCGCGCGGGGCCGACGAACTGCTGGATGGCGACGATGGCCGCTCCGCGAGCCCAGTCTTCGAATTCGCCCGGCAGATCGCGCACGGCGATGTCTTGCTGCATGGGGGCCAGGGAGGCGCGCAGCGTGTCCTCGAGGACCGGGTCGGCGGATCGCACCAGGTCCCGTGTCTCCCCGCCCAGCAGGATCGCCTCGGGGTCGAGCATCGCCGCGACCGACGCTGCAGCCCTGGCGAGGGACCTGGCCATCTCCGCGACCAGCTCTCGGGCACCCTCGTGCCCCTGCGCAACCAGGTCCCGCAGCTCCGGCAGTCCCGCGCCGGAGTGCAGGATGCCGGCGCGCTGAGCCCGCTCCAGCAGCGGGCCGAGGCTGGCGGCCTCGGTGAAGGTGAGGGTGCGTCCTTCCGCGTCCTGTCCCACCGGCAGCATCCCGGTCAGGCCGGCGACGTGCGCCCGTCCCTCGACCAGCTCGCCGGCGTGGACAACGCCGATCCCGACGCCGGCACCGACGGTCAGCAGCGCGAAGGAGCGGTAGGAGCGGCCCACGCCGAACCAGTGCAGCCCGTGCAGCATCGCCCGCAGATCGTTCTCGACGACAGTCGGCAGGTGGAGGCGTTCCTCGAGCATCTGTGCGAGCGGAACGGGCTGGTCCCAGTCGAGCAGCTGGGAGCCGAGCACCGTGCGCCGGTCGGCCACGCGGCCGCCGACGCTGATCCCGAGGCCGAGCAGGTGCGGGTGAGCTCCGGTCAGTGCCTCGACCGGGCCTGCGATCGCCTCCACCACGGCCGTCGGGGTCGTGCTCTCCAAGGGGAGCGTGAGCTCCTCGAGGACATTGCCGCGCACGGTGGAGGCCACGGCATGCACCTCGTCCGCGGTGACTTTCACGCCGAGGAAGCGCGGCCCTTCGTTCTCCTCGATGTCGAGCGGCTCATGGGGTCGACCCTTCGCACGTGCCACGGGGCCCAGGGTGTGCAACCAGCCGGCATCGAGCAGGTCCCGAGCGGCGCGGGTGACGGTGGGGGCCGACAGACCCAGCCGGGAGGTCAGCTCGCTGCGGGAGCGAGGGCCGAAGCGCAGCAGGTCGCGGTAGACGGCGCGGGCGTTGGGACTGCCGAGATCGGGGGCGGATCCGTCGGGGCGCAGCATCCGTGCCGGCATCGCATCTGGCATCGTCGTGCACCCCCTGGCCGCTGCGCCCGAGCGTTCCCCGCGCTCCGTGCAGTTTAGCCGGGTCCCGCTCTGTCGGCCCGGCTGCCTGCGCGTGGAGCTTGAGAGATCACGCGCGGTGGACGAGCACGCCGGCGACGGTGACTGCGACCACCCTGTCCCCGTCCAGCTCCACCTGGTCCTGCCCTCCGTCGACCCGCTCCTCCAGGCCCATCAGCTTCGCGGGATGGCGGGTCGCCATCGCGAGCAGCTCGGAGCGCTCGAAGGGCAGGTGTTCAGCGGCCCAGTCCAGACAGCCGCGCAGGGACCTGCCGGATCCTGCCAGCAGGCCGGTGCCCGGGAGGGTCAGACTCCCGTCGGCTCGGACCTCGACGCTGCCTCCGACGGGGCTCGGGTACACCCCGGGGTCGCTCCCGGCCAGTGCCGCCGAGTCGGAGGTGAGCACGCAGCGCTCGGGCGTCTTGGCCCGGATCATCGCGGTCAGCGTCTCGGCCGGCAGGTGGTGGCCGTCGGCGATCAGCATCGCGGTCAGGCGGTCCTCGGCGAGCTGGGTCCACAGATGGTTGGGATGGCGCGGGAGCATCGCGCGGGTGCCGTTGCCCAGGTGCGTGCTCAGGCTGGCGCCGGCGTCGACGGCAGCGCGGACCTGCTCCGGCTCGGGGGTGCAGTGGCCGATCGAGACACGCACTCCCTGAGCAGTGGCCGCAGCGATGTACTCGGCGGCTCCGGTCCTCTCGGGGGCCAGGGTCACGATCCGGACCAAGCCGTCGGCGGCGCGCTGCCAGCGTTCCAGCTCGGCGGGATCGGGATCGCGCAGATGGCGGGCGTCATGGGCGCCTCGGGGGCCGTCGTCGGCGGCGAGCGAGGGTCCTTCGACATGGATGCCTGCGATGGAGTGCGCCAGCAGCGGGTCGCTGCGACGAGCCGCGGCGACCACGGACAGCACGTGCGCGATCTTCTCCTCGCTCGCGGTGATCACGGTGGGCAGATACGTCGTCACGCCCTGGGCCCAGAGGGCATGAGTGAGCGCGGTGAGGGTCTGGACGTCCACATCGTCGGCGTTGACGTCGTACCCGGCGTAGCCGTTGACCTGCAGATCGATCAATCCCGGCTGAGCGCACCGGTTCCTGCTCATCGCGTACGACCACCGGAGCGCAGGTGCGCGGGCAGCTGGGCCGCGGCCGCCGCATCGAGGTGGACGACCACGTCCGGGTGGGTGTGCATGGCGCTTGCGGGCACGTCGGTGGTGACGGGGCCGGTGAGCGTCGCGGCGACAGCGTCGGCCTTCGCGTCGCCGAGCACCGTGCACACCAGGGAGCCGGCCGACAGCATCGCCGGGACGGTCAGTGTCAGTGCGTGGGTGGGCACGTCATCGATGCTCGGGAAGAGCCCTTCGTCGACCTGCTGCTGCCGAGAGGCATGGGTGAGCTCGATCTTGCGCACCAGAGCCGGGTCCTCGAAGTCGGTGTCGCCGGGTTCGTTGAAGGCGATATGGCCGTTGACGCCGATCCCCAGGCATACGAGGTCCACGGGCTCCCCGGCCAGGAGCTCGCTGTACCGGCGCACCTCGCCGTCAGGGTCGACGTCCTGACGGATCCGGTCCAGCCCGGCCTGGGCCTCGGCTGGCAGGCGCTCGGCGAGCCAGGTCCCGAAGGAAGCGGGATGAGCGGGGTCTAGCTCGAGGTAGTCGTCCATGTGCAGCGACGTCACCCGCGTCCAGTCGATGCGGGGATCCTCGCCGAGGGTGCGCAGCATCTGTTCCTGGGAGGGCGCGGACGCGAAGATCACCCGGGCCCGCGGCTTTTCGGCCAGCACCCGGGTCAATGCCTCGGCGGCGGTGCGCCCGGCGGCGGCACCTGCCGCCGCTGCCGTGTCATCGACGACCACGTCCACTGTCGATGCTCGCTCTGTGACCGACATCTGCAACCTCTTCCACGCCAGGGATCACGCGCCATTGGTGCAATCGGTTGCACACTACCATGGTCGACCTGCATCATGGGGAGCGATATCCGCCGCACCCCGATGGAGGGACTTCGATGAGCTCACCCGCCCGGCCCCACCCGTCCAGCATCCCGACCGGCCCCCGGGAGCACCTGGAGCAGATCGTTCTGCCGTTCTGGCTGGAGCACGGGATCGACGAGGAGGTCGGCGGGTTCTTCACCTGCTTCGACAATCGAGGCCGCGAGCGAGTCTCGATGGACAAGTTCACCTGGTCGCAGGGCCGCTTCGTGTGGCTGCTGTCGCGGGCTGCGCGCCTGGCCGAGCGCGGCCTGCTGACAGCGGATGCGGAAAGTCTGTTGGGCGCTGCGCGAGCCGGCGCGGAGTTCCTCGCCGAGCATGCGATCCGGGTGGATTCGACCACGCATTTCGTGGTCGGCCGACGGGGCGGAGAGCCGCAGTCCCTCGGCCAGCCTGCGCGCAGCGTCTACGCGGACTGGTTCACAGTGATGGGGCTGGCCGAGCTCGCGAATGCCACCGGTGAGAAGAGCTGGCTGGACGTGGCCGCGCCGGTCCTCGAGCGTTCGCGCGCGGACCATCTCGCCGACACAGCCCCCACACCCCCTTACGAGATCCCGGCCGGCCATGAGGCCTACGGCCCGCGCATGATCCTGGCGAACACCCTGCTGGTGCACGCCCAGGCCGCCGAGTCGCTGGGCGCCCCCGGGGCGGAGCGGGACCAGCTGCGCGAAGCCGTCGACGCGGTGCTGTCCCACCGCCTGCCGGACGGCACGTTCACCGAGATGCCCGGCCCGGAGCCGGAGTCGATGGTGTCCCGGCATCGGGTCCCCGGCCACGCGATCGAGGGGATCTGGGTGGTGCTGGAGGCCCTGGAGCTGCTCCGCGATGAGCGCGACCGGGCTCCGCTGCTCGAGTCCCTCATCGCGCTGTGCGAGCTGGGATGGGATCGGGAGCACGGCGGTCTCCTGCGCTACTGCGATCAGGAAGGACCGATCTCTCCGCGAGGGAGCTCGGCGGGGACCCCGTACGAGGAGCTGCTGGCTTCGACGTGGTCGACCAAGCTGTGGTGGGTGCATTCCGAGGCTGCTGCGACCACGGCAATCGCCGCCCGGCGCTACGGGAGCGAGGGGGCAGGGACATGGCATCGCCGGATCTGGGAGTACACGCTGGCCACCTTCCCCGGCGGCGAGGAGGGCGCGGAATGGATCCAGATCCGCGACCGGGCAGGCGCTCCTCTGGATCAGGTGGTGGCGCTGCCGGTGAAGGATCCGTTCCACATCGCCCGCAACCTCATGCAGATGATCGAGCTCGAGGAGTCCTGACCCGGTGCCGATCGAGGTCGAGCCGCTCGGAGGGCAGCCCGTGGAAGCAGCCGGGCGTCAGGACGCAGCCGGCCCGACGGTGCCGCGCAGCACAGCGGTGCCGGGCAGCGTGATCGTGCGTGAGGGACCGCCGGCCAAGAGCTCGGTGAGCGCCTCCACCGAGGCGCGCCCCAGCTCGGCGAAGGGCGCAGAAACGGTGGTGAGGCCGGGTGTCATCGTCTGGGCGAGCAGCACGTCATCGCAGCCCACGATGCTGCGGTCCGCCGGGACGCGCTCCCCCAGCTCGCTGAGTCCGGAGATGACCCCGGCGGCCATCAGATCATCGAAGGCGAATACTGCGGAGGCGTCGGACGCCACGATCTGCTGGGCTGCGGCACGACCGTCGGCGAACTGCGCCTCAAAGGGCCCCAGCTCGACGAGCTCGACGTCCTTGCCCTCAGCCCAGGCCCGCACCGCCTTGGCGCGGTGAGAGGCGGCCCAGGCGGCCTGCGGTCCTCGCAGCAGGGCGATGCGGCGATGTCCGAGCTGGTGCAGATGGTCAGCGATCTCCTGCAGCGCGGGAGTGTTGTCGCAGACCACGCCCGGAAGGTTCCGCACGGCGCGGTTGACGATCACGGAAGGGATCCCTCGCAGCACCTCGTGCAGCTGCTTCGAGGGCAGACGCGGCGAGGCGATGATCAGCCCGTCGACCTGGGGGCGGATCCTGTCGACCAGCTCCTGCTCCGCGCTGGCGCTGAGCTCGGAATCGATCAGGAGCAGCTCGGCATCCTTCTCCCGTGCGGCGCCCTGCACAGCACGGATCAGGGGCGGGAAGAACGGGTTCTCGACATCGGGGACCAGCATTCCGATCACCCCGGTGCGTCCGGTGGCCAGCCCCCGCGCAGCGCGGTTGGGAGAGTAGCCGAGCTCGCGGGCGGTGGTCACGATCCGCTCTCGCAGCTCGCTCTTGACCATCTCCGGACGCGAGAAGGCGCGCGAGACCGTCGAGGGCGACACCCCCACCGTGCTGGCGATCGAGTAGATCGTGGCCCTCTGCATCTTGCGTCCTTCCGTCGGCCCGTGCGGTCCTGCTGCGGCCCCGGTCGAGGGCGTGGAGAACATACTGCCGCATAGTGCCGGCAGACCGCCCTCGCCGACGGTCCAGCCAGGGGCGCGGGCGAGCCGACCTCACATCTGGAAGGCCTGCCCATCCGCTCAGAATCTCTGCGGCGCGCCCCCATGCTCAGCGCTGAGCTGCGCCTTGAGCGCGACCTCGGTGGCCAGCAGGCTCGCAGCGGTCGTGATCTCCGGCTGCTCCCCCGCGCTCAACGCATCGAAGAAGTACTGAGCGGGCCGGCGGGCAGGGCCGAGCGGTTCTTCCCAGGTCTCGCGATCGTGAGTGGTGACGGTCAGGCGGTGATAGGCCCAGTCGATCTCCGCCGTGCCGAGCGTTCCGGTCACGCGCATGCGGTAGTGGCCATGGACGGCGGCCGCCTCCGGGCCGAGCCAGTTCGCCTCGATGGTGGCGGGCACCTCGCCTGCGCGCAGGAGCAGCGCGACATGGTCGTCGAAGCCGGGGTGGTCATCGGCCCGAGCGTTGCCGATATGCGCCGAGACGGTCCCGCCGGGAATGGCCCCCTGCTGCTCTCCGACCAGGTCCAGCACCAGGTCGATGTCATGGATGGGCAGGTCTCCGGCGATTCCGCCATAGGTGGCGGGGTCCAGGAACCAGGCTGGACGGGTGGGCTGAACGAGCTTGTGCGGACCGGTCGAGGCGACCATCGCGATGCTGCCGAGCACCCCGGCGGCCAGCAGGCGCCGCAACGCGAGCGTGGCCGGGTAGAAGCGCTTCTCGAACACGATCGAGACGTGCCTGCCCGACTCCTCGACGGCCTCGCGGATCGCCTCGAGCTGCTCGAGGGAGGTGCACAGCGGCTTATCGGCCAGCACATGTGCTCCGGCTCGCAGCGCCGCGACGGTGGCCTCGGCGCGTTCGCTGTAGACCCCGGCGATGAGTGCGACATCGACGTCGTGGACGTCCAGCAGCTGCTGCGGGGTGTCGTACAGCGGGGCGCTGATCCCGGCCAGGAACCGTTCACGCAGCTGCGGGTCGGGCTCGGAGGCGGCGACCAGCTCGAGCTCGTCGCGCTGGCCCACCTCGGCCAGGGCGTAGTCGACGTGCTGATGGGCAGCGCCGAGGATGGCGACCTTCATCGATTCTCCTCCAGGGTGACGAGGCGACCGGTGCGGGCCGCGGTGGTGATGGCGTCGAGCAGGTGGACGGTGGCGGCGCCGTCAGCGGCCGAGATCGCGGGCTCGCGCTCTTCCCGGAGAGCCGAGAGCACGTCGCTCCACTGCTGGATATGACCGGTGATGCCGATCGCGGTGTGATCGGAGGCGCCGATGCCGATGCCGTCCCCTTCCCCGCCGACCTGCGGGGCCGGAATGCCGTCCACATCCCACCGGGTGATCTCTCCCTGGCCGATCTCGACCACGCCGCGCTCGCAGTGGAGCGTCAGGGTGGCCGGTGAGCCGGGCGGCGTGGCGGTGGTGGTCGAGATCAGGCCGAGTGCGCCGCTGACGAAGCGGACGGTGGCGACGGTGGTGTCCTCCGCCTCGGAGGCATGAGCGATGGTGGCCTGCTGGGCGGTCACCGATTCGACAGGTCCGGCCAGCCACTGGAGCAGATCGACGTTATGGACTCCCTGGTTCATGAGCGACCCTCCCCCGCCTGCCGGGTCGCCGCGCCAAGCGGCCGCCGCGTAGTAGTCCTCATCGCGCCACCAGTGCACCTGTGTGGTGGCCAGGCGCACAGCGCCGAGCTGGCCGGCTTCAAGCGCCTGGCGCACGGCGGCGACCTCGGGCTCCAGGCGGCGCTGGGAGATCGTCGAGACACGCAGACCGCGCTCGGCGGCCAGGGCGACGATCCGGTCTGCGTCGGCCGCGCGCAGGGCCAGGGGCTTCTCGACGACGACATGCTTGCCTGCCTCGAGCGCGGCGAGCGCCTGCTCGGCGTGCGCTCCGCTCGGGGAGCAGATCGCCACCAGGTCGATATCTTCACGCTCCAGTAGCTCGCTCGGCGTGACTTGGACGGCGTCCGGCCATCCGGTCTCGGCGGCCGCGGCAACGTCACCTCCGCTGAAGGCCCGCAGCCGGGCGTGATCGCGGAGTGCGTCCAGCGCGCGGGCGTGACCGCGACCGATCGTCCCCAGACCGATCAGCCCGACGCCGATGACGGTGTCCATGACATTCCCCCTCCTTGGCGAGCACGGCCGCGACCGACGGGCGCGGACCGGGTTCGACGGGTCCTCCCTGACAGTGCAAGTTCTTCTCCAACCTACGGTGTCCCCACTTGACGTGCAAGCGATTGCAGAGCAGGCTTGGATCTGCAGGTCCCAGCGTCGCCGCCTCCACGGCGGTCGCCGGCACCTCGCGACCAGCCAGCGACAGGCCCGGGCCCCGCCCGGACCACGAGGGGAGCAGCCGTGCTGCGCATCGGCATGATCGGCACCGAGAACTCGCACATCACGCATTTCACCCGGTTCCTGAACGTGGAGCAGCGCCATCCCGGCGTGCGCGCCACCGCCCTGGTCGGCGGTCGCAGCGAACGGAACCTGGAGCTCGCCGAACTCGGCGAGATCGAGCTGATCGTCGACGAGCCTGCCGAGCTGGTGGGCCAGGTCGACGCAGCGATCGTCTCCACTCGTGACGGCGCCAAGCACCTCGAGCACGCGCGCCCCCTGCTGGAGGCCGGCACGCCGGTCCTGGTCGACAAGCCCCTGGCCGCCTCGGTCGCAGATGCACGCGAGCTGCTCGAGATCGCCGAGCGGAACTCCGCGCTGCTGCTGTCCTGCTCGGCCTTGCGCTTCGTGCCCGAGATCGGGCACTTCAAAGCCGCTGGAGGCGCCGACGAGAGCGGCCCGCCGCGTCACCTGCACGTGATCGGCCCTGCCGATCCGGACAGCGAGTACTCGGGCCTGTTCTTCTACGGCATCCACCACGTCGAGGCGGCGATGGAGATCCTCGGCAATCCCGCGGTCGACCCGGACTCGCTGGACGCCCGCGCGGTGCGGCGCGGCGACACCGTCGTGGCCTCCCTGCGCATCGCGGACACGGAGGTCACCTTCACCTTCGTCGTCCCCGACGGTGCATCCAGGGTGCCGTTCCACGCCACGAGCGTGCACCAGGGGGCGGTGGTCTCGCGGGACCTCACGCTGGGCGGGGACTACAACGCTCCCGCGCTGGCGGAGTTCCTCACCGCCGTCGGGGCCGGCACGGTCTCCCGCTCACCCGCACAGCTGCTGGCCCCGGTGACGGTGCTGGCCGCGATCTCTTCCGCACTCGAAAGGACCTCCTGATGAGTGACCTCTCCCCCGTGCGCTTCGGCATGATCGGCGTCGGCATCATCGGCCGACAGCACGTGGCACGCCTGCTGTCCGACGACTCCCCTGCCACCCTGATCGCCTTGGCCGACGCGAACGCCGAGGCCGCTCGGGCCGTCGCCGAGGAGAACGGCGTCGAGGCCGCTGCGAGCGTCGCGGAGCTGCTGGCGCGCGAAGACATCGACGCCGTGGTGATCGCCGTACCCTCGGGCCTGCACGCCGACGTCACCGTCGAGGCGCTCGACGCCGGCAAGCACGTGTTCCTGGAGAAGCCGATCGAGGTGACAGTCGCCGCCGCGGACCGCATCCGCGAGGCGGAGCAGCGCTCGGGCAGGATCCTCTCGATCGCCAGCCAGCGTCGCTTCGCCGCCGAGAACCAGTACCTGAAGAAGATCGTCTCCGAGGGGCTGCTCGGTCGGATCACCTCGGCCACCGTCGAGGTCCCCCTATGGCGCACCCAGGAGTACTACGACTCCGGCGCCTGGCGCGGCACGTGGAAGCTCGACGGCGGCGGGGCCCTGATGAACCAGGGGGTGCACCTGGTGGATCTGACCCTGTGGCTGCTCGGCGATGTCGAAGAGCTGTTCGCCTTCACCGGACTGCTGGCCCACGAGCGGATCGAGGTCGAGGACACCGTCACCGCGACCGCGCGCATGACCAGCGGCGCTCAGCTCACCTTCCAGGCCACCACCGCCGCCTACGGCAAGCTCCCGATCCGCGTGAGCCTGATGGGTGATGCGGGATCGATCGTCACCGAGTCCGAGCGCGTGATCCACTTCCACTCGCGCGATGGACTCGAGCTGCCCGAGTTCGAGGCCGTCGACATCATGCTCCAGCAGCATCTGGACTTCCTCGGCGCCATCCAGCACGGGCGCACGCCCTTGGTGACCTCGGCCGATGCGCGCGCGGCGGTGGCCTTCATCGAAGCGGTGTACGAATCGGGTCGCACGGGTCAGCCGGTCCGGCCGGCCGAGCTGCCGAACGGCGACTGAGGGAGCCGCCCATGGAGGAGTTCGAGGCGCAGGCCGACGCCGCCGAGACCCGGAGCTGGTGGCAGGGCTGGCTCGGAGCCGACCCCGACCCTCGGGGCGCCTGGCGATGGGGCTCCTCGAGGGACCCGGAGCATCCGGAGATGCACGGTCAGATCCAGCAGTTCGTGCTGTCCTCCTTCGGCAGCGAGCTCGTCTGCGAGTTCCATCGCCCCAAGGGAGTGCCGCCGTCAGGCGTGGTCGTGGTGGTGCCGTTCTACGACACCCCTCCCCTGTTCGGGGAACCCAGTGAGCGCACCCGCCGCTCCGGCCGCGACCCCGTGCTCGGCGCCTACGGGCTGCAGCTCGCTCAGGCCGGCCATGCCGTGCTCGCTGTCCCCTGGTGGTTCGAGCAGGTCTCTGCCGCGGACCCGGGGACGGTCGGAGCCGGATCCCTCGAAGAACGCTACGGCCCGGCCGCCGAGCGCCACCGTCGCGAACAGTCCATGACCGGGCTGGGGCGGAGCATCGGCGACCTGAGGCTCGCGGTCACCGCACTGCAGGACTCCGGGCTCGCGGGCGAGGACCGCCTGGCGACCTTCGGCCATTCCCTGGGCGGGAAGCTGGCGATGCACCTGGCCGCCCTCGACACCCGCCTCGACGCCGGTGCGGCCCATGAACCCGGACTCGGTTTCGCCCACTCCAACTGGACCGACCCCTGGTATCTCGACGGAGCTGTGCCGGAGGGGCGCGACCAGGACGAGCTGCTGGGCCTCGTTGCGCCTCGGCCCTTCCTGCTCGCCGGGGGCGGGGACAGCGACGGGACACACAATCTGGAGCTGTTCCGTTCCGCGCGCCGGCGCTGGCCCGATCACAAGGGACTGGAGCTGCTGCTGCACGACGGCGGACATCCGCTGCCGAACCATGTGCTGGCGGGGATCTCAGCGTGGTTACGGACATCCGGGTGACCCGGGGATGACGGGTCAGGCAGCGTCTTCGAGGCCCGCCCGCAGCGGGAGGATCGCCCCCAGAAGTTTCTGCGTGTACGCGTCCGTCGGATCTTCGAACAGCTGACGGGTTGGAGCGTATTCACGTATCCGCCCTTCCTTCATCACTGCCACATCATCTGCCAACCGTTCGGCGACTGCGAGGTTGTGGGTGATCAGCAGCATCGAGAAGTTCCGCTCCTCCTGCAGGTTGGCGAGCAGCTCGAGGACCTGCAGCTGCACCGAGGCATCCAGAGCAGAAGTCGGTTCGTCGGCAACGAGATACTTCGGCTCCAAGGCGAGCGCCCGTGCGATCGCGACGCGCTGCTGCTGTCCACCAGAAAGCTGTCGCGGATACATGTCCATGTAGGAGATATCCAACTCGACAACTTTCAGCAGTTCCACAGCATAGGATCGGCGGTCCGCTTTGGAGCCGATCTTGTTGATCCTCAGTGGCTCCTCGATGTTTTCGGACACCGTCGCATAAGGCAGCAGTGAGCCATAGGGGGATTGGAAGACCATCTGCATGTCGCAGCGCTTGCGCCGCAGCGCGCTCGCGCTGAGTCCGCCGAGAAGCTCCCCGTCGACCTCAACCCTTCCGGCGGTCGGCTCGATCAGCCGCATGCTCAGCCGTGCCAGCGTTGATTTCCCAGAGCCGGACTCTCCGACGACCGCGAGCGTACGACCGGGCTGCAGCGAAAAGGACACGTCGTCGACCGCGAGGACATCTCCCCCACGACTTGCAAAACGTTTTGTGAGCCCCTCGACGCGGACCAGAGGTTTCATCTCTGGTTCGTGCCTCTCGGGCTCTCTGGGCTCTGGACTGATCTCGAGCGCCGCATCGATCAGTGTCTTGCTATACGCCTCACGAGGGCGAGTCAATAGCTGCACCACAGAGCCTGTCTCAACCACCTCGCCCCTACGCAGGACGACTGCATCGTCGCAGACGTGGCGAGCCACCGCCAGATCGTGCGTGATCAAGACCATCGCCATGCCGGCTGCACGCTGAGCCTTCAGAAGTTCAAGGATCTGCTTCTGCACGGTGACATCTAGGGCCGTTGTGGGCTCGTCGGCGATGATCATCGTCGGACGCGCAATGGTTGCCATGGCGATCATCGCTCGCTGACGCATTCCTCCAGAGAGTTGGAACGGATACGCCCTCGCCCTCCTCTCCGGGAAGGGAATACCTACATCACCGAGTGCCTCGACTGCGCGCCTTTCAGCCTCTGCGCGGCTAGCGAGGCCATGCCAAAGCAATCCTTCCACTAGCTGATTGCCGATAGGGATCGATGGGTTGAACGCCTCCATAGCGTTCTGGAATACGAGGCCAATCTGACGACCCCGCACCTTGCGAAGACGCGCCCCGTTGAGGGCGAGCAGATCCATCTCGTTCGCCCCCTCGGGGTCGAAGATGGCCGAACCGGTGGCCGAACCATTATTCGGAAGCAGTCCGAGAATCGAACGCATCGACACACTCTTGCCGCTGCCGGACTCCCCGACCAGCGCCAACGATCCCCCGTGGTCCACCGTGAACGAAATCCCCCGGACAGCTTCTGTGGGCCCCGAGCCTTCGATATCGAACCGGACCCTCAGATCACGGAGGTCCAACAGTGGTCGCGAGCCCCGCGCCTCAGCTCTCGTCAACATCGAAGGCATCTCGAACTCCATCTCCCAACCAAGTGAATGAAAGCATGATTATCACGAATACCCCTACAGGCCAAGCAACTAGATGAGGATGACTCTGCACGTACGTGTATCCGTCGATGATCATCGTCCCGACACTGGGGGTTGGTGGTGCCACCCCCAGCCCGAGCAGGGCCAATCCTGACTCCGCAAGCATGTTCGCCGGTATCCCGAAGCTGGTGGTCACCAGCACGGGGCCGAGAGCCCCAGGAACCATGTAACGCATCACCAGCGTCCACCCCGAAGCCCCCATGGATCGTCCGGCCTCGACGAACTCCAAGCTCTTCATCTTCAGGATCTGTGCGCGCAACAGTCTGGACTGACTGACCCAGCTGGCGATGGTCAGAGCGAGGATGACCGCCCAAAGGCTGCGCCCAAATACCGCCACCAGCAACACAGCGAATAGGTACCCAGGAAACGCGAACATCACATCAGTCACTGCCATGAGAATGGAATCGATCTTGCCGCCCTTGTATCCGGCGAGCAGACCTACGGCAAAGGCAATCGTCAACGACAGGAGCTCCGCTGATATCCCAATGAAAAGCGCAGTTCGCAAGCTATACAGCAGACGCGAGAAGACATCGCGCCCCGAGGCATCTGTCCCCATCAAGTGCCCCTCGCTGCCCGCGGGGAGCAATCTATTCGTGACGTCCAGCTCCGCGAAATGATAGGGGGCGATCCAAGGCGACAACAGGGAAACCACCAATGAGACGATGACGATCACCAGCCCAAGCATCGCTAGGCGATTTCGCTGAAATCGCGCCAGCCGGCGCGACCATTCACTCCGGGGCCTGGGCTGAGGTCGAGCCTCAGCGGACTCAATCGTCGTCATAGCGCACCTCCCTGCGCCGGTGCGCTCCGCGCAACGGCATCCGGAACTGTTGGCTCCTCTTCGGTGTCCGGCTTCTCCTCTACGGCCCGGGCGAGTCCCAAGTTCGCGCGGACCCGAGGATCGAGCGCAGCGTACGTGAGATCAACCAGAAGATTCATAGTCATCAGCAGTGCGGCGAAGAAAAGCGTCGACCCCATGAGCAACGGCATGTCACGTTGCGTAGCGGCCTCTGTGAAGTAGCGCCCAAGGCCAGGCACCCCGAACAAGGATTCCACGAATATAGTTCCTGTAGCGAGAGTCGCGAACATCGGACCGAGCACGGTCACCAACGGCATCAGTGAGTTCCGGAGCACATGGCGATTCATGATGACCCTGAATCGCCCTCCGCGCGCTCTTGCGGCTACTACGTATTCCTCTCGAAGGTTCTCCAGAACGGAGTTCCTCACGTACCTCGCCAGCATGGCGATCGGAGATGCCGAGAGCGCCAGCATCGGCATGATTATGTTCTGCGGCCCGTTCCATCCGAAGGGCGGCAGGAGCTGCAGTGCGGAAGAGAAGACCAGGACGAGCACAAGCCCGGTGAGGTAATTCGGCAAGCCGTGCCCAAGGGTCACCACGAACATCGAGCCGGAGTCCCATACCGTCTTTCGTCGCACTGCAGCGAGGATCCCAACAGGAACTGCGACAACCACTGCGATGAGCGTCGCCCCGAGTGCGAGCCCGGCAGAAATGGGGAAGCCCCGCAGGATGATCTGTTCGACCGTCAGATGCGGATACCGATACGTCGGCCCCATATCACCGGTAACAACCCCGGACATAAAGGTGAGGTACTGCTGCCAGCTCGGGACATCCTCGCCGTACCTTGCCTCAACTGCCGCGACGTGGTCTGTGGTCGCCGACTGAGCGAGTCCGACGCTTCCGGCTCCGACAGAGCGGATGGTCGAGAAGTCTCCCGGCGCAAGCTGAAGGAGCATCCATGTCAGTACCGAAACTGCAATCAGGCACAGAACTACTCGCAGAACGCGTCTCCCGATGAATGCCGCGATCTTCATGAGTCGCACCCCCCTTCGGTCATAGCCACTTGCCGATCCAGTCCACCCCGGGTTCGGCACGAACGACGTGTCCGCCCTCATGAAGATCGATGTTCACACGATCACCGAGGCCCAGATTCGACCAATGGATCTGGGCGCGATCGAATTCCTCGACTACCTGGGGCCACCAGGCGATAGCATCCAATCGCCCGTGCTGGACCATGAAGGGACGCGGACACACCATGGAAGCCAGATCTGCATCTCCAAATACCGTGAGGTGTCCGAACAGGTAGGCGTGTTCCTCATTGTTTTTTTCGAAGGAGCCGAAACGAGGGTCCGGCACCGCCATCTTGTTCTGACGATCATTGAAGAACCCACTGGTTATCCCCACAGCGAACCTTTCCACGAGGGGACTGAAAAACTGTACGGCCATCCCGCCCCAGCTCGAACCCCAGAATCCGACACGGGAGGTATCGAGCCCAAAATGCTCCTGCACCGTGTCCAGCAGCTGGGAGAGACGAGAGAATTCGATGCCCTCGACCGTACGTCCGCCCAATCGTGCAAGTCTCTGCGCTCGGTTCCGCTGCTCGACGAAGCTGAGGTTCATTGGTGCGAGAACGGCGTACCCCGCCTCCAAGAGTCGCAACGCGACCTCGTCATAGGTTCGCTCCGGATCATCGACCCCGAAGGCTCGCTCCGGAACCGAGCCGAGCCCGTGCTGGAAGATCACCAGCTGCGTGGCGCCTCCGACAGGGACCGCCAGGCCGCCTTGGGCCGACAGGCCCCCTTCTAGCGGTTGACGGATCCACCACGAACTCACGCCATCGATCCACCCCTCCTCGATGCTCGGCTCTCCGATCGGCGAAAGGGTGGGGGGCGCAAGGAGCTCTCGCCATCTCGCGCGCATCGTGTCGACGCTCTTGCTGTAATGCTCCGGGCCTGAGTAGTCGCGCTCCCAGAGTCGCGACGAGCGCGCCGGATACTCGTCGACAAGAGTGCGCCGGAAGTAGTCCTCGAGCTCGTACAGGTATCCGCCGTTACGGGCCGTCCCCGAACGTCTCATGTATGTCGCTTCTTTCACAACAGTCATCCTTGTCCGTGATACGTCCACCATTGTGCGAATCGATCGATCAGCCAGCGACCCGCATGTACTTGTAGTACGCACGCTCCGGTGACGGCCGAGGAACGAACCCCTCGATGCGAGGCTGGACAAGATAGGTGACGGCATCCCAGGTCGCCGGAAGCACCCAAGCCGCCTCCTCTCGGGCCTGCGCAGATTCCAAGAGCTTGGCCGTCTGCTCGCCCGGGTCGGTAATCCTCTGCGCCTCGGACACGAGGTCGGCGAAAAGCACCGTGTCCGGATCGGCATGCTCACGGAGGAACTCGTTCATCGCCACAGCGAGCTCTCCACCTTCGAGGCCCGATTCCGGCAGTGCATTCCATTCGGCGAGGTCGTCGATTTGGAGGCTGGACCGCATGATGTATTCAGGACTGTAGATATTGCTGATCCAATTGTTCAGAGTCGAGATTCCGCCGAACGACGACGAGAAGACGCTGATCCTCGATGAGTCCTCCACGCCCTGAGTCAAGGACTCGGAGTGCACGCCGGCTTCGAGAACGTCGTTGGAAGTCTCCACATCGAAGACCTCCGCCCACGTATCGAGCAGGAGGTTGAAGTACGGGGACTCCGCGTTGGACTGCAGACGGATCGGAGGGACGGAGTCGTATCCCGCCTCGCTCATGAGTGCACGAGCTCCATCCGGGTCGAAATTCGTCGCCAGAGACTCGTCCCATTCCGGGACGACATTGCCTGGGATGAGCGTCACCCCGGCAACCGACGCCTCCGGCCGGAGAGAGGCGAGCGCTTCCCGGTCGATCGCCATCGAGATGGCCTTTCGCACGCGCACGTCGCGTACGGCCTCGTGACTGCCGTACATGAAACGGACGTACTGCACCGCGAATCCCGGGTCGACCACCAGAAATTCTGCATTGGCCGGATCGGCCTCGGCGACGTCGTTGGCAATTGTGATGTCGAGGTCCCCCGACTGGAAGGAGACCTGTGCCGCCGTGTCGTCCATTCCGAGCGCCAGCTCGATGGAGTGAAGTTCGAGGTTCTCGTGGTCCCAATAGGAGTCATTCGCCTTGAGAGCCAGGGAGGAAGTCGGATTCCAGGAGGAGGGCTTGTAAGGCCCGTTCCCCACCCAGTTCTCCGGGAGCATCCAATCAGTGCCGAGCTCTTCGATGGTAGGCGAATGGACGAGAAGCATTGAATAATGGGACATCCCGATTAGGAAGTCAGGGTTCGGGACGTCGAGCTCAACGACGACGGTTCTCTCGTCCGGCGCGGTGATACCAACTGTCGTCCAATCATCCGTCACGCCGGACTGGAAGTCGACGGCGCCCTTGATGCCGAGCCCGGGAAGGTAGCTGGACGACCCCGTGGTGTACGAGGAGCCAGCACCGGTCGGAGTGAGCACCCGCCGGAAGCTGGCCTCGGCATCGGCCGACGTGATCGGGTCACCGTTCGACCACTTGGCCCCTTCGCGCATCGTGAAGGTGTACGTCAAGCCATCTTCGGAGGCCTCCCAGGATTCTGCGGCGGCCGGCACCACGTCCGTGACATCGTCATTGGACAGGACTAGCCCCTCGAGAAGACCTGCCGCCACGTAGTAGAGGGCGTCATTGACGTAGTGCGGGTCCAGAGAGTCCAGGACACTCCCGAACATTCGAAACCGAGCCGTCTCACCATCCCCACCGCCGTCGCCCGAACCACCACCCGACCCGCCCCCGTCCTCAAAGCTGCAGGCGGTCAAGGTGCCGACTGTCGCGAGTCCAGCCCCGGCGCCCATGAAGTGACGCCGCGAGAAGAAGGTTTTTGCGCTGTTCATGTCGTGCTCCTCCGAGGCTCGATCGCCTCTGTTTCGCCGTTGATTGGCGGGGTGCAATCGTTTTCTCTCTCAGAGGCTTACATCTGCACGGAACACTGTCAAGGGCGCAACCTCCCGCGATGACAAACCGTTACCAACCACCGCCAATACCGTTGGGACCATCGCCGCCGAGGGGATGCGGCCCACCGCACCGGCCGGAAGCGGAGCGGGTGGCAGCCTCAAGATCGAAGTAAGCGAACCGCAGGCTGCCCCACCCATCACAGGCGCAGCAATCGCCGCTTGACAGAAGTGGTGGCTAGTGGCTGCTATCGGGGCGGTCCACGCCCAAAATGCTTCATGGCATTGAGAAAGCGCATTCTTGGCCATAGGATCGCGGGTGCACCGGGGCCAAGCCCCTCCCTCACCATCCGAGCGCTCGAAGGTGGATCGTCATGACCGCTATCGCCATCACCAATGCCCACGTCGTCCCGGTCACTGGGCCGGCATTCGCTGGCACCCTGCTCGTTGAGGACGGAAAGATCTCCGCGCTCGGCCCCGGCCTCACTGCGCCTCGAGATGCGGAAGTGGTCGATGCAGCTGGAGCGTGGCTGCTGCCGGGGCTCATCGACGCACACGTCCATCTCGGCATTCACGAGGAGGGCGAAGGGTGGGCTGGCGACGACGTGAACGAGACGACTGATGCCGTAACCGCCGCCGTGCGGGCCTTGGACGCTATCAATCCGCTCGACGTCGGCTTCGACGACGCCATCGCCGCCGGCGTGACCACCGTGAACGTGAACCCTGGCTCGGCCAACCCTATCGGTGGGCTCACCGTGGCGATCCGAACCCACGGCCGCGTCGTCGACGACATGGTGCTGCGTGAGCCCTCGGGCCTGAAATCCGCCATGGGGGAGAATCCCCGCCGGGTGCACGGCGACCTGGGACGGACTCCATCCACCCGGTTGGGCGTGGCGCTGGTGCTCCGGCAGGCACTCACCCAAGCACGGATCTGGCTGGATACAGACGACAAGGAGCGAGATCGCTCCGACTTGGTCTCCGCCGCCCTATCGCGCGTGCTCTCCGGCGAGATCCCGTGGCGCCAGCACGCCCACCGCACCGACGACATCATGACGGCGGTGCGCATCGCTCACGAGTTCGGGTACAAACTCGTGCTCGACCACGCCACTGAAGCGCATCTAATCGCGGATCGCCTTGCGAAGGAGAACGTGCCCGTGCTGTACGGGCCGATCATGACTTCCCGCAACAAGATCGAAGTCCGCCACCGCACGCCACGAGCTCCCGGAATCCTGGCAGCCGCCGGCGTCGACGTCTCAATCATCACCGACCATCCGGTGGTCCCGATCGACTACCTGATCCACCAAGTCGCGCTCGCGTGCAAGCACGGTATGGACGCACAGGAAGCATTGCGCTCGGTCACCATAAATCCAGCTCGTGTACTGGGACTCCACGAGCGTATTGGCTCGCTCGAGGTAGGCAAGGACGCCGACCTGGTCCTTTGGAGCGGCGATCCGTTGGACACGAGGAACCGAGCGCAGCAGATGTGGCAAGCCGGCCGTGAGGTCATGCATCTCGACCAACGGCAGCTCCCGGTGATCAGCCCACGCTGATCGCGACCCATACGGGAACGGGAGGCCGGGCAATGCGGATCGCCCACTGCCCAAAGGGGTCCTGCAGAGCAGGGGGCTAGCCCCGGGCTTTCATCGTTGAGGTGTCCGAGGGGCGGGTCGTAATGGGTGAAGGTGCTCCTGAGCTGGAAGAATTGGGCTTGTCTAGAGTCCAGTTCATCGCAGTCCAAGGAGCACCTTCAGGGTGAATACTACCGGGTTGTATCCACGCCCTCGTGTTGATGTCGCACCGGTGCCCGCCGTCGGTCAAGCAGGCGGGATCCTGCTGACCCAGACGCTGCGGGCGACGGGTCTGACCACCGAGCTGTCCAGAGCGCTGGCGCCGTGGCGGAAGCAGTTCGCGCGGCACGACCCAGGAAAGATCCTCACCGATCTTGCGCTGATGCTCGCGGTCGGTGGGGACTGCTTGGCTGACGTCGCGACGCTGCGGGCGGAACCGGAGTTGTATGGGTCCGTGGCCTCGGATCCGACGATCTCCCGCCTGCTGACCGCCTTGGCGGCTGACGTCGACAAGGCGGAGAGCGCGATCAGCACGGCCCGCCGGAAAGCCCGCAAGAACGCCTGTGCTCTGGCCGGGCACCACGCCCCCAATGCGAACGCAACGGCGAAGAATTGGGCTTACCCTCCTGATGTTGACGCCTGAGATAGCGGGTCGTGCTGGCCTGCGGGATGGTTGTCGTCATGAGGAAGCGGAAGAGGTACACGCCGGAGTGCCGCCGAGAGGCAGCAGCTCTGGTGCTGGATACGGGCCGGCCGATCGCGCATGTGGCCGAGGAGATCGACGTGGGCGCGCAGTTGCTGGGTCGCTGGGTCCAGCAAGAACGCGAGCGCCGGGGCCCGGCTCCGGGCCCGGAAGTGCCGTTGGCCGCGGACGAGCGGGAAGAGTTGAAGCGTCTGCGACGGCGGGTCCATGAGCTGGAGACGGACAATGAGTTCCTGGGAAAAGCGGCCGCCTTCTTCGCGTCGAAGCCACCCCGGAGGAACGGTTCGAGCTGATGGACGCGGAGAAGGCGAACTTCGAGATCACCCGCATGGCGCGGCTTCTGGGTGTGACTCGGCAGGGCTACTACGCCTGGCAGCGCCGTCGCCAGCATGGCCCCGGGCCGAGGGCTAAGCGGCGGGCGGTGATCGATCAGGCCGTGCGCGAGCAGTTCCGAGCCTCTGACGATGTCTACGGGGCCCCGCGGATCACCCGCGAGCTCGCCGCCAAGGGCGTGGTGGTCGACCGGAAGACGGTCGCCGCGTCCATGCGTCGTCAGGGACTGGAGGGCATCAGCCCGAGCATGTTCACCCCGGTGACGACGATCCAAGATCCCTCCGCCCGAGGCTTCGCGGATCACGCCCAGCGGAGATGGGACCAGGGACGCCTCGATGCCATCTGGATCAGCGACATCACGTATCTGCGAACCGGCGAGGGCTAGATCTATCTCGCCGCGGTCCGTGACGGGCACTCCCGGCGCGTGCTGGGCTGGGCGATGGACGAGTGTCAGGACGCCGGGCTGGTTGACCGGGCGCTGCGGATGGCACGAACCCTGCGCGGGGATGTCCCAGATGATCTTGTGTTTCACGCTGATCGCGGCGCCCAGTACACGTCAAAGGCCCTGTTCGAGACCTGCGAGGAGCTGGGGATCCGCCAGTCGATGGGACGGACCGGGGTGTGCTGGGACAACGCGATGGCCGAGTCGTTCTGGGCCACGCTGAAGACTGAGTTCTACGACCGGCGCTCTTGGCCGACCCGGGCCGCAGCGCGTCGCGAGGTCGCTCGCTGGATCGAGATCGTATTCAACCGTCGCCGGCTGCACTCCAGCCTCGACTACACCAGCCCGGTCGCGTTCGAGAATGCCATCAAGCGCGACCAGGCCGAGACCGAAGAACACGCAGATCAAGCTCAAGCAGCTTGATCAACCGTCAACGACTTGCGGGCAGGCCCACTCCTTGAGGACCTCTGGCACTGGACACCCGACCACCGCGACCGACACGCGGCGGACCGTCACACCCTCATGCCAGAATCAACGCACGAACATCGGCAACGCCGCCGGACACCGCCGCTCAGCAGCACCGTGAAAGATCGAGGCTAGGCAGTGGCGCGCACATGCGTGCCACCTCCTAGCGGCATGACCAGATGTTTGAACCAGGAAAGCCTCTCGCCCCGGAAGCCTCCGCCGTAAGTACGAATTCCACCCGCGCCCTCCACGGCGCCCTGGGGCCCTCACCTCGATAAAGCTAGAGAAGCTCCATTGAATCGCCCGGGTTCTCGGCCGCTACTTTGCGGGTTCGGACTCTTGGGCGAGGGGTCTCGTGGTGGAGGGTCTCGCACCCTACCGGGGCGAGCATCCCAAAGAAGCCGTGGACGCGGCGGTTGATGTACCCGTCGACTCAGCCGGCGGTTGCGAACTCGACGTCCGCGACCGTGCGGAACTTCAGAATTCATGGTTGACGCCCAGCACAGAAAGCGGTTAGTCTCGTGGGGACTAGCAAGGGTTTTCTCGATGAAGAGGTTCCGAGCGAGACCATGAACTGCGCCTGAGGTGGGGCCGTCTCACTGTCCTAGTGGCCACTTCTGGCGCCTGCCGTCAAGTAAGACGCGACCGACCGGTCTCGCTCGACATCGGCGACATATACGAGCCGGATCGCCAGCACCGTAGCAACTGGACATCAGCGCGCGCCCTGGCCTGACTTGCACGACGAGGAGCACCCAGCCCGAACGGAGGTGGGGGTCGACCGGATTATCGAGCAGCTGGATCAGCATTCAACCGAATGGTCTTTGTATTGCCGAAAGGAAAACCACTGATGCGTAGAAGAACCCTGATCACGGGCGGTATCGCGACAACCATGATTTTCGGAACCTCCGCAGTGCTACCTCTAGCAGCACACGCAGACGGCGTGAGCGGCGACCAGAGGACGACCACGCTGGTGCCCTCAATAGAAAATTTGGGTGTTCCGATCTCTACCGTTCGTGTTACAGCCTCAACGTTCGGCTACTGGAGAGACGGTCGGCCGGTCGTCTACACGGCGGGTGGCCAGCCAGAGAACCCGATGGAATTTACGGTCTCGGATGCCGCGACCGGCGAGCAGCTGGACGCCCACACCGTTCCCGACACGCACCGCGGTAATGATCTACTCCTGGCGCCTGACGGCAACGTGTACATCGCTAGCTGGGGCCCCCATGCCTACCTACTGCGTTATTCACCAGAGTCAGGTGAGATGATTAACCTCGGCTTCGGCATCCCTGATGACGTCGTGATCACGAAACTCATCCCTGGAGACGGCGACATCATCTACGGCGGCGGCTACCCTTCCGGGAAGATCTTCTCCTACGACACTGCGACGGAAGTGTTCGAGGACCTTGGGCAAGCCATTGACGGCGAGCCGTTCGCGTATTCCCTAGCCTACGCACCCGGACAACTGTTCGTAGGCACCGAACCAAACGCTCACCTGGTTTCGATCGACCTGGCAACAGGTGAACGGACGGGGATTGAAACCCCTGAATGGGCCGCCAACGAAACTCGTCACTTTCACCTGGAGTACCGGGATGGACTTCTCTTCTCCTACACCAGCCCGAGCCTCGACTGGCACATATATGACATCGAAGCGGGCGAGTGGATCGACCGGATCGAGTATAACGGTCAGGGTGGGATGACCGACGTGGACGAGAACGGAAATGTATACTTCGGCAAACTCGCCGACGGTCTATACCGGTACAACGTTGAGGATCGGATGGGCGAACCAGTTGGGTGGCCGCTTACATCTGCGGAATCTTCTTCCGGCACCTCACTCATCGACCTGAAGGACCCGGAGTGGCCAGGCCTCACCGTGGTGGGCATGGGTAGCCGCGGTGACATGTGGTTGTGGAATCCTGAAACCGGCCAAGGCGAGAAACGACCCTTGGCTGTACCGTCATTTCCGATGACCATCCGTTCACTCGGACTGGGCCCCGACGACAACGTGTACATCGGAGGTGGGACCTCCGAGGTTTCGGTCGCAGGATATGACACCACAAATGAGGAGTTCCTCAATTTCACTCGGGGACCCTCCGCGCGCATCGATGCGATCACGTCGATGAACGACAAGGTCTTCTTCACTGCGTACGGACAAGGCATACTCTTCGAATACGACCCCGATCAGAGCTACGTCTACGGGAATAACCCACGCCAAGTCTTCCGTCTTTACGCTGATTATCACCAGGAGCGGATCTATGCCTTGTCGAGGGTCGACGACCACACCGTAGCGCTGGGAACGATCGGTGGGCGCGGCGTGGACACCGGCCAGCTGTTCCTCTACAACGATGAGAGCAAGGAGAAGACCGACCTGGGAGAGCCCTTGCAGGGTCACGCGATCTCCTCTCTCACGAGCATCGATGGCTACCTCATCGGCGGCACGACGGTCGATGTCCTAGGCGGCGAGTCCCCGCATGGTGAGGCTCGCATATTCATCTGGGACCTCGAGGCGGGCGAGCTGGTCTGGGATGGCGTGCCAGAGCCGGACGCCAAGGACATCTCCGAACTGGTGGTGGACAGTGGTAGACAGGTCTGGGGCCTGACCACATCGGGAACCGTCTTCACTTTCGACCTCGATTCTCGCGAGTTCGGCGAGCTGGTGTCAGTCGGCCGTGCCGGTGGATTGTGGGGCCACGGTTCTCTCGAGTTCGGTCCGGACGAGCGCCTCTACGGGGCGACCGCACCCGGGGAGGTGTTCGTGCTGGACCCGAAGACTCTCGAGACAGAAACCCTCACGGACGGCGAGTACGCCATGTTCGACAACAATGGCCGCCTGTACTACGCCTGGGAAGGCTCGCTGTACCGGATGACGTTCGTCGAGGAGCCCACCGTCTCCCCCGTAGGCGCGCTGCGTTCCTCTCTCGAGAATTACATCGAGGAAGCCGCGATCGGCGGGCCGATCACGCACCAGCTGACCAGTGCGCTGGACCAGGCTGAACGGCATGCCGCCGCCGGCCGGACAGGGCGCGCATCAACCGCTCTGGACCGGTTCATCCGCCACCTGGACAACCCGAAACGCCCTGATACGCTCGACGCAGCTGCTGCCGCGGACCTCTGCGAGCAGGCCACCACCGCTGGGGCGCTGATCGGCTGACCGGCTCACGCGATACGGCGGGCCCGGACCACGCACCTGCGCGGCCCGGGCCTGTCCGCTATCGCCGCAGAGCTCACGAAACCAGGTCGAGGGCATCGTGGGCGGACCATCACAGCTTGACGGAGCCGAGACCGGGCGCGGAAGCTCGCGCGAGGCACCGGGGCGCCACGCTCAGCCCCCGTAGAGCCCCACCTTCCCAGGAGTCCAGCGCGCGTGCCCTTCGCGCACGGCGACCAGTGCGGGCGAGCGTGCCGCCAGCTCAGCATTGGCACCCGGTGCGAACTGGCGGCTGTTGTGCTCTACCTGCGGCCAGCTTGCCTGCAAGGAGGCGGCGAGTCCAAGTGAATGCTCCAACGCTACGTCGACGGTGGTGAGGTCCTGGATCGCGATCGACAGGTCCAGGGTGCGGGCCGCTGCGTAAGTGACCATCGCATGGCTCTGCCCCTTGGCCGACTTGATCACGACTCCGGACCAGCCTTGGTCCCGAAGGTCGAGCAGCTGTTGAAGGCGGGAGTAACCCTCGTCGAGCAGAACGGGAACGCGCGCGCTCAGAGGTGTCATCTGCTGTGCGTCCGTCTCATGGTCGCGAGGGAAGGGCTGTTCGAGGTAGGTAATCGAGCCTGCTGCAGCCGGGTCGAGGCGTTGGAGGCGGCCGAGCATGTCTCCCAGATCTCCCACCGAGTAGGCCTCATTGGGGTCCAGTGAGAAGGTCGGCTCCCTCACAAGGGCAATCATCACCCGATACGCCTCAGAGATGCGGGAGGCATCGGCCACCGGGTTTCCAGTCAGCTTCATCTTCAGGTGACGGATCCCCTGTTCCCGGACCCACCGCTCAAGGCTTCGGCCCCCGGCAACCACGTCGGCATCCGTGAGCGGATCTCCGACGCCAAGTGCGTGCTGGATAGGGATCAGGGTTCGCGCAGGCCCCAAAAAGTCGCCAGGATGGATACCGGTGAACTCTGGTGACAGCCAGGCCAGATCCTGATTCAGATGCGTGGCAGTGTACATCGAGTAGACGCTGCATCCTGCGGCACGCGCCCAGGCATCGTGAAGCGCGTTGTCAACCGCCCCGAGCGTCAGCAATCCAGCTAGCCGTGGGATCTCTTCGATCCTGGCCGCATCTGCGGCGTCAGCCAGGGTTGCATCGAGCTGATCTTCGAGCGGCCGCCACAGCGTGAAGGGATCACCGCGAAGGTCGAGGTCCAGGAGCTGCTCGGCGAAAGCCTGGACGAGGGAACGCAGTACGTCATCGCGAGCGGACAGGTCTATCTCGGACTGCGGCCAAGCCCACGGCACCGACAACATTCCCGCCCCGAGCCCGGTGGCCCGCACTCCTGAGAGTGTCTCGACGACCAGCCGAACCTTTGTTGAAGTCACGTGCGTCATCGGTCGACCGCTGATCACAAAGGGCGGATCTAGTTCGACATCGGCGAATGAGACGTCGACGTCGACCACCCGGATATCGGTGGCACGCGCCGTGCCCGACCATAGGTCGGCGTTCATGCCGTCCCCGCCCCTTCTCGCACGGGCCCGGTGGATCCGCGCACCACCAGCTCGACACCGAGCTGTCGCTCGACCGGGTGCGCATCGATCTCACGATCCACGCTGAGCGCGATGTCCAGAGCCGCGGAGCCCATCTCGCGCAGCGGCAGCCGCACAGTGGTCAGCGAGGGAGACAGATCCCGGGAGACGGCGATGTCGTTGAAGCCAGCCACGGAGATGTCCTCCGGCACACTGCGTCCTTGGTCGCGCAGCTGGGACATGGCCCCGATCGCCATCTGGTCAGCGGTGCCGGTGATCGCGGTCAGCTCGGGATGGCGGGCCAGCAACTCGCCCGCGGCCCGATAGCCCTCATCCCGCGTGGAGGGACCGTGGTGGATGATCAACCGCGCGCCCGCCTCATCGAGTGCCTCCTTCAGTCCGCCCAGGCGCTCCTCGGTCGAGACCAGAGTGGCAGGACCGGAGATCAGGGCCACGTCGCGGTGACCGAGATCGATCAGGTGCCGGCCCAGCATCCTGCCTCCGTCGCGGTTGTCGACCAACACCCGGTCGACTGCGACCACGGGGGTGCCGATGGCCACCACATGCCCGCCCGCGGCGCGGAAGGAGCGCACCCGTGCATCGATGCCTGCGCGGTAGGACTCGTCGTTCAAGCCGGAGCCCGCAAGGATGACCGAGTGCGCACGATGGGACTGCAGCATGCGGAAGTAGCCGAGCTCACGATCGGGGTCACGCTCCGTATGACAGATGGTCACCAGCAGGTTCTCGACGGTGGCACGCTCGTGGATGCCATTGACAATCTCCGAAAAGTAGGGATCGCCCACGTCACCGACCAGCACACCGATGGTTCCGGTGTTTCCACGCAGCAGGCCCTGCGCCTGGGCGTTGGGGACGTAGTCCAACTCCTCGGCGGCTTGTCGCACGCGGAGCCGCAGCTCTTCCACCACCGGGTAGCTGCTGCCGGACAGCACCCGCGAGGCGGTAGGCACCGACACGCCGGCACGCTGTGCGACGTCCTTCAGAGTGATTGCCATGCAGCGAGGATAACCATTGCTACTGGTCGCTTGACGCACCTAGAGAAGCAACCTACTCTAAGGGCCCGAGAGAAACGCTTTTCTCTACCCCCCGACCCACGACGTGAGGACGCTCAGTGTCGACCGTGATCACACCCAGCACGACGCCCGCCCATGCGCCCGCCGACGAGGCCGAGCTCGACGAGCTCCTGTCCCGCCCGCTGCCCGGAGTGGGCGAGGCGTTGGCCGCCCTCGAGGGCGACATCGTCCTCCTCGGGGCCGGCGGCAAGATCGGCCCCACCATGTCACTGATGGCACGGCGCGCCCTCGACGAGGTCGGATCGGACGCCCGGGTCATCGCGGTCTCCCGCTTCTCGGACCCCGCCTCACGCACGCTCCTCGAAGATGCCGGCATCGTCGTCCATCCCGCGGACCTCACTCGCTCCGAGTCCTACGCGGACCTGCCGGACGCCGCGGGCATGTTCTACCTCGCGGCGATGAAGTTCGGCACCACGGGCCTCGAGCACCAGACCTGGTGGTCCAACGCCGCGATGCCCGCACTGGTCGCGGACCGGTACCGGGGCGTTCCCTCGCTGGTCTACTCCACCGGCAACGTGTACCCGCTCTCCCCGCTCGGCACCGGCGGCTCCACCGAGGCCGACGAGCCGGCGCCGGTCGGTGAGTACGCCCAGTCCTGCCTCGCCCGGGAGCGGCTGTTCAGCTATGCCTCCCACACCTGGGACACCCCGGTGTCGATCTTCCGCCTGAACTACGCCTGCGAGCTGCGCTACGGGGTGATCGCCGATATCGCCACCAAGATCGCCGCTGGCGAGCCGGTGGATGTCACCATGCCCGCCGTCAACGTCGCCTGGCAGGGCGATATCAACGCCTGGGCGCTGCGCTCGATCGAGCTGGCAGGCACTCCCCCGCGGATCCTCAACGCCACCGGCCCGGAGACCGTCTCCGTGCGCCGGCTGGCCCACTGGCTCGGCGAGGAGATGGGCATCGCACCGAAGATCGTCGGCGAGGAGTCACCCGATGCTCTCCTGAACGATGCCGCCGAGATCCATGAGCTCTACGGCTATCCCTCGGTCCCGCTGCGTCGCCTGGTGCGCTGGGTGGGCCAATGGGTCGGGGGCGGCGGCCGCCAGCTCGGCAAGGCCACCAAATTCCAGCAGCGCGAGGGGAAGTTCTGATGACCGAACTGCACGCGAGGCTCGATGCCGGCGTCGCGATCCCCGCACATCCCCTGGCTCTCGACGACCACGGCGGTGTGGACCTGCGAGCGCAGCGGGCTCTGACCCGCTATCAGCTGGCTGCCGGCGCGCATGGCCTCGCCGTCGGAGTGCACTCCACCCAGTTCGAGCTGCATGACGATCCCGCCCTGCTGCGCACCGTCTGGGAGCAGGCCGCGGCCATCGCTGCGGAGGCCGCCCCGGGCGCCGTCGCCTCGCCGTTGCTGATCGCGGGCCTGGTCGGTGACACCGCCCAAGCCGTCCGCGAGGCGGAGCTCGCCCGCGAGCTCGGATTCCAGGCCGCGCTGATGAGCCCCTGGGGAATGGTCGAACGCAGCGAGCAGTCGCTGCTCGAGCGTGCCGAAGCCGTCGGCGAGGTGCTTCCGACCATCGGCTTCTACCTGCAGGACAGCGTGGGCGGCATGCCCCTGAGCCGAGCCTTCTGGCGCTCTCTGTTCAGCCTCGAGTCGGTGGTGGCGGTGAAGACGGCGCCGTTTGACCGGTACCGCACCAACGACGTGATGCAGGAGCTGCTCGGTCATGAGCGCTGGGACCAGGTCGCGGTGCTGACCGGCAACGACGATGCGATCGTGGCGGATCTGGTGACGCCCTTCCGACGCGAGGTCGACGGGCACCTGCGGGAGGTGCGGGCACGCGGCGGGCTGCTGGGGCAGTGGGCTGTGGGCACTCGCGCCGCGGTCGAGCTGGTCGCTCGGGCGAACGCTGAGGTCGCCGCCGACGCCGTCACCCCCGAGCTGCTCGCACTGGGCAGCGATCTGGTAGAGATCAACGCGGCCGTCTTCGATGTGCTCCACAATTTCTCGGGCTGCGTCCCCGGTGTCAACGAGGTGCTGCGCCAGCAGGGGCTGCTGAGCAGCACTCGCTGCCTGGGGCCCGATGTCCTGTCCCCCGGGCAGGAGCAGCTGATCCGTGAGGTGCGGGCGCGCTTCCCCGCGCTGCTGGACGAGGAGTTCGTCGCCGCCGGGCGCGAGGGCTGGCTGTCATGAGACCTGCCCTCGTCGGCTGGGGCTCCTCCTCGATGGCGCTGATCGGTCCGGCGCTCGAGGCGGCGCTGGCGCCATCGGGAACCGGCTTCCTCAACGAAGGTCGCGGCGGGGAGACCTCGCACCACACCGCCGCCCGGATCGGGTCGATCCCCCTCCCGATCGCCGTGGCGGGCGGACTCCTCCCGGCGGCGGGGACGGTGAAGCTGCTGCCCACCGAGCTCGACCTGGTCTCCCACGCCCTCAAGCCCTACGCCGGCCACGTCGCCGGCATCCCCGCCGTGGTCCACGGCACCGAGGAGGGTGTCTTCCTGACCCGCCTGCGTCCCGGCGATCCGATCGCAGTCGACGGCGATCCCTTCCTCCCGCTCACCGGGGCGTCCCTGCGCGGCCACGACGCCGTGCTGTGGATGGGCGAGAACGACCTCAACCGTGGGCAGGACGCAGCAGGGGTCCTGGACCGCATCACCACCTCCGCCCGGTATCTCGAGCAGGCTGGGGCGCGCGTCGCCGTCGTCGGCCAGTTCGTCAACAACGGCGCCGAACCCGCGATGCGCGCGCAGGTGCTCGCCGTGAACTCCGGATGCGCGGAGCGCTTCGGCAGCGCCTACCTCGAGGTCCAGGATTTCGTCACCTCCCCGGCGCTGCCGGAGGCCACCGGGATCGACGCCTCCGCGGAGGACCTCGCCGAGCGCCGCGCCGGAGCCAAGCCGCCGTCGATCTCCACGGATCCGGGGCATTTCGACCAGCTCGGCAATGCCGTCGTGGCGGGTCACCTGCTCACCGGTCTGCGCAGGCTCGGCCTGCTCGATGCACCATGACCCCGAAGACCGCCCCGCCCCGAGAAGGAGACCTCATGTCCGTCCCCGCAGAGCCCGCCAGCACTCCCCGCATCTTCGTGGCGATCACCCCTCAAGAGCTCGGAGTCCTCTACTCCGAGGCGGCTCTGGAGCGGCTGCGGGGCGTGGGCGAGGTGGTGCTCCCGCCGGAGAGCGGCGACTCCCGGATCCGCCTCCCCGAGGGCATCGCCGACGACTACGACGTGCTGATCACGTCCTGGAGCACCGCGCCCTTCGATCCCTCGGTGCTGAGCGGGTCACGGCTGAAGTACGCCGCGCACACCGCCGGCACCGTGCGAGGCCTGTTCCCCAAGCAGGTGCTCGAGCAGGGGCTGCGGCTCGCCCAGGGCGGCTCTGCGGCGATGGCCACCGCGGTGGCGGAGCTCGCGCTCACCTTCACCCTTGTACTGCTGCGCGATGTGCACTCGATGGACCGTCGCCTGCAGGCGACGCATGATTGGAGGGCCGGCGGCTCCGGCACCCTCACCCATGGCATCCGGGAGCAGACCATCGGCGTGCTGAGCCTGTCCCGGGTGGGTCGTGAGTACGTCTCGATGGTGCGCGGGCTGGGCGTCCAGGAGGTGCTCGCCCACGACCCCTTCGCCACGGAGGACGACGCCGCAGCGCTCGGGGTGCAGCTGGTGGGACTGGCGGAGCTGTGCGAACGCAGCGATGTGCTCGCGATCCACGCTCCCGTCACCGACGAGACCCGGGGGATGCTCGATGCCGACATGATCGCGCGACTTCGCGACGGTGCGACCGTGCTGAACACCGCGCGCTCCGCCGTGATCGATATGGAGGCGCTGACCACCGAGCTGGTCGCGGGCCGGCTGCGCGCAGGGCTGGATGTGTTCGACGTCGAGCCGTTGGCGGAGAACTCCCCTCTCTATGGGCTCGACAACGTGCTGATCACCCCGCACGTGGCCGGAGGGACCGTCGAGGCGCGACGAGCCCAGGGCGACGGGGTGGTGCAGGAGATCTCGGCATTCCTCTCCGGCGCTCCCCTGCGCTACGAGGTGACGGCGGAGATCTACGACCGGCTCTCCTGAGAAGTCTCGGGCGCGGTGACGTCTCGGGCGCGGGGAGGTCTCGGGCGAGGTCGCGAATCTCGGGCGCGGTCGCGAATCGGTGGAGTGCCTGGCGCACATCTGACATGCTTTCGGTGACACTTCCACCGGACGCCTTCCCGCTGTCCGGATCACGCCACCCAGGGGGACCTATGAGCGAGACCAGCACGACCGACGAGCAGGTCACGATCTACACGGCCTACGAGATCGACTTCATGCTCGGGCTGCGAGACACCGAGAGCGGCAGGATCACCCGCGAGCAGATCGGGCTGCGCTCCGCGCCCGCAGCAGCCCAGGAGTTCGTCACCGCAGCCGTCACCTCCGGGCTCCGCGCCCGGGGGAAGGTCGAGCGCTCGGCGGACGGCCAGTGGCTGCTGGGAGAGGAGGGCCAGGTGGTCGCCACCGCGCTGACCGCCGCCGATCGCTGGCTGGGGATCGCGCTGGCCGAAGGCGAGGCGATGCGCATGGCCTTCATCATCAAGGCCAATGAGGCCATCCTCATGCTCACCCAGGACGAGCTGGATTCGTTCGTGGTCACCGCCCTGCCGAGCAGCGATCAGGTGCCCGCCTCAGTCTCCGACATCGTGCTGGCCTTCCTCGGGGAGGGCAACGAGCGGACCGTCTCGCTGCGCCGCACCGATATCGCCGCCCCGGAGGACCCCACCCCGCTGATGTTCCATGCGGAGGCGGACGGCAGCTGGAAGATCGGGCATCTTCCGTTGGACGACGAGGGCATCCTCGGGGTCTCCGACGTGGACGCGGGCGGGGTGGCGGAGGCGACTCGGGTCCTGTGGGACGACGGCATCAGCCAGGCTCCCGGCACCGTCGCCAGCTGAGAGAACCAGTCGCCGGCGAGAACGCCACCGGAGCCAGACCCCGACGGCGTCGGACCCCCGGTCTCAGACTGCGGGTCCGACGCCGTCCCCGCGCCGCGCCCGGGCCTGCTGCAGCCGTTCCCGCAGTCCTCGATAGGCGCGCCGGATCCGCACCATCAGGTAGATGCCGAGGCCGAGCAGCACGAGGGCGAGCACACCGGCGAGCGCGGGCAGCAGAACAGTGAGCAGCCCCATCACCACCGCGGCGACGTCCTCCCCGGTGGAGACCAGGGCGTTGGAGACCGGCTCCGGCGAGACGTTCACCGCGGCGCGCGCAGTTGCCTTGGCGGCGTGGGAGCCGAAGGCCGCGGCGGCACCGAGCACCGCCATCACGATGGCGGTGCTGGTGTCGGTCTCGCCCCCCAGCAGGAACCCGATCGCCCCGCCGGCGATCGGACGGATCACGGTGTGCAGCTGGTCCCAGAAGGAGTCGAGGAAGGCGATCTTGTCCGCTGCGAAGTCCACCAGCAGCAGGATGGCGGTGATCACCAGCAGATCGGTGCGCTGCAGCACCTCAGGGACCTGTTCGAGGTTCATCAGCCTGCCGGACAGTCCCAGCAGGAAGACCATGAAATAGGGCCGGACCCCGCTGACCCAGCCCGATCCCAGGGTCATCATCAGTGCTTCCATGGCTCTCCTCCGTGGTGCTTCCGCAGGGGTCGATCTCTCGGGCTCGGTGGCTCAGAAGGCGCCGCGAGCGGCCTTCTCCTGCTTCCTCAGCTCGATCCGCAGGGTGCGGATGTCCTGCCCCGATGGCTGGGACCAGGTCCAGACATGCCGGTCGAAGGCGGGCATCAGCACGCGGGAGCCGTCGCGCAGCCGCAGCGCTGCGGTGAGCCAGTGCACCGGATGGACCACCCGCGATTCGATCGCGATGATGTCCCGCCAGGGGACCTCTCGGGAACGGAAGGCGCCCACCACCCGCAGCCCGCGCTCGGTGATCTCCACTCGTGAGCGGGCGGTGCCCAGCGCCACCAGGACGAAGCGCAGCCCCAGCAGCAGGAGGATCAGCCCGATCGCGCCGAGTGCGAGCATCACGATCAGCCGGCCGATCTCCGGCGCATGGCCGTCCTCCACTCCGAGCGAGAGCAGCAGGATACCGACCGCGGCGATGACCGTGCCGCCCAGCAGCAACGCGGCGGCCACCGCACGCAGCAGGGTGTCGCGGGTGGCGGCGACCGGGAACAAGGCCCGAACAGTACCGCCGGTGCCGGGCCGTGCGCTCCCCTGACGGTGACCGCGGCGCAGGTCCGAGACCATGCGCTCGACCGTCGCATTGCTGCGGGTGTAATCGGGCAGGGCGGTGCGCGGACCGGTCTCGGGTCCGATCTGCCGGGGGATGGTCATGCCCTCACAGTAATGCGGCTCGTCGCCGCCTGCGCGTAGTGTGCTGAGCATGTCCTCGAACGGCCCTTCCGCCCCCCGCTTCCGCCGGCCCGCTCCGCTGTACGCGTCGGTCGCCGAGACCATCCCCGGCGAGCCCGACCCCGCCGCCTCGGCGGATCTGGCGCACGATTCCGCGCGGGCGCTGCTGGATGGGGTCTTCCACAGCTCTGATCCCGAGGTCGTGGAGCGGGTCGTGGCGCTGGCCGCCCAGGACGGCCTGACCGACCTCAGCGCCTTGTGGTCCGGAGCTCCTGCTTCGACCCTGCCTGGGGCGCTGTGGCGGCTGTACGTGCTCCACACCTGGGTGCAGCAGGTCGGGGACGAGGTCGTGCTCCGCTACCGCGCGGGATCACGCACGGTTCCCGGGCTGAGGTATCTCTCCGGCTTCGCCGAGCCACCGGACGTTCCGCAGGTCCAGCGGACGATGGACGACATCCTGCGTGGAGCGTTCACCGGGGATCTCGGCCTCGCGCTGCGCAGAGCCGGCGCGGTCGCCACGATCATCGCCCACGGCACCGCCCATCTGGCGGATGAGGACCGGGACGATGCGCGCACCCGACAGGCCGAGCGGCTCCTGCGCACCGGCGAGGAGCTCTCGGCGGCAGGCCGCTACGCCGAGGCAGGCCTGCTGGACTGACGCCGGACGACGGCACGACCGCGCCAGAGGGGCGCACGACGCAGCGGGAGCGAGGCGCGGAAGTTTCGCGCGGGAGTCGCGGGAGTGAGGCGCGGAGTGAGGCGCTCGCCATATCGCGGCGGGCATCCATTTGCCTCATGCCCGGGCCGGTGCCCTACGATGGACAGGCGCCGGGCCGCGGTTGCCCCGGGCTCCAACATTTGCCGCTTCGAGCGGCCTTCGCGCCGACAGGCGCATCCCGGTCCGGCGCCTCATCATCACGAATCCGGTCCGCGCAGCCCCTCCGGGCCGCAGCGACGTCATGCGCCCCAGGCGCGAGGAGGCGACCCGAGGTGATGCAGTTCCTCTCCCGGTTCTTCCCACAGCGCACCGAGCGTCCGCTGTACGACCTCTTCGCGGAGCTCGCCGAGCTGCTGGTGCAGTCCGCCGACACCCATTCGAAGCTGCTCGGCCACGGATACCGGGAGCGCACTCGCATCGCACCGCGGCTGCACGAGCAGTCGACGGTCGCCGAGGAGCTGTGCCGACGCATCGCCGAGCGGCTCGCCCAGTCCCTGATCACCCCCTATGAGGCCGAGCTGCTGTACGACCTCGCGCTCACAATGGCGGATGCGGTGGACTCCATGGAGCACACTGCGGAGCTCCTGGTCATTTCCCGCGTGGGACAGCTGCCCACCCCGCTGCTGGATGCGGCCAAGGGCATTGAGCGTGCTGCCGAGTACACGGTCGCCGCGAGCTGGAAGCTGTCGCGCATCCGGGAGCTGGGCGACTACTACGACCAGGTCCGGAAGCTCACTCGGCAGGGAGAGAGGCTGATCCGCAGGGCGCTCGGCGAGCTGTACTCGCGAGGCGGCTCCGTCCAGGAGCTGATGCCCCTGCATGACGTCTCCGGGTCGATCCGGCACACGATCGCTCTGCAGGAACGTATCGCGCGGCTGACCGATCTGCTGCGGGTCAAGGACGCCTGAGTGACGACGCTGATGCTCGTGCTGGTCGTCGTCCTGGCACTCGCGATGGCGTATATGAACGGCTTCCACGATGCGTCCAACGCCGTCACCACGACGATCACGACCAGAACGCTTCGGGAGTCGACCGCTCTGGCCCTGGCCGCGATCCTCAACGTGCTGGGTGCCCTGCTGGGGATGATGCTGATCGTCGCCTCCGCACCGTGGGCGCTGCGGCTGCTGGGGATGACGCCGCTGACGCAGGAGACCGCCGGGCAGCCGGATGTGCTCGGGCTGGTCCTGATCGCGATCATGCTCGCGACCATCGGCTGGGATCTGCTCACCTGGTGGCTCGGGATGCCCTCGTCCACCTGGCATGCCTTCTTCGGCTCCACGGTGGGGGTCTCGCTCGCGATCGGGGCTCCTGCGGCCTGGGAGCGGCTCGGGCTGCTGCTGGTCGTCTCCCTCGTCGGCCCGGTGCTGTCCGCGGTGATCGCCTACCTGCTGATGCAGCTCGTGCTGGTCCTGGGCCGGCATGAGCGGCTGCTGCGGGGACACCTCCGCTTCGCCCAGACCGTCTCCGCCGGCGCGGTCGCCACGGGGCACGGGCTCAACGACTCCCGGTTGCCGCTCGCGGTGATCGTGATCGCCTTCGCCGCCACCGGCGGCCCCCCGTCGTTCGCGGTGACCCTCATGGTCGCGGTCGCCCTCGCGATCGGGCTCGGCACACTGGTGGGCGGTCATCGCATCATCCGCGTGCTCGGCCGCCACCTCACCGACCTGAACGTCGCGCAGGGCCTCGCTGCGGAGACCTCCGCCGCGGTCACCATGTCGCTGGGCCTGTTCGGCGTCGGATCTCCCGTCTCGACCTCTCATGCGCTGGCATCGAGCGTGGTCGGTGCGGGGGTCGCCCAGGGGCTGCGGAATGTGCGCTGGCAGGTCGCCGGCAAGATTCTGCTGATCTGGCTGGCCACCCCGCTGGCCTGCGCTGTGGTGGGCGCGGCGCTGGTGGGGACGATGCTGGCGATGAGCTCCCGCTGAACCTGCCCGCCTGCGGAGCGGGGACTCGGTGTCCTCGGAGGATCGACCACTATCCTGTGGCCTTCCGTGCCGTACCCAGAAGGAGCCCCGATGTCCGACGGTGAGTCCACGACGCCTGCGCCGCGCCAGCGCCCCAGCTACGGACTGCCCGGGCCGACGCCGACCTCCGCTCCCAGAGCGGACGCGGCGCCGCAGTTCGGCCCCCAGAACGACGGCGAGCAGAACTACGGCACGCAGGGCTACGGATCCCAGGGCTACGGCAGCCAGAACTACGGCAGCCAGAACTCCGGAACTCAGGGCTACGGCTCCTTCGGCACCGACCCCTACGCGCCGCAGACCGGCCCGCTGCCTGCCTCCGTCCGTTCGGGCCCCGGTGCCCCCGGCGGATCCGGCGCCGCCCCTCGCAGGCGACGCGGGCTGTGGCCGCTGATCATCGGCCTGGTGCTGCTGGTCGTGATCGGTCCCGCCGCGACGATCGGCGGGATCGTATGGTCGGTCGGCTCGCTCGTCGGCGACGCCACCGAGGGCCCGGTCCCGATGCAGGGGGCGACCGCCGACATCGAGGTGCCCGCCAACGAGATGCTGATCGTGTACGTCCCCCTGGCAGATGCGGCCGCCGCTGAATGCACCGCCGAGGGCTCGACGCCCGGCGCGGTGACCACGGTGCCCAGCTCGACCGAGACCACCTTCGGCGACGGGTCGCAGTACGTCCAGGTGCTCGGCGTCGCCGCTCTGGAGGACACCACGGTGACGGTCTCCTGCACCGGGACCGACGCCCCCGCCCACCTCGGCCCGTACAGCATGCTCTCGATGGCGGCCCCGCTGCTGATCGGCCCGGTCATCGGCGTGATCGCGGGCCTGATCGGGCTGGTGCTCACGATCATCGGGATCGTGCTGCTGGTGAAGTCGCGGCGGTCCTGAGGTCTCGGGACCACGAGCCGTCTCAGCCCGCAGTCACACTCGGTGCCGGGAGCGTCGCCCTGACCTAGAGTGTCGTGACGACCCCGAACTCGAGGATGGAGTGGTGATCATGCACCCCCGTGCAGGCCAGAAGGCACTTGAGGAGGATCTCGTCGACGTCGATGCGCTCCTCGACGCGTATTACGACCTCCACCCGGATCCTGCGGACCCCGATCAGGCCGTCTCCTTCGGCACCTCCGGGCACCGGGGGTCCTCGCTCGACACGGCCTTCAACGAGGACCACATCGCCGCGACCACGCAGGCCATCGTCGAGTACCGCGCCGCGGAGGGCATCCGCGGGCCGCTGTTCGTCGGCCGCGACACCCATGCCCTCTCCCGTCCCGCCTTCGACACCGCACTCGAGGTGCTGATCGGCAACGACGTCGCCGCCCAGGTCGACTCGCTGGACGGCTACACCCCCACCCCTGCCGTCTCCCACGCGATCCTCACGCACAACCGAGGTCGGGCTGCGAACGATCCGGGCCGTGCAGACGGCATCGTGATCACCCCGAGCCACAACCCGCCGCGTGACGGTGGTTTCAAGTACAACCCTCCCCATGGCGGTCCCGCGGACACCGACGCGACCTCCTGGATCGCTGACCGGGCCAACCAGCTGCTGACGGAGGGGCTGCGGGGTGTGCGCCGGCATGGCCGACAGAAGGCCCTCCAGGATGCCGGGCGTTACGACTTCCTGCACACCTATGTGGCGGACCTGCCTAACGTGGTCGACATCGAGGCGATTCGTCGCGCCGGGGTGCGGATCGGCGCTGATCCGCTGGGCGGCGCCGCGGTGGACTACTGGGCCGAGATCGGGGAGATGCATGATCTCGACCTGACAGTGGTCAATCCGGAGGTGGATCCCCGCTGGTCCTTCATGACGCTGGACCGCGACGGGAAGATCCGCATGGACTGCTCGAGCCCGTGGGCGATGGCCTCGCTGCTCGAGAAGCGCGACGAGTACGACATCGCCACCGGCAACGACGCGGATGCGGATCGCCACGGCATCGTCACCCCCGATGGCGGGCTGATGAACCCCAACCACTATCTCGCCACCGCGATCCGCTACCTCTTCGCGCATCGCCCGAACTGGCCGGCCACCGCGAAGGTCGGCAAGACGGTCGTCTCCTCGAGCCTGATCGATCGCGTGGTGGCCTCCCTGGGCCGCGAGCTGTACGAGGTGCCGGTGGGCTTCAAGTGGTTCGTGCCGGGTCTGATCGACTCCTCCGTCGGCTTCGGCGGCGAGGAGAGCGCCGGTGCCTCCTTCCTGCGGCGCGATGGCTCGGTGTGGACCACGGACAAGGACGGGATCATCCTGGCGCTGCTCGCCTCCGAGATCCTGGCAGTCACCGGCCGCTCCCCCAGCACGCTGCACGCCGAGCTGGTCGAGGAATTCGGCAGCAGCGCCTACGCCCGGATGGACGCTCCGGCCAACCGCGAGCAGAAGGCGAAGCTCAAGGCGCTCAGCCCCGAGCAGGTCAGTGCGACCGAGCTGGCCGGCGAGCCGATCGTCTCGGCGATCACCGAGGCTCCTGCCGGTGGCGCGATCGGAGGCCTGAAGGTCTCCACGGAGTCGGCCTGGTTCGCCGCGCGACCCTCCGGCACCGAGGACATCTACAAGATCTACGCCGAGTCCTTCAAGGGTGAGGAGCACCTGAGCCAGGTGCAGGACGCTGCGAAGGCCCTCGTCGACGAGGTGCTCGCAGACTGACAGTGCTGTGACGGAGCGCCGGGTCCCCGCAGGGGTCTCGGCGCTCCGTCTTTTCTCCGCTCCGGCCTTTTCGCTTCCCCGACCTTTTCGCTTCCCCGGCCCTTCCTCCGCATCGGCCCTTCCTCCGCATCGGCCTCCGCGGCCGCTTGTCCATGGTGACGACTGGGCAGGTGCCTGTTCGTCTCCGTGCTCCCGTGGTGCTTCCGGAACATTTCTCCGAGGTTCGCCCGGGGCGATCACGATGACCTCAGCGACCGACGCTGCGAGCGCAAATCGACGGCTGACCAGCATCCATGCAGGTCGACGGCAAAGCCTTGGTCAAGCCAAGGTCAACATTGCGTGGATCACGCTGGCGTGGCGCCATGCACAGCACCCTTGCGCCCACCCCGGAGGCGATGAACGATGGGGTCGAAAGTAAAGGTTCGGTAGGGTAATGTGCTCCGTCGGGCCCACCGAAGATGATGCCGACCGCAGCCACCGAGCTCGCGACCATGGAGGAGGGGGACCACGACTATGCGACTGCGCTCACGTCTGTGTGCCTGCTCCGCCGCTCTCGCCATGGCTCTTCCCGTCGCGACGGCACCCGCTCTGGCCGAGATGCTGGACCTCGAGACCACTCAGTCCGCCCCCGCCGAGCCCGACAGCACCCCACCGGAAGGCTCGAACCAGGAGCCCCCCGATGAGGAGAGTGCCGAGACCGAGGAGCTCCCGAGCGAGAAGCCCACCGTGGAGGGCGACGCCCCCGAGCCGCTCCCGGACGAAGAGCCTCCCGAAACATCCGCAGCACCCGAAGAGGATCCGCAGACCGATGACGATCTGCAGCACGACGGCGATCCACAGACCGATGATGACTCGCAGACTGATGACGACTCACAGACTGATGACGACACTCAGCACGAGCCCACGCACCCGGTCGAGGACCCCGTCATCGAGGATGACTGCGAGGACGACTCGGTCATCCCGGCGCTGCTGCTCACCACCCTCGACGATGAGTGCTCCGGCGAGGAGCAGTCACCCCCAGCCGACGGCACGGAATCTGTCACGGACGCCGAAACGTCGAGCAGCACCCCGCCCACGATCAGCACCCCCGGCAGCCTTCCCAGCGGAGGCACCAACGGGAGCGGGACCGGACAGCCATCCCTGACTCCAGGGCCGTCGACATCGCCCAACACCTCACCCTCGACCTCTTTGCCGGCACCCAGCCCGAGTGAGAGCCCGACGGACGGCTCTGACCAGCCCGATCCACCGGACCCCAGCGTTCCCGAACAGCCCACAGAGGATCCCGAGGAGCCGCCGGAGAGCCCGACCCCCTCGGAAGAGCCGACGCCCGTGGAGAAGCCCGCCACCGACGACGCCACCGAGGGCACTCCCACCGAGGAGCCCGCCCCCGACGCCAGTGCCGATGCAGAGCCGGAGACGACGCCCACGGATCCCGAATCCGCACCCGTCGAACCCGTCGAACCCGTCGAACCCTCCGCGCAGCCCGAGACCGCTCAGCCAGACAACGCGCAGCGTGACACTGCCCCGCCCGCCCCCGAGGAGCCGTCGGCGCCTCCGACGAGCAGCTCCGCGGTGGAGAGCGAGAGCAACGAGACCACTGAGATCAGCGGCGTCGGCGCCGAGACACCGAGCTCTCCCCCTCCGCCGTCACCGCAGTCCGGCGCCGGCCATGATGAAGGCGGCCCGGTGGTCCGGCTGTTCAACGCGATCTCGGAGGACAGCGGCTCCGGCTTTGGCCAGATGCGCCAGGTGCTGATCGCCGCGCTCGGCATCGGCTTCCTGACCACTGCCGGCTTCGTCGGCGCGACCTGGCATCACCGCGCCAGCACCGGGAAGCACGACACCGACGCGTAACCGAGGCCTGAAAGCCCCGACAAGGCCCCGACGCCCCCGGCTCCCCGAGGTGAACAATGCCGTCGTGGGCTCCACAGCGAGCCCCCAGCAGGTGAGCTCAGCGCTCCTCGAGCAGCTCCCGGGCGCGCGCGATGATGCCCGGCACGCTCTCGCGCATCTCGCGGATCGTGCGGTCGAACGCTCCCTGCCCCTCGTACCAGGGGTCCTCGACGGCAAGCTCCGTGGGCAGCGCCGCCGGGTCCGCGCCCGGCTCGAACCGCCGCCACATCGCGATCTGGGGAACGGCCGAACCCTCGGGTGCCTGCTCGACCATCCGCCGCAGCCGCTGCGCGTGATCGGCGGTCATCGGCAGCACCAGATCCCAGGCCAGCAGCTCCGTCAGATGGATCGTGCGGGCGGTGTGCTCGAAGGGCCGCACATAACCTGATCGCTCGAGAGCGAGCTCGGTGCGGTCATCCATCGGCATCCCCTCGGCTTCCCAGCTGGTACCGGCCGACCCCACCTCCACCTTCCCGACCAGGTCGCTCTCCAGGATCGCGGCGCGCAGCATCACCGCGGCGGCCGGGGATCGACAGACGTTGCCGGTGCAGACGGTGAGCAGGCGAATGGGCGACATCCCCCTATTGTGTCAAGCTCGGGGCGCTGCGCGCGCAGAACCGCCGGGGAACGTACACTGGTGACGGGAGTGCATGCGGTGCCCGCGGCAGCGCGAGAGCATGATCGCCAGGGCATGATGGCCCGTGACCACGCAACGACGGCTCAGGAGGACACCCATGGCCGACATTATCCGCGCCCACGACGACGACTGGTCGCTCGTGCGCGAGATCCGTCTTCGGTCCCTCAGCACGGACCCGGCCGCCTTCGGGCAGAGCTGGGACAAGGAATCCACCTATGAGGACTCGGTCTGGGAGCAGCGCGTGCGCGATGCCGCCTGGTTCCTGGCCGTCGAGGACGGACAGCCGGTCGCCGTGGTGGCGGCCCGGCGCGAGGAGGACTCCCCCGCCAACGAGCGCGAGCTCCAGGCCATGTGGGTCACCCCGAACTCTCGCCACTCCGGGATCGCCGGGAAGCTCGCCGAGGCGATCTTCGACTGGTCCCGCGAGGACGGCGCAGACACGATCACCCTGTACGTGGGCCCCCGGAACACGGGTGCTCGCGCCCTGTACGAGAGCCTCGGATTCGCCGACACCGGTGACCGCTGGGAGATCGTCGAGGACGATCCCGATGGGGCCTGGCTGAAGATGGCCCGCGGTCTCTGACGCCCGGTGGGCATCAGCACTCGGCTGACCTCCGCCCGCGCCGGGCTCCGTTCGCTGGCCGCGCGCGGCGGTGACGACCGTCCGCACTGGGCGGCACGCATCGAGAACGTCAAGAACACCGCCGTCGGTCATGCCCTGCGTCGGCTCAGCTGGGATCTGCGGCTGCAGCCCTTCCACGGCTACGGCTCCACCGAGCGGGTCCGGGTGCTGGCGAAGGTGCTGTACGCCTCCCCCGGCACCCCCGCAGACTTCCACGACCAGCCGGTCCACGACCTGCGCACGATGGCGGTGCGCGGCTGGCGGAACTTCGCCGGGCAGGTCGCGCCGCACCGCACCGTACAGATCCTGCTGGGTGATCAGCAGTTCACCGCGCGCGCGGACCGCACTGGCATCGTGGACGCGATGCTCGAAGTCTCCCTGCCCCCCGGCCAGCATCAGGCCGTGCTCTGGACCGTCGCCGGCAACGAGGTCACCGCGGACGTGACCGTCTTCGCGCCGGAGACCGAGGTCGGCATGGTCAGCGACATCGACGACACCGTGATGGTGACCTGGCTGCCGCGCCCGCTGCTGGCCTTCTGGAACGCCTTCGTCGTCCACCAGTCCTCCCGCCAGGTGGTCCCGGGAATGCCGATGCTCTACCAGCGCCTGGTGCGCGAGCACCCGGCGATGCCGGTGTTCTACCTGTCCACCGGCGCGTGGAACGTCTTCCCCGTGCTCAAGCGCTTCCTCTACCGCAACGGCTATCCCGATGGCCCGCTGCTGCTGACCGACTGGGGCCCCACCAACACGGGCTTCTTCCGCTCCGGTCCCGAGCACAAGCATCGCGCCCTCGAGCAGCTGGCCACCGAATATCCCCACATGCGGTGGATCCTGGTGGGTGACGACGGGCAGCACGACCCCACGATCTACGCCGAGTTCGCCGCGCGCCACCCCGAGCTGGTCGAGACGATCGCGATCCGCCAGCTCACCGAGCCCGAGCAGCTGCTCGCGCACGGCTCGCGCCGCCCGCTCCAGGACGCGGCGCCCGCGAACGGCTCTCCGCTCACCCTCGCCGCTCCCGACGGCCACGGGCTCCTCGCCGAGTTCCAGAGGGCCGGGAAGATCTCCTCATGACGACGTCATCCCTCGAGACCGGGAAGCACAGAGAGATCCTGCTGCGCACCGCCCACGACGACGACGCAGACGCCGTGGCCGTCCTTGTGCAGGCCGCCTACCGAGGCGAGGGCGGCTGGACCACCGAAGCGCATCTGGTGGACGGTCAGCGCACCGATGCGCAGGAGGTCCGCGGGATGCTCGCGGACCCCGCGGTGTCGCTGCTGGTCGCTGAGCTCGCCGGGCCCGACGGTTCCTCCGGGCCCGCCGGTGAGGTGGTGGGCTGCTGCTACACCCGCCGCGAACCCACCGACGCCGACGGGGTAGACCGTGCCGAGCTGGGCCTGTTCGCCGTGCACCCCTCGGTACAGTCCCGAGGCCTCGGCGCCCGCCTGCTCGAGGCGCAGGCCGAGCACCAGCGCACCGCCGGGGTGGACATGCTCATGATCCAGGTGCTGCAGTCCCGGCCAGAGCTGCACGCCTGGTACGAGCGCCACGGTTTCGTTCCCACCGGGCACAGCGTCCCCTTCGCAGGCGAGGCCGACTGGTTGAAGGTCGAGGGGCTCGGGATGGACGTCATGGAGCGGCCACTCTGCGCACTCTGAGCGGAGAACCCCCTGTCCAGAGGCGGTTTCTCCGACTAGTCTCAGAGGATGAACACCGACGTCCATCACCCCTCCGCAGCCCGCTACGACCGCACCCCATACCGTCGCGTCGGCCGATCCGGCGTGCTGCTGCCCCCGATCTCACTGGGCTTCTGGCAGAACTTCGGCGAGAACCGCGACCCGCTCACCCTGCGCACGATCGTCCGCCGTGCCTTCGACCTCGGTGTGAACCACTTCGACCTGGCCAACAACTACGGCCCTCCGCCCGGCAGCGCCGAGACCCATGTGGGCCGCATCCTCGCGCAGGACTTCCGCCATCACCGCGACGAGCTGGTGATCTCCACCAAGGCCGGATACCGGATGTGGGACGGGCCGTTCGGCGACGGCGGGTCTCGCAAATACCTGCTGAACTCGCTGGATCAGTCCCTGGAGCGCCTGGGGCTGGAGGACGTGGACATCTTCTACCACCACCGCGAGGATCCCGAGACCCCGCTCGAGGAGACGATGGGCGCGCTCGCCCATGCGGTGCGCAGCGGCAGGGCGCTCTATGTCGGCGTCTCGAACTACTCCCCCGAGAAGACCCGGCAGGCCGCGCGGATCCTTGCGGATCTCGGCACCCCGCTGCTGATCCATCAGCCCTCGTACTCGATGTTCAACCGGCATATCGAGAACAGCCTGCTCGATGTCGTCGGCGAGCTCGGGGTGGGCCTGGCGGCCTTCTCCCCGCTCCAGCAGGGTCTGCTCACCAACCGGTACCTCTCCGGCGTGCCGCAGAGCTCGCGCGCCGCCGGCACCTCGTCCTCCCTCTCCGAGCAGCAGGTCCTGGGCGAGGACTACCAGTCGCGGGTGCGCGGTCTGTCCCAGATCGCCCACGAGCGCGGCCAGAGCCTGGCCCAGCTCGCGCTGGCCTGGGCGCTGCGGCACCGGCAGGTCAGCACCGCGCTGGTCGGAGCCTCGTCGGTGACGCAGCTCGAGCAGAACGTCGCCACCCTCGAGAACCTCGAGCTGACCGACGAAGAGCTCACCCGGATCGATGAGTTCGCCATCGACGGCACCGCCAGGCGCTGAGCTGCCCTTGCACGACGCCCGATCCGGATCCCGGTCCTGCCCCTGCACGACCCCTGCCCGACCCCTGAACCGCTCCCGCACGACATCGAGTCGTAGGTTCTGTGCACTCTGGGTGTCCAGTGGTGCACAGAACCTACGACTCGATGAGTTGCCGCGGGCAGAGGGACTGCCGCGGGCAGAGGGGCTGCCGTAGGCGGATGAGCTGCTGCGGCGGGCGGGCTGCCGCGGGCGGGAATCAGCCGGTGTTCTTCAGCCCCGCCGCGACGCCGTTGATGGTGGTCAGCAGTGCACGCTGGAGCTCCGGGGAGAGCTCCTCACCGCGCTCGGTGGCGGCACGGGCCCGCTGCAGCATCGCGACCTGCATGTAGGAGATCGGATCCAGGTAGCGGTCGCGCACCGCGAGGGTGCGCTTGAGCACCGGCTGATTGTCCAGCAGGCCCAGCACCCCGGTGAGCCGCTCAATCTCGGCGACCGAGAGCTCGTACTCCGCCTTGATGCGGTCGAACAGCGGCCACAGCCGCTCCGGCACCAGCGAGTGCACGTAGTGCGCGGCGATCGCCATGTCCGTCTTCGCGAGAGTCATCTCGACGTTGCTGATCACGGTGCGGAAGAAGTGCCAGTTGCGGTACATCTCGTGCAGATCGGGCTCGAGCCCCGCCTCGCGTGCGGCCTTCAGGCCGGAGCCGGCCCCGAACCATCCGGGCACGATCTGCCGCGACTGGGTCCAGCCGAACACCCACGGGATAGCCCGCAGGCCGTCCAGGCCCTTCTCGGAGGTGGCGCGCTTCGAGGGCCGCGAGCCGATGTTCAGGTCTCCGAGCTGCTCGACCGGGGTCGAGGTCACGAAGTACTCCGGCAGGTCCGGGTCGTCCGCCAGCGTGCGATAGCGCGCATAGGAGGCATCGGAGACCTGCTGCATGACCTCGCCGAAGCGGTCCAGCTGCTCGGGCGTCGAGCGCGGGGTGGTGTGCAGCGCCGAGCCCTCGAGCACCGCGGCCAGCGACAGGTCCAGGTTCTCCCGGGCCAGCGTGGGCAGCGTGTACTTGTCGGAGATGACCTCACCCTGTTCGGTGAACTTGATCTCGCCCTCGAGCACGCCGTACGGCTGGGCTAGGATCGCGTCGTACGTCGGGCCGCCGCCGCGGCCGACGGAACCGCCGCGGCCATGGAACAGGCGCAGGGTCACCCCGTGGCGGGCGGCGGCATCGCGCAGCAGCCGCTGCGCCTGGTGGATCTCCCACTGGCTGGTGATGACGCCGGAGTCCTTGTTGCCATCGGAGTAGCCGAGCATGACCTCCTGGAGGTCGCCGCGCAGGCGCACGATCTCCCGGTAGGACGGATCGCTGAGCATCTCGTCGAGGATCTCCCCGGCGTGACGCAGCTCGGCGACCTCCTCGAGCAGCGGCGCGAAGCTGATGTCCGATCGGTTCTGGTCGCCGCCGGGCAGGGTGACCAGGCCGGCTTCGCGAGCCAGCAGGGCGACGGCGAGGATGTCGTCGGCTCCGTGCGTCATCGAGACGATGTAGGTCTCGATAGAGGACTGGCCGTACTGCCGGTGAGCGTCCCGGATCTCGCCGAACACCTTGTAGGTGGTGCGGGTGGCGTCATCGAGGATCGTCTCGTCCTCGGCGAGCGCCGTGCCGACCAGCGGGCGCCGGCTCGCGAGCTCCGCGGCCAGCACCTTGGTGCGCTCCTCGCGGCTGAGCTCCATGTAGGGCCGGTCCAGCTCTCCGACGCGGTCGAAGAGACGGGCCAGCACGTCGTGGTGCTTCTCGGAGTGCTCGCGCACGTCGAGGACCGCGAGGTTGAGGCCGGATCCGGCGAGGACCTGCTGGGCGACGGCGATCGCACCGTCGGCCGCGCGGCGGCCGCCGTGGCGGGCCAGAGCGCCGCGCAGGACGCTGAAGTCGTCCTGCAGCTCCTCGGAGTCGTAGTAGTCCTTGCCGTGCACATGCGGTGCGCCAGTGCGGATCCGCTCGCCGGTGGCCTTGAGCTTGGCGCGCATGGTGCCGAGCTTGAGGCGGTAGGGCTCCTGCTCGAACATCCGCTGCTGCACCTCGTCGACCTCGGACGGGAAGGCGAGGTCCGCGTCGATGCTCGCGCGCAGCTCCTCGTCCTGACCGGTCATCTCGCTGGAGATCGACAGGTCGCCGATGAGCTCGGAGACGACATCGATCGCGAGTTCGACCGCGGTCTCGGCCTGCATCTGGAGCACCTCGCGGGTGACCTCCGCGGTGACATAGGGGTTGCCGTCGCGGTCGCCGCCGATCCAGGAGCCGAAGCGCAGCGGCACCTGGCGCTCGCGCAGGTCGGCGCCATGGGCACGCAGCTCCTCGCGCAGGTCGTCGAGGAAGCCCGGCATGGTCTGGCGGTACAGCTGGGTCAGGTAGTAGAGCACATTGCGCGACTCGTCCTGGGGGGTGGGACGCTGGCGGCGCAGCTCGTCCGTCTGCCACAGGGACTCGATGAGCTCGGAGAGCAGGTGATCCTGCCTGCGCCGCTCGGGGGTGCCGTCCTCGGTGTCGTTCTCGAGGATGTCCGAGATCTTGCGGAGCTTGGTCAGCACCGCCCGACGGGATGCCTCGGTGGGGTGAGCGGTGAAGATCAGGCGCACGTCGAGCGAGTCGACGGCCTCCTGCAGGCCCTCAGCGCCGACGGACTCGTGGACGGCCGCGACGGTGCGCGGGACCCAGGACTCGGAGGCCGGACGTTCCTGCAGGGAGCGCACGCGGTAGACCTGCTCGGCCGCATTGGCCAGCAGGAAGTACTGGGCGAACGCCCGGGTCAGAGCAGTGGCCTGCTCGATGGGGAGCTCGGCGAGACGGTTCTGGACGTCCTGGGCGCTGGCCTCGGAGTCCGAGGACTTCGCATCCTTGGTGAGCTTGCGGACCTGCTCGACGAGGTCGAGCATCTCCTGACCGTGCTGGTCGGCCAGCGTGCGGCCGAGCAGGGTCGACAGTCGTCGGACGGTCGCTCGCAGTGGGGCGTCGATATGGGGATCGTCGCCGACGACGGGGAACTCGCTCGTCAAGGTCGGGACGGCGATGGCGTCGGTATCTGGCACAGGGCCTCCTGGGGTCGGCACGCCGAGTAGCGGCCGCCGACACAAGCAGGGCGACCGCGTCGGCGCGGAACGAACGGGCACAGACTACAGCGAGGAGCCGTCGGCGCACCCGCAGGGGACAGTCCGCGGACCGCAGCAGGTCAGCCTGCGGTCCGCGACGGGTCTTTCAGAGCACGGCGCGCAGGAAGTCCTGGGTGCGCTGGTTCTCGGGTTCGCTGAAGATCTTGTCCGGCAGGCCTTCCTCGATCACGGACCCCTTGTCGAACATCATCACGCGGTCGGAGACCTCCCGCGCGAACTGCATCTCGTGGGTGACGATCAGCATCGAGATGTCGGTCTCGGCGGCGATGTCCTTGAGCACCGCGAGCACCTCTCCGACCAGCTCGGGGTCCAGCGCCGAGGTGACCTCGTCCAGCAGCAGGATCTCCGGATCCATCGCCAGGGCGCGCGCGATCGCGATGCGCTGCTGCTGGCCGCCGGAGAGCTCCGAAGGGCGGGCATCCTTCTTCCAGCCCATCCCCACCTTGTCCAGCAGCGCCTCCGCCTTCGCCTCGGCCTCGGCCTTCTTCAGACCCATCACGTGGACCGGGGCCTCGATGATGTTCTCCATCACGGTCATATTGGGGAACAGGTTGAAGTGCTGGAAGACCATGCCGATGTCGGTGGTGGTGCGGCGGCGGCGCTTGTCCGGGATGCGCACGCGCTTGCCGCCCTGCTCCTCGTACTGCAGCGGAGTGCCTCCGATGTGGATGTACCCACCGGTGAGCTCTTCGAGCGTCATCACCAGGCGCAGGATGGTGGTCTTGCCCGAGCCGGAGGGTCCGATCAGGGTGACGCGCTCGCCCTTGGTGACCGTGAAGTTCAGATCGTCGAGCACGGTGTTGTCACCGAACTTCTTGACCACGTCGCGGAACTCGATGTGGGGCACGCCGGGCACGCCGGGGTGCGCAGTGTTCTCAGGCAAGTTTCTTCTCCAGTCGTCGGATCAGGAGGGAGGTGGGATAGCTGGCCGCCAGGAAGATGAGGCCGGCCAGGGTGATCGCCTCGGTGTACCGGAAGTAGGTCGAGCCGTAGTTCTGCGCGACGTTCAGGAGCTCCGGGACGTAGATCACGAACAGGAACGGGGTCTCCTTGAACATGGAGATCGCGTAGTTGCCCAGGGCCGGCACGGTGTTGCGGATCGCCTGGGGGACGACCACCGCTCGCCAGGTGCGCATCCGCGGCAGGGAGAGTGCCGTGGCCGCCTCCCACTGGCCCTTGGGCACCGAGTCGATGCCGGCGCGGTACACCTCGGCCATATAGGTCGTGTAGTGGATGCCCAGCACCCAGATGCCGATGGAGAGCGAGGAGTCGACGTACGGCGAGAGCACGAGGTTCGCGAAGACCAGCTGGACCACCAGCGGCGTCATGCGGATGAACTCGACCACCCAGGTGAAGGGGGTGCTGATGATCCTCGGCGCACTGCGCCGGATGATCGCCACCACCAGTCCGAGGACAAGGGCGATGAGGGTGCCGAGCACTGTGGCGATCAGCGTGATCTTGAAGCCGTCGAACAGCAGGTCCGGAAGGACTGCGAAGGCGTGGTCCCAGCTCCACCAGGAATTCTGCGGGGTCATGCCAGACCACCTCCCATCGGCGTGCCGGAGGCCGCGACGGAGCGATCACGGACGACGCGCGCCGTGCGCCCTCCTGAGGGGGTGGTGCCGGGTGCCTGGAAGAGCGAGCGCCATGCCGTGCGCAATGCCGGGCCGCGCCCGATCTGGTGCTTGGCGCGGATCTCCAGTCCGTTCATCAGGATCACGATCAGCCAGGCGATCAGGTAGTAGGCCAGCAGCGCGAAGGAGTACGCGAACCAGGTGCCGGTGCGGTCACGCAGCTGCTCGACCTGGAAGAAAATGTCGTACAGCAGCACCGTGCTGACGATGGCACTGCCCTTGAGCAGCTGGATCCACAGGTTCGACAGGGACGGGATCATCAAGGCCCAGGCCTGCGGGATCACCACCCGGAACATGCCACGGGCCGGGCTCAGGCTGAGCGCGCTGACCGCCTCGTACTGCCCCGTGGGCACCGAGCCGATCGATCCGCGCACGACCTCCGCGGCATAGGCCCCGTAGTTCAGGCCGAGGGCGAGGACGCCCACCAGCAGCGGCTCGAGCCGGAACCCGAGCGGGTACGGCAGCTGCGGGAGCACGAAGGCGAGCCAGAACAGCTGGACCACGAGCGAGGTGCCGCGGAAGAACTCCACGAACACGCGGGCCACGCCGCGCACGATCAGGACCTTCGAGAGCTGCGCGAGGCCGAACACGAACGCGATCACCAGCGCGAGCAGCGCTCCCAGGACCGTGGTCAGCAGGGTGACCTGGAGCCCGTCGAGGATCAACGGCATCCGGTCCAGCACCAGCTGGAGGTTCGGGCCGAGGTCCTGGAAGAAGCCGATCACTCCATCCATCTGTACATCACCTCTCGGTCGACGAACGGCCCGGCGCGACCCGCGAGGGGCCGCGCCGGGACGCCGTCATCGATGGAGCTGGGGTCACTGCAGGGAGGACAGGTCACCGCTGCAGAGGATCTCGCTGGTCATCTCCTCGGGCGGCAGCTCCTCCTCGCTGAAGCCGAAGTCGCCGACGATCGAGAGGTAGCGCTCGGGGTCCCCGATGATCGCGGCGAGCTTCTCGTTGTAGGCGTCCAGCAGCGAGGTGTCCTCCTGGCGGAAGACGGTGCCGCCTGCGCCGACCTGCTTCACACCGTCGATCTCCTGGACGAAGCTCTCGGTCACCTCGACGTCGTCGACGGTGTTGTCGGCGAGCCAGTTCAGGGAGATCGCGGTGAGGGCGAAGGCCGCGGCATTGCCGGCCTTGAGCGCATCCACGCCGTCCTGCGGGCCGCCCACCTCGATGCTGTCCAGGCCGAGCGCGGCGACATAGTCGGACTCGACCGCGCCGGACATGGTGGCGACGGTCAGACCCGAGTCCACGAAGGAGTTCATGTCCACCAGGCCCTCCGGGTTGCCCATGGGCACCATCAGCGCGGTCGTGTACTGGAACTCCGGCTCGCTGAACGCGGCCTGCGCACAGCGGTCCGGGAGGATCGACATGCCAGCGCTGACCGCGTCGAACTGCCGGGAGTTCAGGCCCGGGATGAGCGAGCCCCAGTCGGTGAGCTTGCCCTCGACCTTGTCGATGCCGAGCTCTCCGAAGATCTCCCGGTGCAGGGCGAGGGTCGCGCCCATCAGCTCGCCGCCCTCTTCGAAGCTGTAGGGAGCTTCCCCGGCGAAGCCGACGGTGATGGTCCCGGCGTCCTGCAGCTGGCTGAGGAGGTCTCCCCCGCCGCCGCCGTCGCTGCCACCGGCCCCGGTGTCCTCGCCGCCTCCGGTGCTGGTGCGGCTGCAGGCGGCCAGCCCGCCCAGTGCGGCGGCCGACAGGACCAGACCGCTTCCTCGGATGAAGTGTCGGCGGTTCTGCATGGAGATGCTCCCTTGGCGTGTATGTCTCGTGCTCTGCGGTGATGTACGACACTACCTGCTGTCCGACAATCCGCAGATCATCAATTCGGATCACACCCACGCTAACGGTGCCCAAGGGGTGAAGATCGACCTCGAACCGCTTTCGTGATGGTGTCGTGACCCGTGCGGCAGGCCGGCCCCGAGCCGAGATGTGACAGCGATGACTCGCCACGTGCATGCCTGCACCGGTCGGAGGGCGGATGATTAGATGACGCCCCGCGCGTATCGCGCTCGAGCACAGGAGGATGCGATGCCACCTCGCCAGGAAACGGTCCGGCTGCCGATGATGCAGCCCATCCGCCGCCCTTCGATCATCGATCAGGCCGAGCTCGAGCTGCGCAATGCGATCTATTACGGCGACCTGCGCCCTGGTGACACCATCCCCGAGGTGCAGGTGTCCAAGCAGATGGGGATCTCGCGATCCTCGCTGCGCGAGGCCTGCCAGCGCCTGGTGAGGGACGGTCTGCTCACCCAGATCCCGGGACGCGGCCTCTTCGTGACCATGATGGATGCCGAGACCATGTCGGACTTCATCGACTACCGGCTGGGGATCGAGATGCAGGCCGTCTCGATCGTGGCCGATCGCGTCAGCACCCTGCGGGCGAAAGGCGACGACGGCGCTGTCGAGTCGCTGCTGGCCCCGCTGCGCGATGCCCTGGAGCGGACCCGGCGGGCGCTCGAGGCGGAGGAGGTCATCGAGGCAGGCAACGCGGACCTCGAGCTGCACCAGCAGATCGCCGAGCTCGCCCGGAACCGGTTCCTGATCTCCGCCATGAGCACGATCGTGATCCTCACCCGGATGGGGAGCTTCTCGGACCCGCGCGGCTTCGGCGTGCGGGCCGACATCACGGCCGCCCACGAAGCGCTGCTGGACGCTCTCTCGGCGGGCGATGCCTCACGTGCCCGCGCGGTGCTCCGCGAGACCCTGCAGGAGCTGGCTACCCGCCTGCGCAGCGGGGCGAGCCAGCAGGACGTGGTGCGCGACCCCGATCTGCTGGAGTCCGACGGTCCTGAGTGGACCACCCTCGGCGAGGACAGCCAGCTCTCCTGAGCGCTGCCGCCGTCCCCGACCGGTCCGACAGGTCCGTCCGGGATGCGAGAAGGCCCCTCCCCCGCGGTCATGCCGCAGGGTCGGGGCCTTCTTCGTGCCGATCATCCGGCCGATCAGAATCGGCCATCGGCGGAGACGAGAGGATTTGAACCTCCGAGGCGATTTTGGTCGCCTACTCCCTTAGCAGGGGAGCGCATTCGGCCGCTCTGCCACGTCTCCTGGTGCTGGCTCTCGCGCAGCACGCCGCCACAGCATACGGGAGGCCGGGGAGTGCACCAAAGCGAGAGCGCGCAGATCACGTCACATCTGTGAGCAACCCGTTCAGAGGCCGAGCTTCTCCTGCAGCAGCGCGATGTGCTTCGGGGTGCCGACGCGGTACTTCACGAAGGTCAGCACGCCCTCAGCATCGATCCCGAAGGTGGAACGGATGGTGCCCTGGACCAGCTTCCCGTACATGTTCTTCTCGCCCCATGCGCCGTAGGCCTCCATCACCTGGTGGGTCTCATCCGAGGCGAGCGTGTAGGGAAGCTCCTGCTCGGCGACGAAGCGATCGAGCTCTGCCACCGGGTCCGGGGACACCCCGATCACGCGGTAGCCGGCATCGAGGAACAGCTGGTGGTTGTCTCGCAGATCGCAGGCCTGTTTCGTGCACAGGGAGGTGTTCGCCGCCGGGTAGAACCACAGCAGTACCGGGGCGCCGCGCAGCGCGGCGAGATCCACCCGCCCACCGCCGGCGGTGGGAAGGTCGAAGGCGGGGGCGGCATCGCCTACGGCGAGCTTCACAGGCGCGGACGACGCGGGTGCGGTCGGCTCGGGCGCGGACGACGCGGTTGCGGACGACTCGGGTGCGGACGGCATGGGTCTCCTGACGACGATGAGGTGACTGCTCAGCCTAGCGGCGCAGTCTGCGGCGTCCCAGGTAGACCTGCCGGAAGCGGCGCTCGGCGTGCCGATCTCCGAGCAGCAGCAGCTGCCCGGGGGCGGAGGGGATCGACTCGGTGTCATAGCCCACGGTGCCGTCCTCGTCGAGGACCGCGACGATGTGGCAGCCGGTCCTGCGGCGCACCGCGTCATCGCGCACCGATCGGCGCACGAGCGAGGCGGGCCGAGGCACCAGGAACAGCTCGTTGCCCTCGGCGACCAGCACGCGATGGCTGAGGCCCGCGTGGTTCCACAGGTCGGTCGCGCCGGTCGTGGCGTAGGAGAGCACGCTGTCCGCGCCGGCCCGGTAGAGCGTGGCGACGTTGCGCTCGTAGGTGGCGCGGGAGACCACCTGCAGCTCGGGCCGCAGGCGCCGGCAGAACAGCGTGAGGTAGACGTTGAGGTCATCGTCGCGCGGGGTGACCAGCACGGCCGAGGCGTTCTCGAGGCCCGCCCGGCGCAGCACCCGCTGATCGGCGGCATCCCCCTCGACCACGGCGTAGCTCGCCGTCCCCTCGAGCACCGAGTACGAGTTCTCGACCCGGCCCGGCATCACCTCGACGATCGTGTTGGGGATCCCCTCGTCGCTCAGCGCACGGGAGGCGGATCTCCCCACCCGGCCGCCGCCGAGGATCACGACGGGCTCCTCGGAGACCTCCTCGCTCTGGAACTGCTCGTCATACTGGGCGAGATCGGCCGCCTGCCCGGCGAGCACCAGCACCGTGCCGTCGGTGATCCGCAGATCCGGCGTCATCGCTCGCAGCCTGCCCTTGCGCATGATCGCGAGGATCCGCACCCGTGAGCGCAGCAGGGGGATCGCCTCCCCCAGCGTGAGGCCCACCAGCGAGGTGCCGCGGGCGGCCGCCTCGGCGATGAGGGTGGAGCCGAAGGAGCCGATGGCGTGGAACCGCCCGGTCGAGCCGAGCACGCGAGAGGCCATCTCCCTGCCCAGCACCGCTCCGAGCTCGAGCACGTGATCGGCGCCGGCGAGATCGAGCACGTCGACGGAGACCGGCTTCGAGGCGGTCACCGCGATCGGCACCCTGGCGGCGGCCTGGCGCACCGTGAAGGCGACGTTCGTGTTCGCGGTGTCCGAGAGCGTCGAGACCACCAGGCGCGCCCGCGATGCTCCGGCGTTGCGATAGGTCATCGCGGAGTCCAAGGGACCGACGATCACCTGTCGTCCCTGGTCATGCAGCTCTCCGGCGAGCGCGATGTCCTCGAGGACCACGACGGCGGCCACCTGCGACCGCTCAGCCCGGGCGGCGAAGGCCTGGTTGACCGCGTCGGAGCCCACCAGCAGCACGTGATCGCGCAGGGTCGGCGGAACCTTTCGCGGGGTCCGTGCGGCACGGCGCCGGTCCAGCCAGGGGGTGACGACGTACTGGATCACGAAGAAGGGAAGCAGCACCAGCATGTAGACGACCCCGCTGAGCAGCACCCACAGCGAGAACAGCCGGCCCAGGTCGGAGGTGAAGGTGATGTCCCCATAGCCCAGGGTGGACATGGTCGTGATGGTCCAGTAGACCGCGCTGGCCCAGGAGTGATCCGTCACCTCCTGCGCCATCAGGACTTTGAAGACCGCGGAATGGATGATCACCATCAGGGCGCCGATCCCGAGGATCACGACTCCGGCCTTCGACCGTCGGCCGACGAACAGAAGCCGCTCCACGCGCGTGCGCTCACCTGTCGACAGGCCCATTGCTGTCCTCTCCACGGCCGTTCGGGCTGCTCGCCCGTCCGGTGCTCTGACCCGGCTCGCGGGGTCCCTCGGTGCACAGTAGGCCTCACTGGGCACAGGGCGCATCCGACGGGGCCCCGCTGAGCGGAGCGTCACCGCCGGGCTGTGCGCTCGGCCGGCTGTGCTCAGGCGGTGTCGGGCCCGTTCTCCCAGGCATGGGCGACGAGCTCGGCCAGCGTCGCGGTGTCGATGTCCTCGAGCTTCCTGACCCAGACGCAGCCCGCACCCCGCCGGTGCTTGCCCAGCCGGTCCAGCAGCTCCTCGGAACGGGGGAAGCCCTGGATGCCGTAGAGCGCGAGCTCGGCCCTGCGGGGGCTGAAGCCGAGCTGGAAGGTGTCACCCTCGCGGCCGCTGGCGTAGCGGTAGTGGACCTCGCCGTAGCCGATCATGCTGGGCCCCCACATGGTGGCCCGCTCCCCCGTGGCCTCGCCGAACATCTCCAGCAGCATGGCGCCCTCGCGGCGGCGGCGCGCATCGAGCCCGGCGACGTACTGCGCCGGGTCGACCTCCGTGGCGTGGGTGGTGATGTCCGCAGCGCCCGTGCCCGTCGCACCCTTGGTCACGACGTCCTGTCGCTGTGCGGGCGCGGGCGGGTTGCGGAAGGGGACCCCATGGAGCTCGAGCACCGCCTGCAGCCGACGCCCGGCCGCCGGACCCACTCCATGCAGCTGCGCGAGCTGCTGCCAGTCGAGGCCTGCGAGCTGACCGACGGTGTGCAGATCGGAGCCGGCCAGGGCGCGAGCAGCAGGCCGGCCGACGCCGGGGACGTCTCCGATGGAGGTGGACAGGTCACTCATGGAGGGAGCGTAGAGCAGTGGCTCCCGCCGCACCTTGCACCCGCCGGTCTTCCCCCGGCTGTCTTCACCCGGCTGTCTTCACCCGGCGAGACCGCTGAGGCCGCTGAGACCTGCACCGTCGGCCCGGGCGATGGAGGCCCGGGGGACGAACTGCGTCGGCAGCCCGAGATGTGCGGGGTCCGCCTCCCGGAGGGTGCCCTCGTGGAGCATCTCGATCGCCCGCGCGCCCATGTCGTAGCGCGGCACCCGGATGGTGGCCAGGCCCGGGGTGACCATGGCGGCGAACGGGATGTCATCCCAGCCCACCACGCTGATCTGGCCAGGCACGTCCACGCCGTAGCTGCGCAGGCGCTCCATCAGCGCCAGCGCCATCAGGTCGTTGTAGACCAGCACTGCGGTGGCATCGGTCTGCAGCAGCGCCTCGGCCGCAGCGCGGCCGCCGTCCGCGGTGGGAGGGAAGGGACCGATCTCGACCCAGTCCAGCTCGGCTTCGGCGCAGATACGGCTGATCACGGAGCGGCGCGCCCGGTCCGAACGACTGACGGCGGGTCCACCCACGTATCCGAGGCGACGGTGTCCGAGCCGACGCAGATGCTGCACCGCCGCGGGGATCCCCGGCTCGGGATCGGCGTAGACGCCGGGCAGCTGAGGCGAGACCCGGTTGACCAGGCTGAGCCGGGTCAGAGTTGCGGCCTCGCGCAGGGAGTCCTCATCCATCCGGCTCGAGCACAGCATGATCCCGTCGACCTGCGGGGCGAGAGTGCGCACCAGAGGCAGCTCACCGTCCGGGGACTCCCCCGCGTCGGTGATCAGCAGCTGGGCGCCGAGCTGGTGGGCGCGCGCCTGGGCTCCCTTGAGCACCGCAGGAAAGAAGGGATTCTCGAGATCGGGCACGATCACCCCGTACACCCCGGCGCGGCCGGTGATCAGCGCGCGGGCGGTGCGATTGGGGCTGTACCCGAGGTCGGCCGCAGCTGCTCGGATGCGGGCCAGCGAGCTCGCGCCGACCATCTCGGGGCGCTGGAAGGCGCGGGACGCGGTCGCGATGGAGACCCCTGCCTGCCGGGCCACGTCCTTGAGCGTCACCGCCATGCTCGCCTCCTCTGCGACCTGCAAAGTTTGCAGTCACTGCGGAGAGCATAGCCGAAACATGGCCCTCCACCCAGGCCAAATGTATGCAATCGTTTACGATGTACGGCGATGGTGGCCGTCGGGACAGCGGACGTCCCTCACCCATCCGAAATGGAGAACTTCATGACCCTGCGCAACGACGCCCTCGAGGCGAGCATCCGCTACGACGGCTCTGCCCGCTCGCTCCAGCTCATCGCCTCCGCGGCGACCGCGCTGAGCTCCTTCGAGGGCGAGGCCGCTGCAGCCGGTGAGGGCCACGTGCTCACCGGCCCCCTGTCCACCGCGAACGCCAAGGCGCTGCAGGCCGCCTTCCCCGCGCTGCGCCCCCAGAAGATCGGCGGCCACCGCACCTCGATCGGCACCGGCGACCGCACCGGCCTCGCCACTCCCGGCCAGGCGCGCGCCTTCGCCACCCAGGGCGCCGGCGTGATGCCGGTCCTCGCCCAGCAGTCGATCCGCGAGATGGACCGCCTGGGCCGCAACGCCCAGTCCGTGATGGATGACGCGATCTTCGGCCTGGTCGAGGCCGGCTGGGACAGCGGCTTCGGCGCCGACTGCGACCACATCAAGACCACCGAGGGCATCGACCGCGGCCTCGACGCGGGCTTCGTGATGTTCACCCTCGATCCGGGCGACATGGTCGCCGACGTCACCGCCGGCGTCTCCGAGGCCGACGCCGCGGCGCTGCCCTGGGACCAGCTCGAGGACTCCCTCGAGGCTCTCAAGCAGCGCTACGTGGGCATGGCCCTGGACGTCGGTCATTCGCAGATCGAGGTCACCGAGCAGGACGTCCTCACCGCCGCCGTGAAGTACGGCCGCGCGGTCGTGGAGTCGATGCGCCTGTACCGCCACGTCACCGAGAACGCGAAGCACGAGGTCGAGATCGAGTTCGCCGTCGACGAGACCGCTTGGCTGACCACCTTCTTCGAGCACTTCTACATGGCCTCGGAGCTCAAGCGCCTGGGCGCCTCCTGGTTCAGCTTCGCCCCCCGCTACGTGGACGGCTTCGAGAAGGGCCTGGACTTCCTGGGTGACGCCGAGGAGCTGCGCACGAACCTCGAGGCGCACCACGCGATCTCGCAGCAGTTCGGCGGCTACAAGATCTCGCTGCACTCGGGCTCGGACAAGTTCTCGATCTACCCGCTGTGCGTCGAGGCCACCCAGGGCCTGGTGCACCTGAAGACCTCCGGCACCAGCTACCTGTGCGGCGTCGAGATCGTCGCCGCTCATGACGCGGAGCTCTTCTCAGCCATCTGGGACATCTCCCGCGCCTCCTACGTCGAGGCCCGCGCGAGCTACCAGGTCTCCGCCCACGAGGATCGCACCCCGACGTCGCTGGAGGGCGTGGACCTGCTGGAGCTGATCCGCTCGAACGACGCCCGCCAGATCCTGCACGTCGGCTATGGCGATTCGCTGAACGGGAAGGACGCCTCCGGCGCTTCGATCCACGACCGCTTCCTCGCAGTCGTCGCGGCGAACCAGGCCCAGCACACCGACGTCCTCGCCGCCCACATCGGGAAGCACGTCTCGCCGTTCGCGGCGCCGCTGGCTCGCTGATCCCGCAGCATCCTCAGAGGGCCGGTTCGCGTTTCAGCGCGGACCGGCCCTCCGGCGTATGGCAGCGGTGCAGCCCGGCGTTCCCGCCGAGCCGCGGGTCCTCGTCTCAGCCCCGCGTCTTCCGCGCGATCCGGTGCGGCAGCAGTATCAGCAGCGCGGCCATCAGGCCGAGCAGCAGCAGGCTGACTCCCACGGCGATACCCCGGCTGAGCACCACATCGATCACGAAGCCGGCCACGGCGCTCAGCAGCACCCCGAGCAGCAGGATGGCGGCGTGCAGCAACGTGTTGGCGGTCTTGACCATCTCGTCCTTGGCCCGCTGGCGGAACAGTCGACGGTGCATCCCGACCGGGGTCAGCAGCAGAGCGACGATCAGCAGAGCGAGCAGCAACAGTCCGAGATACCAGCCGATCTGGACCGGGTCGAGCTCCTCGAAGCGCGACTGGAAGGGCAGCACCACCAGGAACGCTGCGAGGATCTGGGAACCGGTCTGCAGCCCCCGGATTTCCTGGAGCAGCTCGTTCCAGTTGCGATCCAGCCGCTCGGCCGCGGATTCCTCACGCTGGTAACGCCCCGCGGTCGGCTCCTGCGCGGCGGGCGAGACCTTGTCCGGGCCCTCGCCTGGAACCCCGTCTGGACCCTCGTCTGGAACCTCGTCTGGAACCTCGTCTGGAACCTCGTGGACGCCCATCGGCTCAGTGTAGAACCAGCGTCGGCGGTGCAGGACCCGCCCCGGCGGCACGGCCGGTGTGCGGGCCGTGGAACGAGGCTCTTCCCGGTTCGTGGTGATGGGGAGCGTCGCGTCGTTGACGTAGAACGGCTCGTGGTCCTGCTGTGATGGGTGTTGTCAAGACATCCGAATCTCAGAGGACCACGAGCCTGTGCACGAGAGTACTGGTTCGCAGCGTGATGCTGCGAGCACGATCTTCAACTTGCCCAATTACCGCGTCATCGATGCCGTCGACCTGCCCGACGGGGGCCGGCGGGTGGTGATCGCCTCGACCGTCCCGCCGGGCTGTCCGTCCTGCGGCGTGCTGGCGACGAAGGTCCATTCCCGCCGGTCACAGCAGGTCCGGGACGTTCCCGTCGCTGGCGCAGCGGTGGTGGTGTGGGCCAAGCGGCGCTGGTTCTGTCTGGAGCCGGCCTGTGCCCGGGGCACGTTCGCCGAGGCCACCGAGCAGATCCCGCGATACGCACGCTCGACGACCCGACTGCGGGACCAGGTCGTCTCTGCCGTGATCCGTTCCGGCCGTGCAGCCTCCGAGGTGGCCCGGGCCCACGGCGTCTCGTGGTGGCTGGTCCAGGCCGCCCTCAGCGCCGCCGCAGTGGTCCTGCCTGACGTCGACGACGTGCGGGTCAGGCGTCTGGGGGTCGATGAGCACCGCTACCGGTCAGTGCGCTGGTTCCGCACCGACGAGGGCGCTTGGAGACGGTTCGAGCCGTGGATGACGACGCTGGTCGACCTGGCCACCGGGCAGGTCCTCGGCATCGTCGACGGCCGGGACTCCAGGGCCGTCGGGGATTGGCTCGCGCAGCGCTCTGAGCAGTGGCGGGAGCGGATCGAGATCGTCGCGATCGATCCCTCGGCCGCGTTCCGCAAGGCGCTGCGGACCTGGCTGCCTCGCGCCGCGGTCTCGGTCGACAAGTTCCACCTGGTCAAGCTCGGGAACGACATGGTCACCACCGTCAGGCAGCGCCTGGCCCGCACCCATCGCGGTCGTCGGGGCCGCAAGGACGACCCGGCCTGGGCCCACCGGATGCTGCTGCTGCGCGGCGGCGACACCCTGACCCCGAGGGCGTGGGAGCGGTTGGAGAGGGTGTTCCGCACCGACGACCCCACCGACGAGCTCTCGGCCTCCTGGGGCATCAAGGAGCAGCTCCGACGCCTGCTGGCCACCGACACTCTCGCCCAGGCCTGGCAGGAGCGGATGCGGATGGGCTACTTCGTCCAGATCGCGAACATGCCCGAGGCCACGAAGCTCTACGACACCGTCGTGACCTGGTGGGACGCCATCGAGGTCCTCATCGTCACCGGCGCAACCACCGCGAAGGTCGAAGCGGGCAACACCGGCATCAAGAACATCAAACGCACCGGCCGCGGATTCCGCAACGCGGAGAACTACCGGACGCGTATCCTGCTCACCAGCGCCGCGAGAACCGTAGCGTGAATACCCGCCACAGCAGGGTCATTCACCACGAACCGCGAAGAGCCTGGAACGATGGGTGCCAGGACGATATGAGGAGTCGCGGATGCTGGGTGCGTTGATCGGGACCGCCTTCTGGTGGGCGGTGTATCTGCTGGTGTTCCGTCGGGATCGCCGACGGGTGCGCAACGGGGTGCTGCTGCTGATCGCGCTCTATTCGAGCCTCTCGACGCTGGCTCGCCTGGTCTCCACCGCGCTGCCCCTGGGCGATCTGCTGGTGCTCGTCGGGGCTGGCGTGGCGCTGCTGGGCGTGCTGGTCCTGGGCGTCTTCCTGGTCTGGAACGGGTTGACGATGGTGCGCAAGGAGGGACGCTCTCTGGGCAACCTGCTCTCTGCGCTGGCGGGACTGGCACTCCTGGGAGCGCCGGTGGGCTCCGCGGCAGCGGTGCTCACGATGACCCCGCTGGGCCTCGGCGCCGGGGCGCTGCTGGCTCTGCTCGCCCTCCATGTGGGGTTGGCGTTCCTTGTGTTCCTGTGCGCCTCGATCCCGTACCAGCTGTTCCCGCGGCAGCTGGCGACCAGCGGCGTGATCATCCACGGCTCCGGGCTGATCGACGGCAAGGTCCCGAAGCTGCTGCGCAGCCGGCTGGACCGCGCAGTTGCAGAGCGCGAGCGGCTGCTCGGCGCCGGGCTGGATCCTCTGCTGGTGCCCTCGGGCGGCCGCGGCGACGATGAGCCGCGCGCCGAGGCCGAGGCGATGGCGGAGTACCTGATCGAGGAGGTGGGGGTGCCGGCGGAGCGGATCCGGGTCGAGGCCGCGTCCCGCACGACCGCGGAGAACCTGCGCTTCTCGCACCAGATCCTCGACGAAGCCGGTCATCAGGGCCCGTACGTCGTCTCCACCAGCAGGTATCACGCGTTCCGTGCCGCTCTGCTCGCTCGGTCGCTCGGGTACGCCGATGAAGCGATCGGAGGGCCGACGGCGTTCTACTTCGTGCCCAGCGCCACCCTGCGCGAGTTCCTCGCGATCCTGTCCTACCGCAAGCTCTGGCTCAGCGTGGGCTTCCTGCCCTCACTGGTCTTCGTGGCGCTGCTGGTGCGAGCGGCGACGCTCGCGGTCTGAGCACTCCGCCGGCTAGGCACTCCCCCGGCTGGGTACTCCCCCGGCTGAGGACTCCCCCGTCCGGGCGGCGCCGCGTCGCGTCAGCGGCGCCGCGTCACGTCAGCGGCGCCGCGTCACGTCAGCGGCGCCGCGTCACGTCAGCGGCGCTCGTCGAGCGAGCGCACCCCGCGCCAGGCGGCGGGGATCAGCACGGCGGCGATACCGGCCTTGACCAGGCCACCGGCGACGAACGGCCACACCCCGGCGGCCAGGATGCCGCCCAGGCCCAGCTCCGCACCCATCACGGCGTTGAGGATCATGGCGAGGTAGGGCACACCGAGCAGGAACGGCACCACGCTCGCGGCGACGAAGCCGGCCATGGCGAGGAACGGCTTGCGGTCCCAGGCGCGCTCGGCGAACCAGCCCGCCACGAAGGCGGCGGGTACGAAGCCGAGGATGAACCCGAAGCTCGGGGAGAGGACCGCGGCCGGCCCGCCCGTGAACTCGGCGAACACCGGCGCACCTGCCAGCCCGACCAGCAGATAGGTGAGCAGGGCCGTCGCGCCGCGGCGGGAGCCCAGCGCGGCGCCGACGAGGATGACGCCGAGGGTCTGACCGGTGATCGGCACCAGCGGCAGCGGAATCGTGACCTGGGCGAGCAGGGCCACGATGCCGGCGCCCGCGAGCACCAGGCCGGCGTCCTGCAGGCGGGTGCGGTGCGGGGCCAGGGCGTCGGCCAGGACAGGGCGGCGGGCCGGGATGGCGATCGCGGACATGGGGCTCCTCGGGAACGGTCGGATGCAGCAGGGGCCAGCCTACGCATTGACCGCATCCCGTCGCGACCGGTCCAGCGCGCTGCGAGCCAGGCGTTCGCAGTCCGGCGCACAGACCCCGGTGTTCACCACCTCGCGATCACCCCTTGCTGATCACAGTCTGCCGATCACAGTCTGGCGATCACCCCCAGGTCGGTCCTCACCCACCACGCACCGCTCCCCCGCCGCTCCGGCGGCCGTGCGTAGCGGTACTCGAAGTACCGCACCCGGATCCCCGTCGGCGCCCGACCCTCGAACGGATCGGTGCGCAGCAGGCGCCGTACGCCGGGGTCGCCGCTGCGCAGCTTCTCGAGCAGCGCCACGAACCAGGCCTGCGGGCCGGGACGCAGCGCCAGGAACCACATCTGCCAGTCCAACCGCAGGTGATAGGGCGCGAACTGCCTGGAGCGCCGGCGCACGTCCCCGGGCTTGCCCTTGAACTCGTACGGCAGCCATTCCTCCTCGTCAGCGGTGTCCGGGTCCGGGGCGCGGGTGCCCTCGATGACCACCTCGAAGCGTCTCTCCGTCATCGATCCGAAAGCCCCGTAGGCGTTGACCAGGTGGAAGCGGTTGAAGCTCGCATTCATCAGCTGCCGGGACGAGAAGAGGTTGCGCAGCGGCTTCCACGAGAGCACGAGCAGCCCCGCGAACACGGCGAGGATCAGCAGCTGCCACCACAGCGGCGAGGCATCGACGGCGGGCGGGGCGCCGGCTGCGAAGGGATCCCCGCTCCTCGGCCATCGCGGCCAATGCTGCCATCCCCAGCCCGGCCAGGGCCCGCCGGTCGCCCAGCGCAGGAACGAGTCGCTGATCGCCGCGAAGGCGACCAGGATCGTCAGCCAGTTCAGCCAGGCGTAGTTGCCGGTCAGCACGAGGAAGAGCTGGGTGAGGATCACCGCGACCGCCGCGATCGAGGCGAACGGCTGCGGCAGCAGGATCAACCAGATCACCCCGAGCTGCACGGCATGGCTGCCGAGCACCTCGAGTCGGTGCCACCAGCGCGGCGCGAGGTGGGCCAGGCGGCTCAACGGACCGGGCATCGGCTGGGTCTGGTGGTGATGATCCATCGCGGTGAGGTCCCGCCAGGACTCGTCGCCGCGCAGCTTGATCATCCCTGCCCCGAACTCGAGGCGCAGCAGCATCCAGCGCAGGAAGAACAGGATCAGCAGCGGCGGCGCGACCGCGTGGGAGCCGAGGAAGCCCACCAGGAACCCGCACTCCAGCAACATCGATTCCCAGCCGAAGCCGTAGAACACCTGGCCCACGGAATGTATCGACAGGTACAGCAGCCACATCACGCCGAACACCGCGATCATGGACCATGCGGGCCCCTGCTGCGGCAGACCCACCACCACCGCGGCACCGAGCACGATGCCCACCAGGCACATCACCCGCAGCAGGCGATCGCTGTACGGGGTCCGGCGCCAGCGGAACAGAGTCGGCCCGGCGCGGTCGCCGACACGCTCGAGGAACTCAGTCGCCGGGAGCAGACCCCGCTCCCCCAGCAGCACGGGGAACTGGTGGAAGCTCGAGAGGAAGGCGAGCATGAACACCGCCGCGACCCCCCGCTGGATCACCTCGCGGGCGATCAGATGGTCGTGCCCGTCCAGCAGGGCGAGCCAGCTCGTCCATTCCATGGCGTCCACGGCGTCCACCTCCGGGCTCGGGGTCTCCGCCTCCGATCATCCGCCGCCGGGCCGGAACTGTCACGGGCGCGCCCATGTCCCGGCGCCGACTCCCGCGCTCACAGCACGAAGGGTGCGAGGGTGCTGGCCGCCCACCAGCTGCAGGCGCCGAGCACGAGGGCGAAGCTCGCGGTCCACATCCAGGCTGGCACCGGGGTCAGCTGGGCGAGCTGGGCCGGATCGTCGGAGCTACCGCCGCCGGTGATCACCGCCCCCAGGTGACGCCAGGCACCCAGCAGCAGGAACACCCCGGTGGCCAGGGTCAGCAGCGCGGCGAGCGCGGGACTGCCCCACCACCAGAGGGCGCCGACGCCCACAGCAGTGCCGAGCACCGCGGCCAGGGTGTGCAGCGAGCGGGAGAAGAACAGCGAGAGCACGAGCACCACCAGAGCGATGGAGAGGGCGGTGCGCGCCCAGCCGTGCAGGGAGATCTGGACCAGCAGTGCGCCCACGATGGCGGGGGCCGGGTATCCGGCCCAGGTGGAAGCCACCCGGCCGACGCCGCGCCGCGGGCCGACGGTGACCGCGTGACCGGACATGTCGGCGCTGACCACGAAGCCGGTGAAGCGTCGTCCCATCAGGATCCCGATGACCGCGTGGCCGAGCTCGTGCACGATCGTCACCGCGAGCCGGGCGAACCTCCACAGCGGAGGCAGCACCACGACGACCAGTGCGAGGACGAGCGCGAGCAGTGTCCACCAGCCGGTGGCGGGCGCAGCGTCGGGCATGAGGCGGCCCGTGATCTCGCGGCCGATCTGCTCGAGGGTCATGGAGCCATGGTGACAGCTCCGGCCTGGAGCGCGCTGGGAGCGTGCCAGACTGTCCGCACCCGTCGACGACGACTCGAAGGACCTGGTGGCACCGCATGCCGGACATCGACCCCGCCCTCGCCCGATGGATCACCGCCCCCGGTGAGGATCCGCAGAATCCGCTCCTGCGCATGTCGTTCGAGCTGGCCTCGCCGCCGGTCGCGGCGCGGCTGCTGGTGACGGGCCTGGGCACCTTCCGCGCCTATCTCAACGGCGCTCCGATCAGCGACGGTCTGCTCGACCCGGGGCTGACGGATCCTCGCCGACGGGTGCAGGTGTGCGAGGTGGACGCTGCGGAGCTGCTCACCCGCGGCGAGAACGTGCTCGGCATCGAACTGGGCCGCGGCTTCCATGCGACGACCACCCCGAACGAATGGCGCTGGCATCTGGCGCCCTGGCGGGGCCCGGTGCGGGCCTGGGCGCGGCTTCGGATCGATCTGGCCGACGGCACCACCCGGGCGCTGTCCACCGGGGAAGGGTGGCGCACCCGGCCGGGCCCGGTGGTCTTCGACTCGATGTACGAGGGTGAGACCTTCGCTCCCACCGAGGACCCGGCCGCATGGCGGTTGCCGGGCTATGACGATGCCGGCTGGGCGCCGGTGCTGGTGGACCGTCCCGGCAGCGGGTCCCGCCGGGCGCAGAGGTCTGCTGAACCGCTGCTGGTGCACCAGGTGCAGGAGCCCGTGGTGGTGCGCGAGGAGCTCCTCCCGACCCTGGTCTCCTCCACTCCGCAGCGGGTGGTGCTGGATATGGGACGGGTGATCGCCGGCTGGTGCCGCTTCACGCTCCCCGCTGAGGTGGGGCCGTGGGCGCCCCCGGTCGAGTTCGTGGCACGGCACGGGGAGAAGCTCCTGGCCGACGGCACAGTGGATGACGTGAACCAGCACATCCACACCGATCGCTTCCAGCAGGACCGGGTGCTGCTGCAGCCTGCCTTCGCACGTTCCTTCGCCCCGCGGCACAGCTACAAGGGGTTCCGCTATGTGCAGCTCGAACCGCTCTCGGGCGACCTGGCTGGGCTCCAGGTCACCGGGGTCCTCGCCCATGCGGATCTTCGCGAGGTCAGCAGGCTGAGCTCGTCGGATCCGTATCTCGAACAGTTCGACGCGGCGATGCGCGCCTCCCTGCTGAACAACATGCATCACGTCCCCACGGATACCCCGATCCAGGAGAAGAACGGGTGGACCGGTGATGCGCTGACGGCGCTCGCGGCGATGACCACGAGCTTCGATATGCGCCGGATGCTGCGCAAGTGGTTGGCGGACCAGGTCGACGGGCAGCGGGCGGACGGATCCCTCGCGGTGATCTCGCCGAATCCGGACTGGGGGTATGACGAGCTCTCGCCCGCCCCGGAGTGGACCTGCCTGCTGCCGACGCTACTGGACGAGATGGTCACCGAGTACGGCGAGGTGGGGCTGGTCGCGCTGCACGGTCCAGCGGCGGCGAGCTATCTCGCTCATGAGCTCTCCCGACGTGACCAGGAGGGGCTGATCTCGGGGGTGCTCGGCGACTACCTCAGCCCGGGCAGCCCCGGCCCTGCCCCGGAGGACAAGCGCCTGTCCGGTTCGCTGTTCGTGGCAAGGGCCCTGCGCTCCCTCGCCCATGCGGTGGACCTGGCCACGCTCGAGAGCGGCGGTGCGGGTGGTGACCCCTGGACCGCGAGCGGCGAGAGCATCGAGGGGGTGCCGGATCCGGAAGCATTGCGGGCCGACGCCACCGCGCTGGAGGAGGCGGTGAACGCCGTCTTCCTCGACCCCGTCGCGGGTCGCTACCGCGATCCCGGCACTCTAGAAGATTCCACCGCTCCAGAGGATTCCGCCGCTCCAGAGGATTCCGCCGCTCCCGAAGATTCCGGCACTCGCGCCGAGGGCGGGAGGGCGAACACTGCGGATTCTCCCGGCCCTGCGGGCGCTGCCGCACCCGCCTACCGCCAGACCAGCAACCTGCTGCCCCTTGCCTTCGGGACGGTCCCGCCCGAGCACGTCGAGGCGGTGGTGGCGAATCTGGTGGCGGATATCGAGGCGCGCGGGGATCACCACGACTGCGGGCACATCGGAGTGCGCTTCCTGCTGCCGGTGCTGTCGGCGCACGGTCATGGCGAGCTGGCCTGGCGGGTGCTGAACTCGCCGACCGCGCCGGGATGGAAGGCGTGGCTGGAGGCGGGGAATTCGACCTTCATGGAGATGTGGGAGAACCCCCGCTCCTGCTCCCACTACTTCATGGGCACCCCCGCGACCTGGCTCCATGAATGGGTGGTGGGGCTGCGGCGAGGGCCCGACGGATGGCGGGACTTCGTGGTCGAGCCCGATCCGCGGGTGCCGGTGGCCCACATCGCCTTCTCCCGCGAGACGGATCTCGGGGAGATCGTGATCGAGGTGGTCCGCGAGGAGCGCGTGATGACGCTGGTGGTCCCTGAGGGAGCCCGTGCACGGGTGCTCCTGCCCGGAACCGAGAAGGTCTGCGAGGCAGGGCGCCACGTCGTGACCTGGTGACAGCACGACGCCCGCCGTGCCCGGCCGAAGCCGGACCCGACGGGCGTCGAGGTCATGCGGCCGATACGTAGATCGGCCGGAGCGCTCAGAGGGCGCGGATGTTCACTGCCTGCAGACCCTTGGGGCCCTGCTCGGTCTCGAACTCCACGCGCTGGTTCTCCTCGAGGTCGCGACGGCCGGTGCCGGCGATGGCGCTGAAGTGAGCGAACACATCGGCGGAGCCGTCCTCGGGGGCGATGAAGCCGTAGCCCTTGTCGGAGTTGAACCAGGTGACGATGCCAGTAGCCATGGCGATATTCCTTCGTTGTCGTGAACCACATTCGTGGCCCGGGTATCCGTGACGACGGCGCCGCCGCGGATGGGTTGTGCCCCTGGCGTCACGGCGACCGATGCGGTCACCGCTGCCGTTCTGGGGGGCGGGTGCGGCCACGAGGGCCGCCTGAGCCGCGGCCAGCGACACGAAGTCGCCGATGCGGCCGAACTGGGGCCCGTAGGCCGTGTGGACCGGCGCGTCAGCGGAGGTGCTGACGACATGGCCGGCGAACTCTCCGGCGAGCGTGGCGACGTGGACGTCGTCATCGGCTCGGAGCCAGGAGAGGGTCTGGTGCGCTGCAACGGCTGCGGTGGCAGTCATCGGCGCGATCGTGAGGTGTGACGCAGAAGCGTCGTCGTACAAAGGCGGTGCGGAGGAGGTAATGAAGTCCCAATTTCGTCGGAAGTGCTGCGCGACCGTCGTCGGTCGCCTCCGAGGGAGGCATCCTGCGCCGTGCGTGTCTTCCACAGATCCTGCCATATGACCGGGCCGTGTGGACGACTTCGAGAAGACTACGGCATGAACCCTTGTGCTCGAACCCCGATGTGACCCACCGTACGTCCGGGACATCGCGACGGCATCGCCCCCGGGGCCCCAGGCCCTCAGTCCTCCCAGCGCACCTGTGCGGGCTCCTTGTCCGGGCGCCATCCGCGCCAGACCGGATGGCGCAGGCGACCGTCCTCGGTCCGTTCGGCGTGCTGCACCTCGCCCACCAGATCCGCGCGCACCCACTCGGCGTCACGGCGATCCGCTGCTGGCACGTTGTTCGCCGCAGGGGTCTTCCGGGTCCGGGAGCGGAGGGCGGTGGCGATCTGTTCGAGATCTCGGCCCGAGAAGCCGCTGCCCACCCGTCCCGCATAGCGCAGGACACCCTCGGTGTCGGGGACAGCGAGCAGCAGGGAGCCGAGGGTCCCAGAGCGCTCCCCCTTGCCGTGTCGCCACCCGATGACCACGACCTCCTGGTGGTGGGCGTTCTTGAGCTTGATCCAGGTGCGCGAGCGCTTCCCGGCCTGGTAGATGCCGCTCTCCTTCTTCGCCATCACCCCTTCGAGCTGCAGCTGCTGGGAGATCTCGATCGCATGCTCGACGTCACCGTGGTCGGCGTGGGGCAGCTGGACGTGCTCGGTCACGCTGACGGCGTCGAACAGCGCTTCCCGGCGTTCCAGATAGGACGCTCGCACCAGCGACTCACCGCCGCGGACCAGCAGGTCGAACAGCATCACGTGGACCTCGACCTCCTCCCGCGCTCGGGCGACGTCGCGCTCGCGGGTCAGCCCGAGTCGCTGCTGGAGCCGGGAGAAGGACGGCCGGTCGCTCCCATCCAGCGCCACGATCTCCCCATCCAGCACGGTCTCGCCAGCGACCCTGAGCTCCGGGTCCACGGCGTCGTGCAGCTCCGCGAGCTCGGGGAAGGTCGCGGTGAGGTCGTTGCCGCCACGGCTGGTCAGCCGCACGGCACCCTCGGTGACGGTCGCGATGACGCGCACCCCGTCCCATTTCATCTCGAAGGCCCACTCGTCCTCCTGGCGAATGTCGCCTCGAGTGCCGAGAGTCGCGAGCATCGGTGAGAGCGGCTCTCCCATGCCGGCCGCGCTCGACCCGGCCGGCTCCTCGTCCTCGCTGCGCCGCGGAGGCTTCCGCGACCGCGTGGTCGGCGCGCTCTGGGGTGCAGACCCGCCGCCCTCTCCGCCCTCGCTGTCGCCGTCACCGTCGGGCTGGTCCTTCATGAGGTGCAGCAGCCAGTTCGCCGCCGCCTTCTCCTTCGCGGCGGCGGACTTCCCTGATCCGCCCATCCCGCCGGTGTGGATGAAGGCATAGCGTCGCGGAACCCCGCCGAGGCCGCCGTCCGGGCGACCGTGGCAGACCACGATCACCTCCTTGCCCTCGCGCCATTTCTCGATCTCGACGGTGCCGGTATCCCAGAGGGCGACCTCCCCACCGCCGTACTCCTGTGCGGGGATGGTGCCTTCGAAGGTGCCGTACTCGAGGGGATGGTCCTCGGTCTGCACGGCGAGCCGGTTCTGGTCCGTCTCCAGCGGCGGGCCCTTCGGCACCGCCCAGGAGACCAGCACCCCGGAGTGCTGGAGACGGAAGTCCCAGTGCAGGCGTGAGGCGTGATGCTCCTGGATCACGAACATCGGCTCCTCGGAGTGCAGAGCCTCGAGCGCCTCCTGTGCAGCTGCGGAGCCGGTGTCCGGGTCGCGCTTCGGCGCGGGGACGGGCTCGGGGGTCTTCTCCGGGTCCCGCTTCGAGCGATACACCTCGAGCCGGTCCCGGGCGCGCTTTACCGCGGGTGCCTTCCCTGCGGCCGCGATGCCCAGCGGTGCGATCGGGTCGATGCCCTCCTCGAGCCGCTCGAGCACCTCGGCCATCTCGAGCTGTTCGAGGCCGGGGTCCTCGATCTCCTCCCAGGTGCGCGGGGCGGCGACGGTGGGCCGCAGTCTTCCTCGCAGCGAGTACGGGCAGATGGTGGTCTTCTGCCCGTTGTTCTGCGACCAGTCCACGAGCACCTTGCCGCGGCGCGATGACTTCTTCATCTCGCTCACGACCTGCTCGGGGTGGTCCTGCTCGAGAGCCCGGGCCAGCTGATGCGCGACCTGTGCGATCTCGTCGGCCGTGCTGCTGCCGTCCAGCGGCGCGTACAGATGGATCCCCTTGGATCCGGAGGTCACGGGATAGGAGTCCAGGCCCATATCGGCGAGGATCTCGCGGCACCATCCCGCCACGAGAGCGCAGTCCGCCAGCCCTGCGCCTTCTCCGGGATCGAGATCCAGGACCATCCGGTCGGGACCTGCGGGTTCGAGGTGCTCGTCGAAGCGCCACTGCGGGGTATGGATCTCGAGGGCTGCGAGCTGGGCGAGCCAGACCAGCACCGCGACCTCGTCCACCAGCGGGTAGGTGGCGGTGGCCTCGCTGTGCCGGATCTCGGCGCGCGGCACCCAGTCCGGTGCGTGATCCTCCAGATCCTTGCGGAAGAACGCCTTGCCGGGCCGCTCGGTGGTGCCGACCCCGTCGACCCACCGTTTTCGCGTCGCGGGACGACGCGCGGCCTGCGGGATCAGCAGCGGCGCGATGCGGTGGAAGTAGTCGATCACCTCGCCCTTGGCGGTGCCCGTGGAGGGGTAGAGGATCTTGTCGAGGTTCGACAGCTTCACCCTCCGTCCGTCCACCTCGACGTGCTGTGCGGGGATGGCCATGGGCCCACTGTGCCCCCGATCGCCGCATTCGTCACGCCCCGGGATCGTTCATCTCCCATAGGTGCACAACCGTCCGACCGCTCGTTCCTGGTCACCGCCGGTTCTCCGTGATGTCATGGGGCATGCGCGCAATCTGGAGCGGTGAGATCACCTTCGGACTGGTGAACGTGCCGGTGAAGCTCTACGGGGCCACCCGCTCGCACGACATCTCCTTCCATCAGGTCCACGATGAGGATCACGGGCGGATCCGGTATCAGCGCACCTGCGAGGTGTGCGGCCGAGAGATCGACTACGAGCACATCGACAAGGCCTACGACGATGGCGACAAAACGGTGGTGCTCACCGACGAGGAGCTGGACGCGCTGCCGGCGGAGGACAACGACGAGATCGACGTCGTGCAGTTCGTGCCTTCGGATCAGGTGGATCCGATCCTGCTCGGCACCTCGTACTTCCTCGAGCCGGTGGGGCGTTCCGCGAAGGCGTATGTGCTGCTGCGGCGCACGCTGGAGGAGACGGAGCGGACCGCTGTCGTGACCTTCACCCTGCGCACCAAGACCCGCCTCGGGGTGCTGCGGATCCACGGGGACCTGCTCGCGCTGCAGACCCTGCGCTGGCCCAAAGACCTCAAGGAGGTCGACTTCGGCCCCAAGAAGTCGAAGATCAGCAGCAAGGAGCTGGCGATGTCGGCGTCCCTGGTCGAGCAGTTCAGCGATGACTTCGACCCTGAGCAGTTCACCGACGAGTACCAGGCGCAGCTTCGCGAGCTGGTCGACGCCAAGCTCGAGCAGGGAGACTCCGTGGACACCGACGCGACCTTCGGGAAGGACAGCTCGAAAGACGAGGCCGACGCGGCTGGCGGCGGCGGGAAGGTCATCAGCCTGATGGACGCACTGGAACGCAGCGTGCAGAAGCGCCGCGGATCGGGATCATCGCCGGCACAGCAGAAGGACGAGACGGAGAAGAAGGGGTCGGGCCCGACGCGGAAGAAGTCGGACTCGGCGAAGAAGTCCTCGCACTCCACGGCGTCGAGCGCGAAGAGTTCCGGTGCCTCCAAGAAGTCCGGCGGTTCCAAGAAGTCCGGCGGTTCCAAGAAGTCCAGCGCCTCCAAGAGTTCCGGCTCCTCGAAGAAGTCCGGGTCCTCGGCCAAGAGCACAGGCACGAAGACCAAGGCTCCGAAGGCCAAGAAGGCTGCAAAGAAGTCCTCCGGTTCGTCGGCGGAGCGCTCGAAGAAGTCGGCGTAGGCCTCACCTCCCAGGGCACCGTCCGCCTCCGCCCTGCTCTCGCAGGGGCGAGGCGCCGTCGGCACCGAGGATCCTCATGGCGACATCTCCCGCGCTCGACGGGATCCCTGGGCTGCGACCACGGCGATCAGGGCGAGGGCGAAGCCGCCCAGCTGGACGGCCGTGAGCTGCTCGCCGAGCACGAGGAAGCCGAGCACAGCCGCAACGAGTGGGGAGAGCACCGGGAGGAACGCAGCGCTCCCCGCTGGCATCAGACCCAAGCCCCGGAACCACAGCACGTAGGCGAGAAGCCCTCCCACAAGCGCGAGCCAGGCATAGCCCATCGTCGCCTGCGCGTCGAGCGCCGGCGGCGTGCCTTCGACGGCAAGGGCGAGAGGGAGGATGATCAGGCCGCCAGCGGTGAGCTGCCAGCCTGCGAAGGCGATGGGGCCGACGGGTGGCCGCCACCGCTTGGACAGCACCGTGCCCACCGCCATCGAAGCCACGCCACCGATGCCCGCGAGGATGCCGAGCGAATCGAGCGCGGCATCGGGCCCGAGCACCGTGGCTGCGACTCCGAGCACAGCCAGGACTCCCCAGATCAGCCGACGCACCGTCGGCCGCTCCCGGAGCAGGACAGCGGCGAGCACCGCGACCAGCAGCGGCCCGGTGGCGCCGAAGACTCCCGCCACTCCCCCGGGCAGCAGGTAGGCGGCGAGGAACAGCAGCGGGAAGAAGGCGCCGATGTTGAGCGTGCCCAGCAGCAGGGAGCGCCACCACCAGTGGCCGTGCGGGAGGGCGCGGCCGAGCGCGAGGGCGAGCAGGCCTGCCGGCAGAGCGCGCAGAGCCCCGGACCACAGGGGATGATCCGGAGGCAGCAGTTCGGTGGTGACGAGATAGGTGGTCCCCCAGGTGATCGGGGCGATCGCCGTCAGCGCGACAGTCAGCGCGGCGGCCGACCCAGGGCGCGGTGCCGACGGCGTGCCACTCGCGGAAGCATTCCCGCCCCGCGATCTTTCGATGTCTAACTGTTTCATGGTTGAGAATGTATGCCTGCGATAGAGTCCCGTCAAACAGTTAGATGTCGAAGGTTCGCTCACGCTGGCCCCACCGCGAGCGATCCATCCGCGCCAGGAGGGAATGACATGGCAGACCGCGTGAGCGACTTCCTCGCCCAGTGGGCCCGGGAGCGACCGGATCTCGACGCCACCCCGATGGGGGTGATCGGACGCCTTTCGCGGGTCGACGAGATTGCCGGCCGCACGCTGCAGGCGACGTTCCGGGGCGTCGGCCTGCATCGCGGGGAATTCGACACCCTCGCCGCCCTGCGACGGTCCGGGTCCCCGTTCACCCTCACCCCTGGCGAGCTGGCCGCCTCGAGCATGGTCACCGGCGCCGCGATGACCAACCGCCTGCAGCGTCTGGAGGACAAAGGGCTGCTGCAGCGGACGATGGACCCCTCCAACCGGCGCCGCGTGCTGGTGCGCCTCACCGACGCTGGGCGGGAGCTGGTCGACGAGATCGTGGTCCCCCATGTCAACGCCGAGCAGGAACTGTTGGACGCCCGGCTCACGCGCGAGGAGCAGACTCAGCTGGCGAAGCTGCTGGAACGCTTCCTGGAGAACTCGGGCGACGTCTCCACCCACGACACGAGCAAGGACTGACCCGCATGGGCAAGAACCTCAGCCACCAGAATGCGTCGGGTCGGAGAACGACTGGCGAGCCGTCCCAAACACAGGCCCAGACACCGACGACCATCGTCATCACCGGCGCGTCCGACGGGATCGGCGCCGCCGCAGCCCGTCAGCTCGCCGGCACGGGCGTCCGCCTGCTCGTGGTCGGTCGCTCACCGGAGAAGACTGCGGCCGTCGCGCGGGAGATCGACGCCGAACACTTCATCGCCGACTTCGCTCGTCTCGATGACGTGCGCCGCCTCGCGGCGGAGCTCTCAGCGGCGACCGCCGAGCACGGCATCGACGTGCTCGCCAACAATGCCGGCGGAATCTTCGGCGACCGCACCCCGACCGTCGACGGTTTCGAGAAGACGCTCCAGGTCAACCACCTCGCCCCGTTCCTGCTGACTACTCTCCTGCTGCCACGCCTGCTGCCCGGGGGCGCCTCGGTCGTGAACACCTCAAGCATGGCGAACCGGCTGTTCGGGCACCTGGACCTCTCCGACCTCGGCAACGAGCGGAGATACAGCCCGCGCAAGGCCTACGGGGATGCAAAGCTCGCGAACGTGCTGTTCACCCGCAGCCTGCACGCGAAGTTCCACGACCAAGGGCTCTCTTCCGCGGCATTCCACCCCGGGCTGGTGCGCACGAGCTTCTCCGCCGGATCGGCGAGTTCGATGCGCTGGTTCTATCAGTCGCCGCTCGCGCGCTTCGCACCGATGATCAGCCCCGAACAGGGCGGCGCGACCCTGGCCTGGTTCCTCACCGGCGTGCCGGGTTCGACCTGGACCTCCGGGCGCTACTACGACCAGGACCGGCCCACCACGCGCGTGAACCCGCAGGCCGACGACCTCGCTCTCGCCGAGGGGCTGTGGCAGCGCAGCGCCGAGCTGGTGGGTCTGTCCCCCACCCGCTGACGCCCGGTGACGCCCGGTGACGCCCGGTGACGCCCGGTGATGCCCGGTGACCGAGGCTGCCGATCGCGTACTGCTGAGCGCCCAGCGCTCGGACGGTGTGGAGCCACCCAGCCGGACGGGGCAGGATGGGCGGTCAGGACCCCACCCCGATCAGCACCAGGAGCCCCCCATGACCGCAGTCGTCGTCACCGCGATCTTCTACCCCAAGCCCGGCAAGAAGCAGGAGCTGGCCGAGGCCATGCATCGCGGCATCGCCGCCGTGCACGGAGAGAACGGCTGCGAGCTCTATGCGATCCACGACGCCGAGGACGGCACCATCACGATGATCGAGAAGTGGTCCTCCGTCGAGGCGCTCGACATCCACGGCGACAGCGATGAGGTCAAGATCCTGCGCGCCGATGTGGCGGACCTGGTCGAGAAGCCGGGCCTGGTCACCCGCATGACCCCCATCCCCGCAGGCACGGAGGCGCAGGGACAGCTCTGACCTCTGAACCCGCCGGAGCCTGGTTCTGCCCACAGCAGAGGCTCCGGCGGGGTCGTCGCAGGCGGCGTACCGTCATCCCATGACCACGCTGGAGCCTCTGCTGCGAGAGCTGATCGGCGGCGCCCTGCGCCGTCGCCGACGAGAGCGCGGACGCACTCTCGCCGATGTCGCCGGGCAGGCCGGGGTGAGCATGCAGCACCTCTCGGACGTCGAGCGTGGGCGCAAGGACGCCTCGAGCGAGATCCTCGCTGCGATCTGCGGAGCGCTCGGCGTGACGGCCGCCCAGTTGATGTCCGAAGCGGCACAGCCCTCGGCTCGGTCCTCAGCGCAGTCCGCAGCGCGGTCCTCAGCTCAGTCCTCGGCTCTGCCCGCAGCCACGCCCGCAGCCCGGTCGTCGGCCCAGCCCTACGCCCGGCCCGTCCTGCTCGACCTCGCCCGTGCTCCGCGCTCGGCGCCGCCTGAGCTCGAGATCGAGCCTGAGCTCGAGCTCGGGGCGAGGTCCGTCGTCAGCGGACGGCACCGACCCTCTCTCCGCCCGCTCCGCCCGCGCGACGTCATGCTGTCGGCCGCCTGAGCAGAATCTCGTCGGCGAGCCCGTATTCCACGATCGCCGCGGCATCCAGCACCCGCTCGCGTTCGAGGTCCTGCCTCACCTGCGAGGCGTCGCGGCCGGTCGACTCTGCGAGCAGCTGTTCCAGCTGGCGGCGCACCCGTTCGACCTCCTCGACGGCAAGGATCAGGTCCGGGATCGCTCCGCGTCCGCTGGCCTCGAGCGGTCGCAGCACCGCGCGCGAGTGCGGCAGCACGGCCCGCATCCCGGGAGTTCCCGCGGCCAGCAGCAGCACCGGCGCGGCGACGACCTGGCCCACGCAGGTCACCGCGATCGGGCTGCGCACATAGGCGAGCGCGTCGTGGATGGCGAGCACTGCCTGCACGTCCCCGCCGGCGGAGTTCAGGTAGATCTGGATGGGGGTGTCCCGCGACTCGTTCTCCAGGTGCAGCACCTGGGCGATGATCGTGTTCGCCACCCCGTCGTCCACCTCGGTGCCGAGGTAGACGATGCGGTCGCTGAGCAGGCGGGAGAAGATGTCGGCCGTCCGCTCGCCGCCGCCTGCGGTGCGCTCGATGACGCTGGGGATGGTGTAGCTGCTCATCGTCCGAGTCCTGTCGTCGTGGTGGCGGACCGCATCGGGAGGATCTCGCGGAGGTCGGCGACCACCTGGTCGCAGAATCCGTAGGCGACCGCGTCGGCTGCGGACCAGAAGCGGTCGCGCTCCGAGTCGCGGGCGATCGTCTCTCGCGGCTGCCCGGTGCGCTCTGCGGTGATGTCGATGAGCAGATCGCGGTTCGCGCGCAGGTCCTCGGCCTGGATCTCGATGTCGGCTGCAGAGCCGCCGAAGCCCGCGGATCCCTGATGCATGAGCACCCGCCCGTGCGGGAGGATGCTCCGCTTGCCGGGGGTGCCGTGCGTGAGCAGGTACTGGCCGGCGCTGTAGGCCATGCCCAGAGCGACGGTGCGCACATCGCAGGGCACCAGGTCCATGAGGTCCCCGATCGCGAGCATGGCGGGCACCAGCCCGCCAGGAGAGTTGATCAGCAGCGTGATGTCGCTGTCGGGGTCCTCGGCGGCCAGGAGCAGCAGTCCGGCGCTGAGCTGGGCGCCATTGTCCTGATCGAGCTCCCGATCCAGCAGCAGGACGCGCTGGTGGAGGAGGCCGAGATCGATGCGGTCGGTGAGGGCGGCGGTGGTCGTGGCTGGAGGTGAGGTGGTGGTCATGTGGCGAGTCTTCGCCGGGCCGGTGGCGCGGCGCCAGCATCTCCGCTCTGGGTTGATCAGTCCTGCGCTGATCAGTTCAGGGCTGATCAGCTGTGCGCTCATTAGCTGTGCGCTGATCGGCCCAGCGTTGAGGGGCCCAGCGTTGATAGGGCAGCGTTGATCAGCCCTGGGCGGAGGCCGGCCCGGCGCGGGTCCCCCGCCGTGTGAACGCAGATCACGGCAGGCTCGCCAGGACCCCGCGACGAGGAGGAGACTCGCGCCACCGCCCTGACCGAGGAGAGCCCGATGACGCAGCACACCCCGACCGCCGCCGCCGAGCGGGCCGATGCCGAGCGGGCCGACGTCCCCGCCTCCTGGACCAACTTCCGGCGCCGCCGGGACGAATCCCTGGCCGCACGCCACGGCATCCTCTCCCAGGTCGCGCTGCACTGGATCGACCCGTCGGCCGGGCCGCAGCATCTCGGCGAGGTCCCCGGCAGCTGGGAGATCGTCGAGGATCGACCGGTCGTGCGCTTCGGAGGCACGGAGCTCACGCTGCTCGCCGACTCCTCGGAGATCGGCGTCCGCGCCGATGACGGGGTCGTCGTCACGACCGTGACCTCCGCGGGTGACGTCCGCCTGGCGAGCTTCGGCGAGGACGTGCAGATCGATGTGATCCGTCGGGGCGGGCGGATCGGCCTGCGCCTGCTCGACCCGGCGGCGCCACGACTGGCCGCCTTCGACGGGGTGCCGACCTTTCCCTACGACCCCGCCTCTGTGCATACCGGGACCTTCCGGCCCCAGCCCGCCACGGTGCGAGTCGGCTCGGCGCTGCCGTGGCTCGAGCAGGAGCTGTCCTCCCCCGGGGTCGTGACCCTCGAGATCGCCGGCACCGAGGTGGATCTCGTGCTCACCGGCGAATCCAGCATCCTGTTCACCGACGAGACCTCCGGCTCCGAGAGCGCCCACTGGCGTCAGGTCAGCGCACAGCTGGACGGCGACCGGGTGCACGTGGATCTCAACTTCTCCCTGAACTTCCCGTCCGCCTTCAGCGCCTGGGGCACCTGTCCGCGCCCGCCGGCGGGCAACCACCTGCCGCTGGCCGTGCGCGCCGGGGAGGCCCGGGTCGAGCCCACGGAGCGCTGAGCGGCTGCCGAGCCTCTAGGATCGCGGGATGCCAGACCGTCCCGATCCCGAGACCGGCGAGACCCCCGAAGTCTCCGACGGCCCTGCCCGCACGCGCGGCGGGGTGCCCTGGGGCTCCGTGCTGCGCAACGTCACCCTCGTGCTCGCCGTGCTGGTGATGGTGTGGCTCGCGCTGAACGTGCGCCTGCCGTCCGTGGACGAGCTGCGCGCGGACATCGCCGAGCTCGGTGCCTGGGGTCCGCTCGCCTTCATCGCGCTCTACGCGGCGGTGGCCCTGACACCGATCCCGGTGACGATCATGGCGGTGGCCGGCGGGATGCTCTTCGGGGTGCCCGGTGGCACCGTGCTGTCGATGATCGGGGTGACGCTCGGCTGCTGGGGCGGCTACTGGGTGGCGCGGGGCCTGGGCCGGGACACGGTGATGCGCGCTCTCGGATCGCACGCGGAGCTGGTCGAGGACCGCCTCGAGAACGGCGGGTTCTATGCGGTGTGCACGCTGCGACTGATGCCCGGCATCCCCTACTGGCCGGTGAACTACGGCAGCGGCGCTTTGGGCATCAGCAGCCGCGACTTCCTCATCGCCACTGCGCTCTCGGCGCTGCCGGGTCAGATCTCCCTCATCGCCGTCGGAGCGTTCCTGGTCGAGCCGGGCATCGCCTCCGGTGCGGTGGTGGCGATCTCCTGGACCATCGTGATCGCACTGACGCTGCTGTCCTATCGCCGGTGGAGGGCCACCCGCAGCACGGAGCATCCCGAGGACGCCATCCCCTCTGCTACCACTGACAACGCCTGATTCCGGTCTAGACTGCTCCCACGCCGCCGGAGCACCCCTCAGCACGATGTCCGGGGTAGGCCCCGATCGGTCGCAGCGCGCCAGCCGGCGCGCGTCGCAGGCGGACTCCTACCAGGTGCGCACCGTGGGCCAGCAGCCCACCAGCACCACGGTCGACGGATTCCGTGCGATCAACTCGGCACAGGACCCGGACACCCTGACCGAGGAGATCGCCTCCGCGGACCTGGTGACCACCGCCGTCGGTGCCCATATCCTGCGGTTCGTGGCGCCGAACATCGCCGCCGGGATCGCTGCCCGCCCCGCCGGGGCACCGCCGCTGGCGGTGCTGGCCTGCGAGAACGCGATCAATGCCACGGATCTGCTCGAGCAGGAGATCCGCAACGCCTATCAGGGCGACGATCTCGAGGAGAAGGCACTGTTCGCGAACACCGCAGTGGACAGGATCGTGCCCGTCCAGGCGGAAGGCGCAGGTCTGGACGTCACCGTCGAGGACTTCTACGAGTGGGCGGTCGAGCGCGGCCCCTTCAACGGTCACGAGCTCGAGGTCCCGGGGATCACCTGGGTCGATGACCTGGGGCCGTACATCGAACGGAAGCTGTTCACGGTCAACACCGGCCATGCCACCACCGCCTGGCACGGCTGGGCGGCAGGGCACGCGACGATCGCGGAAGCGATCTCGGATCCTGCCGTCGCGGTCGAGGTCGAATCGGTGCTCGCCGAGACCTCCTCGCTGCTGGTGGCCGTGCACGGCTTCTCCGAGGAGGAGATGGCCTCCTACCGGAACAAGGTGCTAGGCCGTTTCGCGAACACCTCGCTGCCGGACCCCGTCGAGCGCGTGGGCAGGGCGCCGCTGCGCAAGCTCTCCCGCGAGGACCGGATCGTCGGCCCGGCGGCCGCCCTCGCCGAGCGGGGGATGCAGCATGACGGCCTGCTGGCCGCCTTCGGCGCGGCACTCGCCTTCACCCCGGAAGGGGACGAGGAGGTGGACCGCCTGCAGGAGATCCTGCGAGGAGGCGATGCAGACGCCGCCGCCGCGGAGATCACCGGCCTCGAGCCCACCCATCCGCTGTTCCCCGAGGTGCGTGCACTGATCGCTGCACGCACCACGCGCTGAGCACCCGTCCGGTCCACCCCGCCCTGCCCATCTGGGCACGGTATATTCCCCACACACACGTGACCCCACGAAAGGCACACACCATGGCAGAGCGCACCGTCAAGATCGCCAGCTCCTCCGGGCTCCACGCCCGTCCGGCCGGCATCTTCGCCCAGGCCGCAGCGGAGCAGCCCGCAAGCGTGACCATCGAGAAGGCCGGCGGCAGCGCCGTGCAGGCATCGAGCATGCTGATGCTTATGACCCTCGGGGCCGGCAACGGCGACGAGGTGACCCTGCGGGCCGAGGGCGACGGCGCCGAGGAGTCCGTGAACGCACTCGCCGCACTCCTGGAGAAGGACCTCGACGCCGAGGCGTGAGCAGGCCGCGCACAGCGACGAAGGGCGCCCCACCGATCCTGGTGGGGCGCCCTTCGTCCTGCAGAGAGCAGATCAGCGCGTCACAGGCCGAGCTCGCCGAGGATCGGCAGGCCGGCGCGGACGGTGCTGATCGCGTCCTCCGCGGTGCGTGCGGCGACGGCCTTCGCTGCGAGCTCCTTCGCCTGCTCGAGCGTCACCGTGGAGAGCACCTTCGCGACCGCCGGCAGCGAGCGCGGGGTCATCGACAGGCTGTTCACCCCGAGGCCCACCAGCACCACCGCGAGGCCGGGGTCACCGGCCGCCTCGCCGCACACGCCGACGGGCTTGTTCGCGCTCTCACCGAAGGCTTCCGGATCCCCTCCGGCGCTCCGCGCCCCCTCACAGGTCGCCTTGACCAGCGAGAGCACGGACGGCTGCCAGGGCTTGTTCAGATGCGCCAGAGAGCCCAGCTGACGATCGGCGGCCATCGTGTACTGCGTGAGATCGTTGGTGCCGATCGAGGCGAAGTCGCAGGCGCTGAGATGACGATCCGCGGTGATCGCGGCCGCCGGGGTCTCGACCATGATGCCGGCCGGTTCGAGCCCGCGCTCCCGGCACATCGCCACGAAGTCCTCGGTCTCCGGGACCGTCGCGATCATCGGGGCCATCACCCAGGGCTTGGCCTCGGACTGCGCCGCGGCCGCCGCGATCGCGTCGAGCTGGTTGGTGAGCACCGAGCGCTTCTCCCAGGAGGTGCGGTAAGCGCGCACCCCGAGAGCGGGATTCGGCTCGTCGGCGTCGGTGAGGAAGGGCAGGGGCTTGTCCGCGCCGGCGTCGATGGTGCGCACCACGACCTTCTTGCCGGCAAGGTGCGCGAAGGTCTCGACATACGCCTTCGTCTGCTCCTCGACGGACGGCTCGTCCTCACGGTCCAGGAACAGGAACTCGGTGCGGAACAGGCCCACCCCGTCGGCGTTCGCGGCGGCGGCCTTCTCTGCGTCCTTGGCGCCGCCGATGTTGGCCAGCAGCTGCACCCGGGTCCCGTCGGAGAGCACTCCGCCGCCGCCCTCGTAGCTCAGCGGATTCTTCTGCAGCTCGGTCCAGGCCGCGGCGAACCGATGATGCTCCTCGGTGACCTCATCGGTGATGGTGCCGAGCCCGGCATCGACGAACACCTCGGTGCCGTCGGCGAACTCGTGGATGCTCTTGGCCGCGACGATCGCGGGCAGGCCCAGCTGACGGGCGAGGATCGCGGTGTGCGACTGGGGGCCGCCGTCGGAGGTGACCAGCGCGATCACGCGTGCGGGATCGAGCGTGGCGGTGTCCGCGGGGGCGAGGTCGATGGCGGTGAGCACGAAGGGCTCGTCGACCTCGGGGATGCCGGGGGCCTGCTCGCCGCGCAGTTCGGCGACGATGCGGGCGCGCACGTCGCGCACGTCGGTGGCGCGCTCGGCCATGTACCCGCCGAGCCCCTCGAGCATGCTGGCGACCTGGTCACCGGCTTCCCACACGGCCCGCTCCGGGGTCTTTCCGCCGGTGAGGACGAAGCCCTGGGCGGTCTGGGTGAGTGAGGGATCCGCGGCCATCTGCGCCGTGGCCTCGAGGATCTTCTTCCCGTCCCCCGCCGCGCGCTCGGCGAGCCGGATCAGGGTGGCCTGCACGGCGGCGGCTGCGGCCGGGATCCGCTCGGCTTCGGCAGCGCGGTCCGCACCTTCGGCAAGGGTGTCGCCGGACGAAGGCTCGGCGACCGGCGGCGCCATCGCGCGGATGGTGCCGATCACCCGGCCAGGGCTGACTGCGACACCGGTGTACTGAGCCATCATTGCCATCTCCTCTGAGGAGGTCGGAAGGGGTTCTTGGCCGTCATCGTACGCGGAGCACGACGTCGTCCGCGCCCCTACGATGGCGCGATGAACGCCATGGCCTGGGAGCATCTGCACGAACCCGATCTGCGCGGGCGCACCGTCGTGATGACGGGAGCGAGCGACGGCCTGGGGCGGGAGGCGGCGCTCCAGCTCGCCCGCTGGGGCGCGGACCTGGTCCTCGCGGTGCGCAGCCGGTCCAAAGGTGAGGTGGTCCAGTCCCGGATCGTGCGCGAGACCGGCCGGGAGGAGGCAGTCCGCCTGGTCCAGCTCGACCTGGCGGAGCTCTCCTCTGTCCGCTCCGCGGCCGCTCAGATCGCGGAGCTCACGGACGCCCGCGGGATCGATCTGCTGATCCATGTCGCGGGACTGGTGACCCGCCGCCGGGGGCTCACCGCGGACGGCTTCGAGCTGATGACCGGAGTGAACGCCCTGGCGCCGCTGCTGCTGACGGATCTGCTGCTGCCGCTGGTGCGGGGGCGGGTCGTGGTGACGGCCTCGCAGGCGCACGCCTTCGGTGAGATCGACCTGTCCGATCCCTACTTCTCCCGCAGCGGCTGGTCCCTGCGCGCCGCCTATGGACGCTCGAAGCTCGTGACGATGCTGTGGGGGCGCGAGCTCTCCGAGCGGCTGCAGGAACGGGGCGGGCCGGTGGACCTGCAGCTCGTGCACCCTGGCTGGGTGCTCACGAACCTGCAGAACGCGACCGGCTCCGCCCGTCTGGATCGGCTGGTCACCGAGGTGACCAGGCCATTCGCCATGCCGCCGACGGGAGGCGCCGCCGCGGTGCTGTTCGCCGCGACCCAGCCGCTCCCGCCCGGCTCCTACCTCGGTCCCGACGGACCCAGGGCGCTGCGGGGGCGGCCGACGCTCCTGCGCCGCTCCGGCCCGGCGCTGGACCGCGACCTGGCGCGTGAGGTCACGGCCTGGGCACGGTCAGAGGTGGCGGCGGTCTGAGGACATCAGTTCGCGGAGTCCGGGGACTGCGGCGAATCCGCCGAGACCGGGCTCGGGGCCGACTGCGCCGAGACCGGCGACTGAGCGGACACAGGAGACTGTGCCGACGGGGCCGACGGGGCCGACGGGGCGGACTGGGCGGACACAGCTGACTGCGCTGACACCGCCGACACCGGCGACCGAGCGGACTGCGCGGACACCGCAGACTGCGCCGACACCGCCGACACCGCCGTCGGGGCTGACTGCGCCGAGAGCGCCGAGACCGCAGTCTGCGCGGAGACGGGGCTGTTGGCCGTCAGCATCAGCTCGACGGGCGGCACCGCGCTCGCCAGGTCCTCGCTCACTGCGCCCTCGCTCACCAGGTCCTCACTCGCCGGACTCGGCACCGAGAGGGTGGAGGCGTCCTCGGCAGGACGCTCGGCAGCCTGCACGGTGCTCTGCTCGACGGTGGTGTCGTCCACACCCTCGACGGGCCCGCCCGCGGTCATCGCGTAGGCCACTCCCGGGATGAGCACTGCTGCCGTGGTCCCGGCCGCCACTGTCCAGATCGTCTTCGCCCGCATCGTCATCTCTCCTCCGTCGGCCCGTGCTCCGGGCTGCTTCCGTTTCTGTGATGCCCTCAGGAAACACCGCCCGGATGAGACCAGCCCAAGATCCGGATGAGGCCGTTCTCATCGATGTGACCGCCTGTGACGCAGGGGTCGACGCCGGTGCCCGCCCCGCGCAAGACTCCTCGCAGACCACGACGATCGAGGAGCACGCCATGAGCACCACCGACCAGATCACCGACCACGGCACCGCGCCCTCCTCCTGGTCGGACTTCCGAAGCCGGCGCCACCGCTCCCTCGCCGACCCTCACGGGATCCTCGCCCAGGTGGGTCTGCACTGGGTGGATCCCGAGCAGGCGGCCCGGTCCTTCGACGACGTGCCCGGCAGCTGGGAGATCGCGGGCAATCAGCTCACGGTGACCTGGCAGGGCGAGGAGCTCGAGCTCCTCGCGTCGTCACCGGAGGTGGAGGAGACCCGCGAGGGCGAGCTGCACCGCGCGACGATCACGACTCCCGGAGATGTGCGCGTGGCGCGGTACGGCGCGGACGTGCAGATCGACGTGATCCGTCGCGGCGGCCGCACGGGGCTGCGCCTCCTGGACCCGGCTGCGCCCCGACGCACCACGTTCTCCGAGGTCCCCACCTATCCCTACGACCCGGGGCTCGTGCTCACCGGCACCTGGACCGCTCGGCCCACCGAGGTGACCGTCGGTTCCGCGCTGCCCTGGCTCGAGCAGCGTCTCCCCTCCCCTGGCGTCGCCTCGCTCGAGATCGGGGGCAAGCGCGTGCAGCTGGTGCTCACCGGCGACGCGAACGTCCTGTTCACCGACGAGACCTCGGGAACCACCAGCGCCGACTGGCGGGTGGTGACCGCGGAGCTCGACGGGGACACGATCACGGTGGACTTCAACCGGGCCGTGAACTTCCCGGCGGCCTTCAGCGCCTGGGCCACCTGCCCGCGCCCGCCCGCCGCGAACCACCTCGCGGCCGCGATCCGGGCCGGGGAGAAGCGGGTGACGCGCACGGAGCGGTGACGCGGAGGGTGCGGGATTCGAACCCGCGGTACAGGGTCACTGCACATTGGTTTTCAAGACCAACTCATTCGGCCGCTCTGACAACCCTCCTCATGCCCGGAGGCACCCGCGAGAGTCTACCGCCGCAGCGCCTTGTCCACCTCCACCACCGCGAACACCACCACTCCGGCGGCGATCGGGACCAGCCAGCCCGTCCAGCCCACCGCACCGGAGGCGAAGGCGGTCTGCATGAACGGGACATAGACGAAGGCCAGCTGCAGCAGAAGCATGATCGCGATGCAGGCCCAGGAGATCGGGTTCGTCGTGAGCAGCTCTTTGCGCAGGCTCGTGGTGCGAGTGAAGCGCGAGGCCAGCAGATAGAAGATCTGGCCCACCACCAGGGTGTTGACCGCGATCGTGCGGGAGACCTCGAGCGGAACGCCCTGGGCCTGGCCCAGCAGGAACACCCCGATGGTGATCCCGCCCAGCAGCAGCGAGACGTAGACGATCCGGATCATGCCAGCGAGCGGGATGATCGACCCGCCGGGCTTGCGGGGCGGGCGGCGCATGATGTCGGGCTCCCCCGGCTCGAAGGCGAGCGCGAGCGCGAGGGTGACGGCGGTGATGGTGTTCACCCACAGCACCTGCACCGGGGTCAGCGGGAGCGTCATCCCCATCAGCACGGCGACCAGGATGACCAAGCCCTGCGCGCCATTGGTGGGCAGGATGAACGCGATCGCCTTGCGGAGGTTGTCGTAGATGGTGCGGCCCATCTCGACGGAGTCCGCGATGGTCGCGAAGTTGTCGTCCGCGAGCACCACATCGGCCGCCTCCTTGGTGGCCTCAGTGCCCTTGATACCCATGGCCACCCCCACGTCGGCCTTCTTCAGCGAGGGGGCATCGTTGACGCCGTCTCCGGTCATCGCGACCACGTCACCGCCGTCCTGCAGCGCCGTGACCAGCCGCAGCTTGTGCTCAGGACTGGTGCGGGCGAAGATCAAGCGGGTGTGTGCGAGCTCGGCGAACTCCTCGTCGTCCGCGGCGTCCAGCTCCGCGCCGGTGACGGCGCCGTGCTCGTCCTCGATGCCCATCTCGCGACCGATCGCGGTGGCGGTGCCGGCGTGGTCACCGGTGATCATCATGACCCGGATGCCGGCACCCTGGACGAGCCGGATGGCCTCGATGGCCTCCTGGCGGGGTGGGTCGATGATCCCGTACAGACCCAGGAACGTGAAGCCGCCGGAATCGACGTCCGACGGGGCGAGCGAGTCGGTGGCGTCTCCGGCCCGGCGCACCGCCGCGGCGAGCACCCGCAGGCCCTGGCCGCTCAGCTCGTCGATCACCCGGTCCCAGTGCTCGCGATCCAGCGCTTCGCGCTCGTCCAGGCCCATCCCCTGGAACTCGGAGCGGTCCAGCAGCCGGTCGGGGGCTCCCTTGAGGTTCACCACCCGGCCGACGCCCTCGATCTCGTCGAGGGTCGCCATGTACTTGTATGCGGAGTCGAAGGGCACCACGGCCAGGCGGTGCTCGTCGTCGCCCTCAATGCCGGCCTTCATCGCGAAAGTCCTCAGTCCGCCATCCGTCGGCTCGCCGGAGAGCACCCACCGGTCGTCCTTCCGCGAGACGGTGGAGTCGTTGGTGCGTGCGGCGACCTCGGCGAGCATCCGCAGGTCCCCGCGGTCCTCGGCGTCGATGACCTGCCCGTCCAGCTCGATGTCCCCCTCGGGCGCATACCCGGTGCCGCGCACGTCATAGGTGCCGGCGGGGGTGACCACGGTGCGCACCGTCATCTCGTTCCTGGTGAGCGTGCCGGTCTTGTCCGAGGCGATGACGGTGACGGAGCCCAGGGTCTCCACCGAGTTCATACGCCGGGTGATGGAGTTGCGGCCGGCCATCTTCTGCACGCCGAGCGCGAGGGTGATGGTGAGGACCGCAGGCAGCCCCTCAGGGATCGCGGCAACCGCGAAGCCGATGGCCGCCATCACGAGTTCGCCGAGCCCGTACTCGTACAGCGCCCAGCCGGCCACGAACATCAACGCGGCGGCGATGACCACGACGATCGAGAGCTTGGTGGAGAAGGAGGACATCTGCCGCGTCAGCGGGGTTTCCATCGATTCCACCTCGTCGAGCATTGAGGTGATGTGCCCGATCTCGGTATGGCGTCCGGTGCCGACCACCACGCCGCGGCCCGAGCCGGAGGCGATGGTGGTGCCGGAGAAGGCGATCGCGCTACGATCGCCGAGCGCGGCGTCGACCTCGACAGAGCGCGGCGACTTCTCCACTGCGAGGGACTCGCCGGTCAGGGCGGACTCCTCGGCGGTGAGGTTGGTGGCCTCGAGGATGCGGACGTCGGCCGGGACCTTGTCCCCGCCGCCGAGCCGCACCACATCCCCAGGGACCAGGTTCTCCGCCGGGATCGTCGACCAGGAGCCGTCGCGCCGCACCTGCGCGTCCAGGGAGAGCATGGAGCGGATGCCCTCGAGGGCGTCGGCGGCCTTGCCCTCCTGGACGTACCCGATCACGGCGTTGATCAGCACGACCGCGAGGATCACGACGGTGTCGACGACATGCCCCATGAGCGTGGTCAGCACGCCGGCGCCGAGCAGGACGTAGATCATCGGGTCCTTGAACTGGCGCAGGAACCGTCGCAGAGCCGATTCCTGCTGACCGCTCGGCAGGGCGTTGGGGCCGTGGTGCTCGAGACGCCGGGAGGCCACGTCCGCCGGGAGCCCGTCGGCCGCGGTCCCGAGCTGCTCGAGGACCTGATCGACCGGAACCGCGTGCGGCGTGGGAATCAGGGGCTGCTCGCCGGCCGACGAGGAGGTGGGTGGCTGGGGGGACGTGGTCACGGTGCTCATCGTCCCTCCATCATCACCCCGTGAGCTGAGGGATCACGAGGACTTCCGTCACCGGAGCCTGGGTGCCGACCGGGCGACGCCCGAGAAGCGGCGGCCTACCGCGTCGAGCTCGCGAGCCAGCGCCGATGCGCTGAGATGGCGGCCTGGGCGGGACAGCGCAGCTGGGCCAAGGAGTCGATGAAGCGGAAGGGGTTCTCCCCGCGGTACAGAGCCATCCGATCCGTGGTCGCGAGCGCCGTGATCCGGCGGCCCGCTGGATGCCTGAGCACCACGACGACGGCTCCTGTGGTCCAGTACGTTCTGCTCTGCTCGATCACGGCAACCTGCTCCCACGGGATCCGGTGGGTGCGTAGGTAGTGGACCAGGGTGAGTCCGTCGTCGTCGACGATGAACTGGAGCCGGGTGCCGATCACCACTATCGCGATGACGAGGAGCAGGACCACCACACACATCACCGCACCGAGCACACCGATGACGGAGTCCAGGGTGAGCAGCATCGCACCCATTCCGAGCAGGACCAAGCCGGCGAATCCCGCGACACAGCCCAGAGCCCCGCGGACCCAACCAGTCTTCAGCGCCCGATACCTGATCTCCGCCACCACTGCCGTCACGCCACCTGGGTGCGACGCACCAGCAGCAGCCACACTCCCGCCGAGGCCGCCCCGATCAGGGCGATCACCACCATCCATGGGCCCCAGCCCATGGTCATGACCTCCAGCAGGTTCTGCCCGAAGCCATCCAGCAGAAGCACACCCGCGAGGATCCCCACGCCGATCAGCGCAAGGATCGCTCCGGCCACCCAGAGGAAGGCCTGACCGAACCGCAGGAAGGCGGCGGTGATGGCGGCACCGAGGAACAGCGTGCCCAGGATCAGCAGGAAGGTCTGCATCAGGGTCTGCCACGGTGCGCCGGTGCCGGTGTAGAAGACGTCGAAGAAGCGGATGCTCAGGCCGAAGCCGTCGGTGGCCTGTTCGATGGTCTTCCCGATGGTGACCAGGACGGAGTAGACCACGGCGTTTCCCAGGAACACCGCGCTCAGACCGGTGGCGAACTCCCGGCGGGTCAGTCCGAGGCCGAGCGCGAGGGGGAAGTACTGACCCATGGAGGTGAAGCCGTAGCCGATCAGCGGCCCCAGCAGGGCGAAGATCGCCCCGTTCCATTGCATGCCGTAGTACATCCCAGCCTGGGCCTCAGGCCCCTGCGACCCGACGATCAGGCCCACCGCCAGGATGACCACGAAGGCGAAGGTGACGGCGACCAGGGGCCATCCGAAGGCCTGCATCCGATTGACCAGGTGCATGTCGATGACGTTGCGCGAGCGCATCAGGGTTCTCCTCTCAGGTCACCGGGCAGCAGCCGCGGCGGTGGTGCGGTGGACGATGTAGTTCTGCAGCGAGACGGGGGCGACCTGGAGTCCGGCTGCCCGGGCGCGGTCCGCACTGCCCGGCTCGGCATGCACGGTGGCGGTCGCGAGCGCACCGATCTCCTGGACGCGGAGCACATCGGCCCCGGCGATGAAGGCCGTGACCTCGTCCAGCCGGCCGGAGACCTCGATCGCCGCGCTCTGCAGCTCTTCGGCCTCGGCGGAGATCGCGACCCGCCCCTCGTCCAGCAGCACCACGTGCTCGAGCAGGTTGGAGACCTCGTCGATGTGATGGGTGGAGAGGATCACGGTGCGGGGGTGTTCGGAGAAGTCGGCCAGCAGCCGGTCGAAGAACAGGCGGCGGGCCACCGCATCGAGGCCCAGGTAGGGCTCGTCGAAGAAGGTCAGCGGGGCTCGGGAGGCCAAGCCGATGATGATGCCGACGGCCGAGAGCTGCCCGCGCGAGAGCTTCTTGATGGCCCGCTTCTCCGGCAGCCGGAAGTCGGCGACCAGCTCCCGGGCGAGCCCCTGGTCCCACGCGGGGTAGAGCCCTTCGGCGATGCGCAGGACGTCCGACGGCCGGAATCCGTCGGGGTACTTCTGGCTCTCCTGGATGAAGCAGGTCTTCGAGAGCACCTCGGCGTTCTCGACCGGGCTCTGGCCCAGCATCCGCATCTCACCGGAGGTGGCGAAGATCTGTCCGGTCAGCAGCTTCATGAGCGTGGTCTTGCCGGCGCCGTTGCGGCCCAGCAGTCCGTGCACCCGGCCTGCGGCGAAGTCGAGGGAGACGTCGTCGATCGCGGCGACGTCACGGAAGTGCTTGGTGAGGTTGCGGGTCTCGATAGCACTCATTGCAGTGCCTCCATCATCTCGGTGATCTCTCGGTGGTCGATGCCCAGGTGCGCGGCTTCGCGCAGCAGTGGGGCGAGGTAGTCGCGGGCGAAGTCGTCGCGCCTGCGCTGTCTCAGCAGCGCGGTCGCGCCGACGGCGACGAACATTCCCACTCCTCGGCGTTTGACCAGGACGCCGGCGTCGGCCAGGAGGTTCAGCCCCTTGCCGGCGGTGGCGGGGTTGATGCGGAGGAACGCGGCCAGCTCATTGGTGGAGGGCACCGGGCCGTCCTCCGGATGGGTCCCGTTGAGGATCCCGTCCTCGATCTGCTCCGCCACCGCGATGTAGAGCGGCTTCGTCTCATCCAGCACAGAAGCCTCCCAGTCGTGAGGACCGCCAGCCATCTCGGCCGGTTGGTTCATTACTCCACTAATGTACCTCAGAACCGTAGAGCCGTCAAGAGGTCGACAGGCTCCCCGCCGGGCAGCTTTCCCGATACCGGCCCATGGGGGCACCGGTCAGGGAAGCGCGCATAGGCTGGAGCGATCCGCCCCCGAGCGAGAGGAGCGCCCCATGCGCGCCATAGTGATCGAATCCGAGGGCGCAGCCCCGCGCCTGCTGGAGCACGCCGACGAGTCCCTGCTCAGCGGGGACGTCGAGCTGGACGTGCTGGCCTCCAGCGTCAACTTCAAGGACGGCATGGCCCTGGCCGGTAAGGGCATCGCCCGTGCCCATCCCCTGATCCCGGGCATCGACCTGGTGGGACGGGTGACTGGCTCGGCTGGCTCGGCTGGCTCGGCCACCGAGCGATTCTCCGCCGGAGACCTGGTTCTCCTCAACGGGGACGGCATCGGCGAATCCCTCCATGGCGGCTTCGCCACCCGAGCCCGGGTGCGCCCCGACACGCTCGTTCGCCTTCCCGCCAGCCTCTCCCCCGAGCACGCCGCCGCGATCGGCACCGCGGGGTTCACCGCGATGCTCGCGGTGCTGAAGCTGGAAGATGCCGGTCTCACCCCGGACGCCGGGGACATCCTGGTCACCGGGGCCTCCGGGGGCGCGGGCTCGATCGCGGTCGCGCTGCTGGCAGGCCGCGGCTTCCGGGTGCTCGCCTCGACCGGCCGGGTCGAGGAGAACGGCGAGTACCTGCGGGATCTCGGCGCGGCCGACGTGCTGGACCGTCGGGAGCTCTCCGAGGAGCCGGGCCGGCCGCTGCAGTCCCAGCGCTTCGCGGGCGCGATTGACGCGGTGGGCAGCACCACGCTCGCCAACATCCTCGCCCAGACCGCCTGGGGCGGCACAGTCGCCGCCTACGGCCTCGCTCAGGGGCCGGACCTGCCCACCACGGTGCTCCCGTTCATCTTGCGCGGGGTGACCCTCGCCGGCATCAACTCTGTGGAGTGCCCGCTGCCGCTGCGTGAGCGTGCCTGGGAAGCGCTGGCTCGTGAGCTCGACGGCGATGTACTGGACTCGATGACCACCAGCATCGGCCTGTCCGAGACCATCCCCTATGCCCAGCGGATCCTGGCCGGCGAAGTCCGCGGCCGCACCGTCGTGGAGGTGACCCAGTGACCATGCGCGCGATGGCCATCACGGCGGAGCATCGGCTCGAGCTGATCGAGCTTCCCGAACCCGTCCCCGCCCCCGGCGAGGTGCTGGTCGACGTCGTCGCCGCGGGAGTGAACCACGCCGATCTCGCCCAAACCGCCGGGAAGTATCCGCCGCCGCCCGGCGCCTCCGAGCTGCCGGGCCTGGAGGTCTCCGGATATCGGCGCGACACCGGCGAGAAGGTCGTGGCGCTGCTCGCGGGCGGCGGCTATGCGGAGGTTGTCGCGGTGCCGACGGAGCTGCTGCTCCCGGCGCCTGCAGGGTTCAGCCTGGTCGACGCCGCCGGCGTGATCGAGGCGGCCGCGACCGTGGTCTCCAACCTGGTGCTCGAGGCCGGCCTGCACGAGGGCGAGACGATCCTGGTCCAGGGCGGTACCGGCGGCATCGGCAGCATCGCCATCCAGCTCGCCCGGCATCTGGGGGCACGGGTGCTCACCACCGTCGGCTCCGATGCCGCGATCGCGACGGCGCGCGAGCTCGGTGCCGACATGGCCTGGAACCGTCACACCACGGATCTGCTCGAGGCGGTCCGGGAGACCGGCGGGGTCGACGTCATCCTCGACGTCGTCGGCGGATCGGCGCTGGCCGATCACGTGGGGATGCTGCGGGAGAGCGGTCGGCTGGTCATCATCGGCACCCTCGGCGGAGCGAACGGCGAGCTGCCGATCGGAAAGCTGATGAGCAAGCGCGGCCGAGTCGTCGGCACCACCCTGCGTTCGCGCCCGCTGGAGACCAAGCACGGAATCCTCGAGGCCGTCCGGTACCTGGCGTGGCCGTTGCTGGAGTCCGGTGAGCTGCGGGTCCCGATCCACGCGCGCCTGCCGCTGGAGCGTGCCGAGGATGCCCACGCGATCCTGCGCGAAGGCGGCCATCTGGGCAAGGTGATCCTCGAGGTCGCAGCCCCGGCGAACAACTCCGGCGGCGGGCGGCGCCGGCGGGGGTAGCTCGCGCAGGGCGCACCAGACCCTTGCCTTCAACACGGTCATTTCAGGCGGAAGTTTGCAACCGGTTGCCTTCCAGGGTGCGGCAACCTTAGGGTAGAAGAGCATTTCTCACTCGCCGCATCACTGACCCAATGGAGGGTTCACCATGCACGCGCAGTCCCCCACGCCGCTTGCCAATGATCGAGTCCCCGATCGACCAGCTCCCATCCACCGGCTCCGCCGCCTCGGCGGTCTGCTTGCGACCGCCGCCCTGACCGGCGCCCTGCTCGTCGGCGGATCCTCCCCCGCCCTGGCCGACGACCCACCACCACCGGCCGATCCCGCCCCCGCCGGCGTGCCGAGCGACGACCCGCGGGTGCTCGATCTGCTCGCCCAGGACGAGAACCTCGAGTATCTCGGTACCCCGGTGACCACCCAGATCCCCAGCCAGGCCGCCCAGGGTGTGGTCGACGGACGTCATGTCTCTTACCAAGTGTTCAAGGGCGCTCCCGACACCGACTATCCGGCGACCTTCGCCATGACCGATATCGAAAGCGGCGAGCAGCTGGACACCTGCGCAGTCACCGGCGCCGAGCACGTGCGGAATCTGAACGTCGCCACCGACGGCCGCGTGTACTGGGGTACCTACTATGACTCCAAGTTCTGGCGCTACGATCCCGCCACCGGTGAGTGCGAGGACCTCGGCCGGATCAGTGGCGGTGAAGTGGCGGACCATGCCTTCGGGCTCTCCCCCGGGCCCGACGGCTCGATGTTCCTCGGCGTGTACCCGGACAGCCGCCTGTACCTGGTGGACCCGGAGACCGATGAGATCGAACTGCTGCGCGAGATGGATCCGGGTGCTGAGTACATCCACGCCATCGCGTACTACGAGGAGACCGACACGGTGTACGTCGGGACCGGCGGTGTCGCCCCTCAGATTTGGATGATCGAGGACGGCGGTCGCGGCGAGCAGACCCTGATCGCCTCCGAGGAGAACGCCCCCGGGTTGAACCAGGGTGCCACCACCGTGGGCCGGATGGACATCATCGAGGATCGCGTGATCGCCCAGGTCGGATTGCGGATGATCGTGCTCGATCTGGACGGTGAGGTCATCCACTGGGATGCCGAGCAGACCCGCTTCTTCTTCGGACATCACATCATCGCCGGCGCTGAGCCGGGCACCGCGCTCTTCTCGACCGAGGGCTGGGGCCTGGTCGTCTACGACCTCGAAGAGAACTCATTCCGGACCACGGACATCACTCTCGGGGGCTACCTCTCCGACGGCGTGGTCGACGACTCCAGCGGCACTCCGCTGCTCTACGGCACGTCATCGCTCGGCGTGGTGGTCGCAGACCTCGAGTCCGAGACTCTGCTGTCCGATAGCCCGATCGACTTCGCCCAGCCGACTCTGATCCAGAAGCTCCTGCTGGGTCCCGACGACTCCGTCTGGGCGTCGGGCTACATGGTGGGCCTGAACGACATCGATAGGACCGGCGCGGATCACGGTCCGACCATGCAGCGCGGCCAGTACGAGTCCGCGACGGTGCGTGACGGAAAGATGTACCTGGGTGCCTACGGGCACGCGAAGTTCGAGGAACTGGACCCCGCCACCTTCGACCCCGCGGAACCGGGCACCGTGCCCCGCCTCTTCGAAGGCGTGAACCAGGGACAGGACCGTCCCTTCGGGATGGCGTACAACCCGGAGCGCGACGAGATCTACATGGGGTCCGTCGCGATCTACGGACAGACCCAAGGCGGACTCGCGATCTGGGAGGGCAGCACCGGTGAGCACGTGGTGCTGACCGAAGAGATCGGTGCCGACGAGAACGTCGTCTCGGTCGTGCACAACGAGTCCGACGGCATGGTCTATATCGGCACCACAGTGGACGGTGGCCTCGGTTCTACTCCGAGCGGGAACACCGCCGGCAAGCTGCTGGTGTTCGACCCGGATACCCGCACAGTCGTAGAACGGATCGATCCTGCCGGTGAGGAGCAGGAAGGCATCACCGGCCTGATGGTCGACGACGAAGGAGCGGTGTGGGGCGTCGCGGAGCAGTCGCTGTTCCGCTACGACCCGACCACCGGCGTCTCCACGGTCGAGGGCAGTGTGGGCGGGGCTTACTCCGAGGGCACGACCTACTGGGCCTACGGCAACGTCCACCAGTCCACAGCGGATGGACGGATCTACGTCACCGCCGGCTCACGCTTCTCGGTCCATGACCCCGCCACCGGCGAGACCACCCGACTCGCCAACGGCGTCGGCTGGAGCGTCGTCGACGGCGCAGGTGATGTGTACCTGAGCGCCGGGGCGCACCTCTTCCGCTACCCCGTCGAGGCGGCAGTCACCTGCGATGACACCGTCACCGAGGACCACAGCGGCCCCCTTACCGTGACTGCGGGGACGACCTGCATCGAAGGCGCCGCCGTGGAAGGTCCCGTGACCGTCGCCGAGGGTGCCGGTCTGCAGCTGACCGGAGCCTTCGTGCGCGGCCCGGTCACCGCAGCCGGCGCCGAGGTCATCTCTATCCAGGACAGCGAGATCCGAGGGCCGGTGAGCCTCACCGGCACCACGGGGAGCGTCGAGATCAGCGGGTCCACCGTCAGCGGTCCGCTGACGATCGACGACACCGCAGACGGGGTCACCCCGATCCTCACCGCGTCGCGAGTCGAGGGTCCGCTCTCCTGCACCGGAAACGCCGTCGCCCCGGACGATGACGGCGTACCGAACACGGTGCGCGGTCCGGCCACCGGGGACTGCGCAGGGATGTGAGCACGCGCTGACGGGCACTGCAGTGCCTCGCTCCGGGCGTCGGCTTCAGGCCGACCCCGGGGCGGGCCGCGTCAGCCCAGCAGCTGCTCCAGCACGAGCACGGTGCCGTCCTCGTAGATCGAGTCGGTGACGGCATCCGCCACGTCCTTCACGCCCTGCGGGGCCTGGCCCATGGCCACTCCCACCCCGGCCCAGGTGAGCATCTCGACGTCGTTGAAGCCATCGCCGACCGCGACCGTGTTGGCGCTGTCAATCTCGAGACGGCCGCGGAGCGCCTCGAGGGCGCTCGCCTTGGAGATGCCGGGGGCGGCCATGTCGAGCCAGGCGGTCCAGCCGATCGAGTACTCCACGCCGTGGACCCCGGATTCGGCGATGACCTTGCTGAACTCCTGCGGGGAGAGGTCCGGGACGTGCACGACCACGCGCACGGCCTCGAGCTCCATGAGCTGGTCGAGATCGCTCTCGATCGCCTGCACGCCGAAGCTCGCGTCCTGGAATCCGGTGGTGGAGCGGAAGCTGCCGTCGACCATCTCGACGGCGTAGTGGGCGTCGGGCGCGACCTCGCGCAACGTGCGCAGGGCATGACCGGGTTGGAAGGAGCGGGTGTCGACGATGCGGTGGCCGCCCTCGAGCTCCGGGTCCATCTGGACGGTGACCGCCCCATTGGAGCAGACGGCGTAGCCGCGCGTGATTCCGGCGGCCTCGACGATCGGCAGCGTGGCCCCGAGGGAGCGGCCGGTGGCGATGACGACGGTGTGCGCTTCTGCCGCCTGCTGCAGAATGTCATGCATCTCGGGACTCATCACCCCGTCGTGGTCGACCAGGGTGCCGTCCACATCCAGCCCGATCAGCAGGTTCTGTCCGGAGAGCCCGGTGAGGTGCTCCTGGAGGCGCGCACGGGTCGCGTCACGGTCGGTGGTCGAGGTCTGGGTCGTCATGCCCGGCAGTGTGGCACCCGCATCCGACGAACGGGTGAACCGGCGGTGACGAAGTGCTTCCAGCAGGCGGCGCAGGGGTCGGGGGGCCGGCATCTCAGGCAGCGCCCCCCACGACCTCGAAGACCTCGCGCCCGCCGAGGAAGGGCCGCAGCCCTTCCGGGACGACCACCGATCCGTCGGCCTGCTGGTGGTTCTCGAGGATCGCGGCGATGAAGCGGGTGGTGCCCAGGGTGCCGTTCAGGGTCGCGACCGGCCGCAGCCCGTTCTCGGTGCGCTCTCGGATGTTCAGCCGCCGTGCCTGGAACTGGGTGGTGTTCGAGGTGGAGGTGAGCTCGCGGTAGGTGTTCTGGCTCGGCATCCACGCCTCGCAGTCGTACTTGCGGGCGGCGGAGGTGCCGAGGTCCCCCGCGGCGGTGTCGATGATCCGGTAGGGCACGTCGATGCGCGCCATCATGTCCCGCTCCCAGCCGAGCAGCCGCTCGTGCTCCTCGTAGGAGTCCTCGATGCGGCAGTAGGAGAACATCTCGACCTTGTGGAACTGATGCACCCGGATGATGCCGCGGGTGTCCTTGCCGTAGCTGCCGGCCTCGCGGCGGTAGCAGGCGCTCCAGCCCGCGTAGCGCAGCGGGCCGTCGGAGAGGTCGATGACCTCGTCCTTGTGATAGCCGGCGAGCGCGACCTCGCTGGTGCCCACGAGATAGAGATCATCACCCTTGTCGAGGTGGTAGACCTCATCGGCGTGCTCGCCGAGGAAGCCGGTGCCCTCCATCGACTCGGGCAGCACCAGGGTGGGCGTGATCATCGGAGTGAAGCCCGCATCGGTCGCCAGGGAGATCGCGGAGTTCAGGATCGCGAGTTCGAGCTGGGCGCCGACGCCGCGCAGGAAGTAGAAGCGTGCGCCGGAGACCTTCGCCCCGCGCGCCATATCGATCGCCTTGAGCCCCTCAGCGATCTCCAGATGGTCTTTGACCGGGTGGTCGAAGCTCGGAACCTCACCGACGTGCTCACGCACCACGAAGTCGGCCTCGAGCCCCTCGGGGGCGCCCTCGGCCAGGTTCGGGATCTCGCGCAGCGCGGCGTCGCGGGTGCTCAGGGCCTCGTTCGCCTCGCCCTCGAGCCGCTTGACGTCGGCCGCGAGCTGCTTGACCTCGGCCAGCAGCGCCTGCTTCTGATCGCCCTTGGCCTGGGCGACCTGCTTGCCGAAGGCCTTCTGCTCGGCGCGCGCAGATTCGAAGGCGGCGGTGGTCTCGCGCCAGCGGGAATCGGCCTCGAGCACGGCATCCACGATGGCAGGGTCTCGCCGACGCGCCCGCTGGGCGTCTCGGACGGCTTCAGGGTTCTCGCGCATTTGCCGCAGATCGATCATTGCACCAGGGTACCCGCGCGCACGCCTGCCAGTACGCTGACGGAATGGACCTCACCCTGCTGCTGCTGAGCATCGCCTCAGTGCTCACCACCGCGATCACGATCGCCCTGCTGGTGATCGTGCTGCGCCGACTGGGCCGGCACCGCCGAGAGCTGAGCGAGCTGCGCGCCGCCGCGGACCGCCGGTCGAGCACGCGCAGGGCGCCCGGCACCGACGGCGCGGGGGACTCGACGGAGGGTGCCGCGGACGATGACGCCGACTCCCCCGCCGACGACGGCCGGCTCCGCAAGGTCGCCGTGGTGCTGAATCCCTCGAAGTTCGAGGAGACCGACACCTTCCGCCGGAAGATCACCGAGGTGGTGGACCGGATCGAGGGCGCTGAGACGGTCTTCTACGAGACCACCATCGACGATCCCGGCAAGGGCCAGACGGAGCAGGCTGTCGCGGACGGCGCGGATCTCGTGATGGCCGCCGGCGGCGACGGCACGGTGCGTCTGGTCGCCTCGGTGCTGGCCGGCACCGACACCCGGATGGGCATCATCCCGGCCGGCACCGGGAATCTGCTGGCCCGCAATGTCGAGATCCCGCTGGAGGACCCGTCCGCGGCGATGATCACCGCGCTGACCGGTGAGGACCACCAGGTGGACGTCGGCTGGCTCCGTGCCGGTGACTCCGCCGCCGCGGCCCGCTCCGCCGAGCGCCAGATCTTCCTGGTGATCGCCGGCTTCGGCGCCGACGCGGAGATGATCGGCTACACCGATCCGGAGATGAAGAAGCGGATCGGCTGGATCGCGTACATCTTCGGCGGGATCCGCACCGTGCTGGGCCGCTCGGTGGATGTGGTGGTGCAGCTGCCGGATGACACCCGCCACGCCCACAAGGCCCGCACCGTGCTGCTGGGCAACGTGGGCAAGCTGCCGGGCGGCTTCGTGCTGATGCCCGACGCCACGATCGACAACGGCCGCCTCGAAGTGGTGGTCGCGGGCTGGCGGGGAGCGGCAGGATTCAGCCAGGTCGCCGCCCAGGTCATGAACCCGAAACTGGTCCCGAAGTACGGTCCCAAGCTCGCCACGATGGAGCGCTACCTGACCACCGGGATCCGAGTGACCACCACCAAGCCGCAGCCGGTGCAGCTGGACGGCGACACCGATGTCGACGCCACCCACCTGATCGCGACCGTCGATCCCGGGGTGCTGCGGCTGCGCGTGCCGGAGGGGAAGGGCGCGGCGCAGGGCAACAGCTAGGCCCGCGGGGCAACAGCTAAGCCCGCTCGACCCGGTCGTCCTGCAGCGGCGGCACCACCATGACCGGCCGCTCGGCCCCGTGGAGGATCGCGCGCGACACCGAGCCGAGCAGCGCACTTCTCAGGGCACCCCGGCCATGGGAACCGACGACGATCAGCTGCGCGACGGCTTCGGCGTCATGGAGGATCGCAGCGGCCGCTCCCTCCTGGACCTCGCCGGAGATCTCGATGCCGGGCACGTGCTCCGTGACCCAGGCGACCTCTGCCGCCAGATCCGCCTCGAGGTCGGCGCGACGACGGTCCACGAGCTCCTGGGCGTCGCGCGGGCGCAGCGGGAACCAGTACTCGCCGCTGTCGGGTCTCTGCTGTGCGGTCAGCAGCACCAGCGACGTTCCGCGATCGGCCGCCTCCCGCGCGGCATGCAGCGCGGCCCGGCGACTGTGGGGCGAGCCGTCGACGCCGACGACCACCGGCCCGGTGAAGCGCTCAGCCACCGCGGGGACCACCACTGTGGGGCACTGCGCATGAGCGGGAAGGGCGGTGGAGACCGAGCCCAGGACCAGGCCTAGGAAACCTCCCCGGCCACGGGCACCGACGACCATCAGGTGCGCCCGTGCCGAGGCTTCCGCGAGCGCGCCGACGGAGTCTCCCTCGATCGTCAGGTAGGAGACCTCGCCGGGATGCTCGGCGAGTCGGGACGCCGCCCCCTCCAGCACGTACCCGGCGATCAGCTTGCGGGCCTCGTCCTCGGGCTCCGCGCCGAGGGAGGCGTAGTTGGCGTACACCGGGAGCGGTGCTCGATAGGTGGTGATGACGCTGAGCTTGCTCCCGCGGCGGGCGGCGATGCCGGCGGCGTAGGCCAGTGCGACCTCGGAGTTCGGGGAGCCATCGAACCCGACCGCGACACCGAGGTCACGCGTGGCAGGGTCGACGGGGATCGTGTTCTGCTCAAGATGAGCCTCTGTGCTCATGGCAAGCCCTCCGCGGGGCTGCCGGCACGGACGACGATGACGCCCCGCTGTCGAGTCCATCCTCGTCGCTCCTCACCCTACCCCTCAGGTGAAAGCACGGGTCTGAGGCGCGGGTCTGAGGCGCCGGTGCGGGGTGCAGGTCGGTGAGAGCGGGTCGGGGTGCACACCGGGGGCCGCGCCGTTCAGTCCTTCAGCACACCGCTGCGGGCGAGTTCCGGGTCGGTGCAGGAGGCGAGGTTGAAGCAGCAGGGGCGACGCTTCCCGTTCCGCAGCTTGTCGATCGAAACCTCCACACGGCGCGCACGGGTGTCGGCGTTGCGGGTCGACCCGACCCAGCGCACCCATTCCCAGCGCGCCATCGGGGTGATGGATGCCCAGGTCTCCTCGAGGTCGTCGGCCGCGTCGAGCGCGGCACCGAGATCCTCTGGGACCTCCGGCTCGGGCCAGACCTTCGTGGGCACGAGGGTGAAGTCGACGACGTTGCCCTCGCTGAGGTCGAGCGCCTTTGCCAGCGCATCGTCGACGCGCAGCCAGTGCCCCTTGCGACCGTCTGGCTCGACCACCATGTCCAGCTGATGACCGTTCAACGTGGCCTCGACGGCGACCTGACCGCGGGAGGGCAGCGCAGCGCTGGCCGCTTCGGGCAATGGGATGAGGAGCCGATCATCGATCGCACGGACCTCGGCGGTGCCGTCGACGGGGCTGCTGGTCTTCGCTGCCATTTCTACTCTCCTCTGTCCTCAGATCCTGTGCACTCTCAGTTCCTGTGCGTCTCAGATTCTGTGCGTGCTCAGATCCCCTGCTCGTTCTCAGATCGCTGTGGCGGGGTCCGTCGGGGTGATCATTCCCGACAGCCGCTCGATCCAGTCGCGCGCGTCGTCGTAGGCATGGTCGGCGAAGTCCTCGCGGATCTCCGCCCGCTGTCCATCGATCCGCGGGTAGGAGCCGAGATAGTGCACCACCGGGCAGAGCCGATGGAGCGAGCGCAGGGCGGCGGCGACGCGGCGGTCCTCGATGTGTCCCTCGATATCGAGGGAGAAGGAGTACCGGCCCAGGAAGTCTCCGACGGGGCGGGACTCGATCCGGGACATGTTCACGCCGTTGGAGCTGAGGATCTCGAGGGCCTCGAGCAGGGCGCCGGAGCGGTTGTGGGGCAGCTGGACGACGAGCGTGGTCTTGTCGGCGCCGGTGCGGGCGGGGATCCGGCCTTCGCGGGTGACCAGCACGAAGCGGGTGACAGCACCGTCGTAATCCTCGATACCTTCGGCGAGGATCTCCAGGCCGAAGTGCTTCGCTGCGAGCGGGGAGCAGACAGCGGCCCGGCCGCGGGCCTCCTCCGCGCTGACCGCGGCGAGGTCTCGAGCGGCGGCTGCTGTCGACGAGGCGGCCGCGATGTTCGCGCCGGGCACGTTCTTCCGCAGCCAGCCCTGGACCTGTGCCTGGGCATGCGGGTGGGAGGAGACGGTGGTCAACTGGTCGAGGGGCGTGGCCTCTCGAGCGGCGAGCACGAAGGTGATCTGCACGGTCTGCTCGGCGACGATGACGATCGAGTCAGTGGCGGCGAGCACGTCCAGGGTGCCGGAGACGCCGCCTTCGACCGAGTTCTCGATCGGCGCCATCAGCGCATCGATATCACCGGCGAGCAGATCGGTGGTCGCGGTGGCGACGGCCGAGAAGGGCACCAGCTCCGGCTCGGCTGCGGCGAACTCTTCGGGCGTCTCCGCGAGTGCCTGCAGGAGTGCCTGATGGGTGAAGGTCGTCTCTGGACCAAGGAATCCGTACCGCATGGTGAAATCGTACTCGGCGCACCACGGCGGGCTCGGGCGCGTTCAGGCCCGGGGATGTTCAGGCCCGGGGTCGCGGTCCGTCGCCGAACCAGTAGCGGCGTTTACCGTCGCGGATGTCCTCGAGCTGACCGCCTGCCTTCTCGATGGTCCGACGGGAGCCGTGGTTGTCGTCGTCACAGGTGACCAGCACCGGGTCCATGCCCAGCTCCTGCGCATGGACCAGTGCGAGTTCGAGGGCGGCAGAGGCGATCCCCTGCCGCCTGGCCGCGGGGCGCACCGAGTAGCCGATGTGGCCGCCCTGTTCGAGCAGGTACGGGGTGAGGCGGTGCCGGATGGCGATGAACCCGAGCATCTCGTCCGTCTCGGGGTCGAGGATCCAGCGGCTGGTGCAATGCACCCAGCCGTCGGGAAGCTCGGTGGCCGGGTCCTCCTCCTCGATGCGGGCGGTGACGAATTCGGTGACGTCGCCCGGGGCGATGGGAGGACGCTGGGGATCACGGATGCCTGACCCGTCCATCGAGGTGCCGGCGAAGTCGGTGACGCAGTCGATGTAGGCGGAGTAACGGGTGGTGTCCGGTCGGACGAGGCTGATCGCGCGGGGCATCGGGACATGGTGCCACGGTGGGTGCGACCAATCAGGAGGGTGGGTCGTCAGAAGGGTGGATCGGTGTCCCAGCGTGCGCGCCGTGCGGCGTCCTCATCGTCGTACTCGCCTTCAATGACGGGGTCGACGGGCCCCCATTCCTGGTGGATCCGTGCGTTCTCGCCATTGCGGTCCATCTCTTCCATCATGCAGAGCCACTGGAAGTGCTCCCACGACTCCATCATGGCGGTCGCGAGGCGGGGCGTAGCCAGGTCAGGGCGTGGTGAAACCCTCGTGGTGACCAGGGGTGGCGAACCGACCGTCCAAGTGGTGTCGCCGTCGGGTTCTCGGACGGGATCGACACGTCTCGCAGTCTTGAGGTCGTGATGCCCCCAGTGCAGTCGGTGAAGGTTGTCGATGCTGGTGGGGCCTCCCCGTTCGGGGTGTGCGTGGTCGAACTCTTCGATGTGGTCGTTCTCCGCATCGTCGGTGGTGCTCTTCGTGCATCCGGGCACAGCGCAGCGGGGTGTGGTCAGTCGAAGGTGCTCGACCATCTCGGGGGTGGGGCGGTAGCGCTGGGCAGGGAGCGGGAGGAAGCCTCCGGCGATCGGCTCTGTGAAGACCTTGTGCCATACCGGCTCGGACTCGGCGAGCTTCCGGGCCATCGCGGCGGGCAGCGGGGTCATGCCGCCATAGGTGGCGGGGGTGTCATCCAGGCCCATCAGGGTGAGGACGGGGATGACGATGTTGATGCGGTGCCGGGGCGCGGGCACCTCGACGCCGGCGGTATCGAGCAGGGTGCGGTGGATGATCGCGTAGCGCAGGGCCGCAAGGGTCATGGCGCCGCCGTCGCGGGCGACGTCCCCATCGAGGTCGAAGGGGATTGGGGCGCCCTGCTCGAGCGCATGGCGCTGCGCGGCCTGGACTGCCTTCGCCGAGGCGTCGATCCGGCGGGAGAGGGCGAGGATTTCGGGGATCGGGCCGGTCACGCGGAGGCAGGCGATGCCGTCATCACGCCCGCTGGACTCGACGGTGACATCGCGGGAGTGCTCTGGGCAGTGCCGTGGCTCCTCACGTTCGAACCAGGAGACCAGTTGGCGCAGCTCATCCTGGAACCGATCAGCGGGAATGGAGGCGAGGTCCCAGGCGGAGATATGTTCATCAGCTTGAGAGCGCTGAAAGGGGGTGAGATCCCTGACGGCCTTCAGCATTCTCTGATGCCAATCTTTCGGCATGTCACCTCCGGCGAGGCGTTCGAATGTTCGCGGCATCTCGTGAAGCGCGATACGCGCGTCGCGAATCCGAAAGGCCGCGAGCGCAGTGGTGGTGCGCAGGGCGATGGCGATCGCGAGACTCCGCTCCTCACGGTCATCCGTGAGGTCCGGGTTCTCGTAGTCGATCCAGAACGGAGCGAGCTCGAGAAGGTGCCGCGCGTGACGCCGCGACTCCTCGCGCTCCTCCTCCATCATCCGGGTAATGGCGGCCGCGTCAGCGCTACCGGGCTTGAGACGCCCCCGCACGGCCAGGGAATCCTCCGTGAGCGTCGAACGTGCGCGTACGCGGACCACAGGGGGCCCATCGTCGCCGGATCGACCGGCACGGGACTGGGGCTGGGGCGCGGACTGGGACTGGGACTGGGACTGGGACTGGAACTCGGGCTGGACTGCCGGCTGGGGCGCGGACTGAGACCCGGCAGGACGCAGGGAGGGGTGCGGCACTTCCATCGTCACGATCTCCACCTCCTCGTCGAGTCATCGCCGGGGCATACCGCCATGGCGAACATTCATACTGGGCACCGATGCCCACAGTAACGTCGCATGACGCATTCGAGACCTCGGACATCAGCATTCTCTAAGACTGCTTCTCTCTGGCCCCTTATTTTACCCCCGAAGAGTTGACGTAGACAAGGGTCGGCACTACTTGGGGATAAACTTGTGGAAAACTCGGAGTGGGGAGGAACGGACGTCCTTATCCACATTTCTAGCCACCGATAATCCCCATTTCCGGGAGGGCCTTGACAACGAACTCGTCGCGACGGCGAGCACGGGACGCCTGCGCATATCGGACGCGACTGCATACCTCCGGATCCGGAGGGGCTTCGTCCGGTTCCCGCCCTGGCCCCTACGCGTGCCCCGACCCCGGTGTCTGCACTTCCGCCTACGCCTGCCCCGCCCCCGCATCCAGATCGAGAATCCAGCGCCGGACATGCCGGGTGCCGTCGGCCGGGTGTCGCAGGAGGTCCTCCTCCGGGTGCGCACCGAGCCGGTGGGCCACCGCGCGCGAGGCAGGGTTGCCGTCGGCGATCAGCAGCACCGCCTGTCGCAGGCGGGAGTCGCGGCGCGCCCGGCTGATCAGGGCCGAGGCGATCTGCGTTCCGACACCGCGGCCCCGCTCGGATTCGAGCACCCAGTAGGTGACGGCCACCTGGCCGCGGGAGAGCTCGGGAGCGAGCCGGTTCAGCCCACCTCCGCCGAGCAGCCGGCCCGAGGCCGCGTCGACCGCTGCGAGCTCCTGGACCGGTCCGTCCTCGCGCCAGCGCGCGCAGCGTTCCAGGAAGGACTCGAGGGAGCTCTCCGTCCAGCGCTCCCCCACGATCTCTGCGGCGAGCGCCGCGTCCTGCCCGGCGAGGATCTCGGGCCCGTGGCGAGGCTCGAGCCTCTCGAGGCGGATCACGCCCCCAGGCGCTTTCCCATCACGACCTTGCCGGGAGCCAGTTCCCCAAGCACGCTCCATCCCCGGGCACGGTAGAGGCGATGACCGCTCCCCTGCGGGTCGGCGTCGGTCTGCAGCAGCGACCGCGCGTGCGGGAGGCCCTCCATCAGAGCATCGTGGAGACGACCGCCCAAGCCGTGTCCCTGATGCGTCGGCCGGACTGCGAGCTCGACGAACTCGAAGTGGCCGCCCACCCACTCCGTTCCGTCGGCCGCCAGTCCACCAGCCCCCAGACCGTCGGCCGCCAGTGCATCCGCCACCCGGTCGGCCCACCATTGCCCGCGCTCGCCCGTGTACCCCCAGCCGAAGCCGTGGAGCTCCTCCCCCATGGAGGCAGTGACCAAGCGGAAGCCGTCGCGCGAGCGGTGCTGCTCCCAGAAGCGGCTGCGCCAGTCCTCCGCATCGTCGACCGGTCCGAAAGCCGTCGTCCACACCTCGAGCACGCGATCCCGGAATGCCGCGGCGGCGTCGGCACGGTGGGTTGCGATGCGCACCTCGACCGGGTCGAGGCCACGCCTCACGCCGCGCCCCCGCCGCTCCCGCCGCTCCCGCCGTTCTCGCCGCTCTCGCCCGCGAGTGCCGCACGTACCGAGGCGAGGATCTCCACATCGCGGGCGCCACGGGCCCGGGCGGCGGCGATCGGTCCGGCGAACAGCGAGACCAGGCCTGCGTCGACCGGACCGCCGGGCTCGCGCTGGGCCGTGGTCGCAAGTTTGCGGGCTTCCATCGCCGCACCGGGGGCGATCGTCGTTCCCGCCCCGCGACGGGTGAGGAGGATCTGCGACTCCTCGAGCAGCTTGTAGGCGCGGGCCACCGTGCCGGGGGCGAGGCCGAGATCGGCGGCGTAGGTGCGGATCGCCGGCAGGCGGTCACCCGGCGTCAGCTCGCCGGTGCGGACCTGCTCGAGGATCTCGCGGCGAACCTGCTCGTACGGAGGCTGTGGAGAAGGCATGGCGACCACGATAGAGCGTGAGAGATAGGTGGAGGGTCTGCAACGGCCGGCCGCGCGGCGCAGGCCTTCCCCGTAGCATCGGGACGTGCCCCAGGAACTGCCCGCCCCCGTGCGTCGAACGCCGCTCGCCGTGCTGCTCGCACTGCTGCTCGGCGCCTTGGTCCTCGCCGGCGCGCCTACTGCCTCCGCCGACGATCCCGACGATCCCGTGCGGCTGGTGATCGCCACCGCGGGGCTCGGCTGGGAGGACATCGATCCGCAGGCCACACCGAATCTTCAGTGCCTCGCCGAGCGCTCCGGCGCGGGTGCCATGAACACCACCTCGACCTCGGTCGTCTCCACGAAGCGGCAGGGCATGGAGACGCTGCACTCCGGATACCGGGGCCTGGCGGAGGAGGCGCCGCGCACCAGCGGCATCCCGACGCCGGCGCAGGATCAGTGGGAGCAGCTCGGGGTCCCGGTCAGCACCTTCGACTTCTCGGGTCCGTCGACGGTGGAGCTCACCGTCGGGGATGAAGGCGGCGGCGGTGCGCCGGAGCGCGAGTCCGGGTACACCCAGATCGCCGATGCTCTCGCCGCGGGCGACCTGGTCCAGGTCACGGTCCCCTCGCTGCCCCAGGCCGACGGCCCGGCCCGTGCCCAGGCCCTGGTCTCCCTCGATGCTGTCGTCGGGGCGACGCTCGACGAGCTCGGCGGCTGCCAGAGCGCGGACCTCCCCCGCACCCTGCTGGTCTCCGTCGCGGCCACCGATCCCGAGCATCCGGCGTCGGCCGAGCACCCCGGGCCGGTCGCCTCGCGCACGGCGGGCCTGCAGGTCGCCCTCGACACCGCCTTCTCCGGCCAGGCCCTCACCAGCGGGGCCACCAAGCAGACCGGCGTGGTGGTGCTCACCGATGTGCTCGCCACGATCCTCACCTCCTATGACGCCACCGCCGACGGGCTGATCCCCGGTCAGCCGTTCCGCGGCACCGCGCACGACGACCCGCAGCAGCTGGCCCTGGATCGCTCCGAGGCCGCGGCGCAGGTCGATGCGGCGACCGTGCCCGCGCTCGGCTCCTGGTTCGCGCTCGGCGTGATCGGGATCGTGATCCTGCTGGTCCCGCCGCTGGCACGTCGGCCGCGTCTCGCCGCCGTCGGCCGGGCGCTCGCGGCGATCGCGCCGCTCGCACTGCCGGTGGGGATGTTCGCCTCCCTGGTGCCGTGGTGGCGCGCGGAGCATCCGACGCTGGCCCTGACGGGCGTGGTGTGGGCGGGCTGCGCGCTGCTGTCGGCGCTGGTGCTGGCCGGTCCCTGGCGCCACCATCGCCTGGGCCCCGTCGGGATCTCCGCGGCGCTGGTCGCCCTGCTGATCCTCGGCGAATCGGCCACCGGGTCGCGGTTCCAGCTGGGCTCACCGCTGGGGGCGCAGCCGATCTCCGGCGGGCGCTTCTACGGGCTGTCGAACCATCTGTTCGGGATGGTGCTCGCGGCGGCGCTGATGGCGCTGCTGTGCCTGTTCGCGGTGGTGCGCACCCCGCGTGCACGGGTGGTGTGGACGGTGGCCGTCGGCGCTCTGGTCGCGATCGTCTGCGTGGCCCCGTCGATGGGCGCGGACTTCGGGTCGATGCTGGCCACGATTCCCGCCTTCGGGCTGCTGGCGCTGCTGGTCTCCGGGATCCGGCCGCGGCTGTGGCATCTGCTCGCCCTCGGGGCGGGCGGCGCGGTCGCGGTGCTGGGGGTCTCGTTCCTGGACTGGCTGCGACCCGCCGAGGACCGCACCCACCTGGGACGCTTCATCGACGAGCTCCTCAGCGGCGAGGTGATCTCGGTGGTGGTCCGAAAGCTCGCCCAGAACGTCGCGATGACCACCGGATACCCGTCGCTGGCGGTCGTGATGGTGCTCGCGGTGGTGGCGTCGATCGCGCTGCTGATCCCGGGCCGACTGCGCTGGCGGCGGCTCGTGGCGCTGGATGCCGAGCACCCCGCCTCGTACTGGGTGCGGGTCGCGCTCGTGGTGGGCACCTGGGTCGGCTACGCGGTCAACGACACCGGGCCGGTGCTGGTCGCAGCCATGTTCGGCATCTGGCTGTGCTACCTGCCCGCGGTGCTGCCGGCGCCTCAGGACCTGGGTCAGGAACGGGACTGAGACCAGAACCAGAACGCTGGCTAAAGGTTCTCCGCGTCCACCGCGGCGTGCACCACGAGCGAGGTGTACTCGTCGGGGCTGAGCGGTGTGGGCAGGGACTCCGGGATCGTGGGCTCTCCGACCTCGAGGTGCGAGGCGATGATCACCGCATGCTCCGGGGTGAAGCGGCCCTCGACGGGCGCACCCCGGAGCCGGGTCGCGAGCGTCTCGAGGTCGGTCTCCGCGAGGTAGACGACGTCATCGGGGGCGAAGTCGCCGTCCACCGGCAGGTCACGCAGCAGGGCGTCGAGCTCCGCGGCGTCCACGTCGCCGAGGGCTCGGGTCTCGTCGTCGGAGAACTCCCCGGTGACGGGCAGGTCCGCGAGGGTCAGCCGACGGGCCTCGGCATGCTCTGCACGCTCGGACTCGGTGGCAGGCTCCGGGACGACGGTCCAGGTCTTCTCCTCGTCATGGTCCGTCGGTGCCGACGGGAGTGGCGGCAGCGGTGCGACCTCCAGCGGCTCCGGATCCTCCGGCGACTCGGCCTGCCCATCCTCCTCGAGGTCGGGGGCCAGGTGGCGCTTACGGGCGAGCGCCCGCACCACATCGCGCAGCTGCGCGGCACGATGCAGCTGGCCGCGAAGATCCTTGCCGGTGGCGCGGTGATGGAGCTCGGCCGGGATCTCCTTGACCCAGAACCCGCTGCTGAGCGCATCGATCGTCAGCGAGGTCTCCACGCCCCAGCCGGAAGCGAGCGGGAGGCAGGCCTCCCAGGTCTCCCGGGTGATGCAGCGAGTGCCGGACAGCGGCTGGTTCGGCTCCCAACCGGTGGCGCGGTGGATGCCGCGGCGCGCGGTCCGCACCACGATGCCCATCCCGGCGGCGCCCTCCTGCGGGGGCAGCAGGGCGATGGCCATGTCCACGCCCTCGTCGAGCACCGCATCGACCAGCGGCTGCGCGGCCTCGGCGGAGCCGCCCATATCCGCGTCGAGGAACAGCAGGGCGCGCGGCACGGTCTCGGCGGCGTCGATCACCGGCAGCGGGCCGGTGTGGCCGGGCGAACGCGGTTCGGCGTGCAGCTCCTCGGAGAAGCTCGCACCCCCGTCGGCCCGTTCGGCGTCCTCGCGGATCGCGACCATCTGGGCACCGGTCGCCATCGCCGCGGCCTTGCCGCGGTTGGTCTTGTGCCGCACCACCAGGGCATCCGCCCCCATGGCGACGGCGGACGTGGCGTCGGTGGAGCCGTCGTCGACGACCACCACCAGGTCCACGCCCGTGATCCTGCGGGCGGACTCGATGGTCGCCTCGATCCGCTCCGCCTCGTTCTTGGCGGGGATCACGACGGCCACCCGCTCGGGGCGGTGGGCCGTCAGCGGCCCCGCGGTGCTCATCGCAGCGTCACCTGACGGGCGACGATGCCGCCCCGTGCCCGACGCTCGAGGGTGGTGAGCGGCTCGGTCGAGGCGAGCGCCTCCTCGAATCGGGTGCGGAACGCCTCTGCCTCGGCCTCGGCGGCCTCGACGCCGGATCCCTTCGCGAGATCCCACACCGGGATCGACAGGCCCTCGGCGCGGAAGGAGCCGACGTACTTGGCGCCCTCGCAGATCGCGGATTCACGACGGGCGTGGAGGCGGGTGACCGCGTCGATCACCTTCTCCTCATCGGCGTCGAGCACCCAGCGCACGTGCTCCTTCGCGCCGGCGTCGACCCAGTAGGCGTGGGGCAGGCCGGCGACCGCGCGGGTCTGCATGATCGAGTCGTTCGCCTGGGAGATGGCCTGGTCGATCTCACCGGTGCGCTCGGCGCTGGGATCGAGCCAGAACTCGAAGGTGTCCTGGACCTTGATCTCGAAGGCGCCGGTGAGGTCGAGGATGTCCTGCAGGCGCGGGGCGTCCTCGTCGAGGGTGACGGTGGTGATCGGGTTGCCGGGCTCGAGCGCGGCGGCGAGCTTGATCGCCTGGCCGATTCCGCGCGAGAGATCGTTGCCGGGATAGCCGGCCTGAATGCCGACGGTGACGGAGCCGTCGGTGCGGCGCACCGCGGGCCAGGCCATCGGCAAGATGGTCGCGAGCTCGACGTCGAGGGAGCCGTACTCCGCGGTGGTCTTCGCAGCCATGGTCGCGGCCGGGATCAGCTGGCGCATGGCCACCAGGTCCTGTTCGTTCGGCAGGCCCTCGAAGGGGCGGCGGACCAGGTCGTTGCTCGAGGTGGAACTCATGGGACGAGTCTACCGATCCACGGGCGCTTCCTCGCGCAGGGCGGCCTCGAGCACCGCCAGGTCGCCTGGGCGCAGGTCCCGTCCGTGGTCCGGGCGCGGATGCCGGGGGCGGCGGGTGAGGTGGACGGGCACGGTCTCCAGTCCCAGGCGCAGGGCGACGGCGATGCGGTGATTGCCGTCGATCGTCGCGAACTCCTCGTGGAAGGCCAGATCGATCGGGGTGCGCATGCCGTCCCGTGCGATCTGCGCTTCGAGACGGTCCAGGTGCGTCGGGGTTTCGAAGGTCGGGGACCCGACGAGCTCGCGGTCCACCGCCCGGCAGCGCGCGACCAGCTCGGTGGGCAGCTCGACACTCTCCTGCTCCATCGGGGCGGCGCGGCGCTCCATGAACAGCTCGGTGTCGTCGTCAGGGTTTCGGCCGCCGGTCCCGAAGCCGCAGCTCTCATAGAGACGGCGGGCGGGCAGGTTCGTCTCGACGACCGCCAGGAGCAGGCGGGTCTGCGGGTGATGGGCGGCGAGATGCTCGACCGCGGCGGCGACCAGGGCACGGCCGACGCCGCGACCGCGGTGCTCCGGGGCGACCCACACGGAGATCAGCTCGGCGCGGGCCCCCGGGACGTCCCCGTACACGGGATCGTCACCGAACAGGAGCCGACCCATCGCGGCGGGTTGTCCGTCGACCTCCACCACGAGGGGGACCCTCGGCCAGCTGACCCCCTCGCGCCAGTGGGCCTCGGTGTCGCGATGGCGGATCTCGGCGAGCGTGCTCCCGAAGGCCCAGGGAGCATCCTCCAGGGCTCGCAGCCGCAGGTCGCGCCAGAGCCGCCACTCGCCCGGAGCGAGCTGACGTGCCGCGATCACGGGTGCGTGCCCACTTCCATCAGCTCCTGGGCGCACTCCTCGAGATCCCGCGGCACCACGCCGTCGAGCATGTGGAGGGCGAAGTCCTGGCTGAGCCGTTCGAAGAAGTAGGTGCCGCGCACGGAGTTGCCGTGCAGGTCCAGCTGCGGGGCGTAGCTGGCGACGCCGAAGCGGGAGGGCAGAGCAGCGATGATCCCGCCGCCCACCCCGGACTTCGCGGGCAGGCCCACGTCCCCGACCCAGTCCCCCGCGTTGTCGTACATCCCGCAGGTGAGCATCACCGAGAGCACCTGGCGGGCGGCGACCCGGGAGAACACGTTCTGCCCGGTCAGCGGGTTGGTGCCGCCGGAGGCGAGGGTCGCGGCCATCACCGCGAGGTCGGTGACGGTGGTGAGCACCGCACAGCCCTCGATGTAGCCGCCCACCACCTCGGCGGCGTCTTCGCTCATCGATCCGGCCGCGCGCAGCATGTACGCGAGGGCGAGGTTGCGGTCGGCGGTGGTCAGCTCCTCATCCCGGGTCTCCCGGTGCAGCTCGAGGGGGTGGCCGGCGGCGGCGTCCAGCACCTCACGCAGGCGTTGCGTGCGCTCCTCCTGAGTGGGGCCGAGCATTGCATGAGTGCGGATCGCACCGATGTTGACCAGTGGATTCTTGGGCTTCTTGGAGTACGGATCGAGGCTGAGGGCGTTGAACTCCTCCCCCGTCGGCTCCTCGTCGACCACGGAATCCACATACTCCATGCCGTGCAGGTCGATCGCCGCACCGTACGCGAACGCCTTGGAGATCGACTGCATGGGGAAGGCGTGCTCGGTGCCGGCGGAGGTGATCTCCCCGTCGATCGAGCAGACGGCCACGCCGAGGTGGTCATCGCGCGCGCCGGAGAGATACGAGAGCTCGGGGATGTCCCCGACCTCCTCGGCGCTGCCCGAGATGCCCCGATCGGGCAGGATCGCCCCGAGCTCCTCGGAGGTCTCGGGCACCGTCGCCGTGGAGAGGGCGACGGTGAGGCGATTCAGATATGTGGTCAATGCGCTCGTCACGGCACCGACCGTACAGGCCTCCGCCTCGCCACATGAGAGACTGCCTCGCCCGCCCCGACCTCGCGAGATACCGTGAGGCATGACCGTTACGCCGCTGCTCGACACCGATGTCATCGCCCGCCACACCCTCGCGCACGACGCCTCCCCTTTCCTGCTGCTGCTGGAGGCGTGACGCGATGAACATTGTGGAATGGCGACATCCGGTGCGTGTGCCCGAGCCGTATCGCAGCCTGTTCGTGATCGCGATCGGGGTGATCCTGGTCCGTACCTTGCTCCCCTATTCGGCGACGTTCACCCTGGTCGTCAGCTTCGTGGGCGGCGCGGTAGGAATCGCGTTCGCCCTGGTGGTGCTCTCCCGCGGCTTCGATCCCGTGGTCCCGCGCTCCTGGTCCGAGAGCGGCTTCATCGTGGCGCTCCTGCTCGCTCTGATGCTGGTGATGTCGGTGTCCGAGGGATTCTCGTGGACCGGACGCTTGATCGGAGTGATCGTCGGCATCGGCATCGCGGTCTGCGCCTTTCATGTGGCGGAGGTACTGCATCAGCGGAGCAGCTCCAAGAGCAGCCCGCGAGGCTGACGAACGCCGTCCGCTGTCATGACCCGCCGGTAGTCTTCCCAGCGGTCCTCCTCCCCCGGTGACGTCCTGCGTCCCACCAGCGGCTCCCCGCCCACTTCCCAGGTGGGACCGCACAGGACGACTCCCGAGGAGGGCGATGCCCATGATGGGTGGACATCACGCGATCAGCGGCACCGCCGCCTGGATGGCCCTGGCGGGCTCCACCTCGATGATGGGGCACGCGGCGGGACTGGACTTGTGGGACCTGACGCCCGCGCAGGTGATCGCCGGGGCGGTGGTCGCCACCGGCGCGGCCCTGCTGCCGGACATCGACCATCCCAGTGCCACGATCTCCCGCTCCGGCAGCGGCCTCACCAAGGCGCTCACCCGGATGGTCGGCTCCTTGGCCGGGCACCGCGGAGCGACCCACACCCTCCTCGCCATCGCCGCCTTCACCGCCCTGGCAGTGCTCGTGAACGGGCTGGACTGGCAGATCCAGGTGCCCGTGCTGGGCGAGGTGCAGGCTGGCGCCGCGCTCCTGGTCGCCGTGATGTGCGCCTTCGGCACCCGGGCGCTGAAGGCGGTCAAGGGAAGACTGCTGCCGTGGGTCGTAGGCGCCGGTTCCGGGCTGCTGGTCGGAGTCGTCGCGCCGGACACGTCGATCTGGCTCCCGGCCGCCGTGGCGGTGGGGGCGCTGGCCCATCTCGTCGGCGACCTGCTCACGACCGACGGGATCCCCTTCCCCACCTGGCCGCTAACGGTGAAACCGCCGAAGCGACTCGCCTCACCCTTCTGGCAGCGCAGCGGCGACATCGCCCTGCCGCTCCTGGGCAACGCCGGCAGCGCGCGCGAATGGCTGCTGTGCACGGTGCTGACCGGCTACGCCGCGGTCACGACGATCGCCACCATCGCCGGGGCACCCGAGGTGCTGAGCCTCTGAAACGCGGGTGAACAGAGCCCAGAATCCTGAAAGATCTTGCAGGTTCTACTCTCACCCTTGAGCATGTGACCTGCACCCCCTACGGTGGAGACGGCAAACACCGCTCGGTCGCGGGTTTCGCCTTGCAGTTCTTGCAGGATCGTCGTTCTCCGTCGGCTCCTGCGCGCCCTCCCCCGTCGGCCCCGGCCGGCGCCCTTGCTCGGACAGAGGAGTCCCCGCATGTCGGTCCCGCGGTCTGCCCATCCCACCCGCATTGCCACCCGCTCCCGCCTGCTCGCGGCGGTCACCTCGCTGCTGATGGCGACGGCCACGATCCTCGGCACCGCCCCGCTGGTGTTCGCCCTCGGCCCCGATCAGCCGGTGCTCGCCGGCTCCCTGCAGGACGAGCTGGGCTGCGAGGCGGACTGGGACCCGACGTGCGAGGCGAGCGCGCTCGCCCCCACCGCTGTGGCCGGGCAGTGGGAGTCGACCTTCGAGGTCCCCGCCGGGCAGTACGAGGTCAAGGCGGCGATCGGCGGCAGCTGGGATACGGCCTACGGGCTGGACGGCGGAGAGGACAACATCCCGCTGGCCGTCGCCGCGCCCACCCGCGTGACCTTCCGCTTCGACGAAGAGACGTCCCGGCTCTCCGTCGCGCTCGCGGAGCAGGGCGGGGAGTACACCGAGCAGGATGCCGAGCTCGCGCACGCCCCCTACCGCCACCCCGGCGGCGGCGAGACCTTCTACTTCGTGCTCACCGACCGCTTCGAGAACGGCGACACCTCCAACGACACCGGTGGCATCGACGGCGAGCGCCTGGATCACGGCTTCGACCCTACCGACAAGGGCTTCTACCAGGGCGGCGACATCGCCGGGCTCCACTCGCAGCTGGACTACATCGAGGGCCTGGGGATGAGCGCGATCTGGCTGACCCCGTCCTTCACCAACAACCCGGTCCAGGGCGAGGGCGAGGACGCGAGCGCCGGCTATCACGGCTACTGGGTCACCGACTTCACCACCATCGACCCGCACCTGGGCACCAACGAGGAGCTCAAAGCGCTGATCGACGATGCCCACGCGCGCGGCATCAAGGTCTACTTCGACATCATCACCAACCACACCGCCGACCTCATCGACTACGAGGAGGGCGAGTACGGCTACGTCGACCAGGCGACCAGCCCGTACCTCGACGCGGCCGGAAATCCGGTGGACGTCACCGCGCTGGCGCAGTCCGCGGAGTTCCCGGCCATGGATCCGGCGAGCTCGTTCCCCTACACCCCGGTGCGTTCGGCGGAGAACCAGGTGATGGTCCCCGAGGCGCTGAATGACGTGACGATGTACCACAACCGCGGCAACTCGACGTGGGAGGGCGAGTCGGTGACCTTCGGTGATTTCGACGGCCTGGATGACCTGATGACCGAGGATCCGCGGGTGCTGGCCACGATGGAGGACATCTACACCACCTGGATGGACTTCGGGATCGACGGCTTCCGCATCGACACCGCCAAGCACGTCGACTTCCAGTTCTGGCAGGCCTTCACCTCGACCCTCGTCGATCACCAGGGCGCGGCCCCGGCCGGGGAGCAGTTCTTCACCTTCGGCGAGGTGTACGACGCCGACGCCACCAAGCTCTCCCCCTATGTGCGCGAGACCGAGATGGACTCGGTGCTCGACTTCGCCTACCAGTCCACCGCGACGAACTGGGCGAAGGGGTTCACCGCGCAGGGCATGGCCGGCCTGTTCGCCGCGGATGACCACTACACGACGGCAGACTCCTCCGCCGCGGACCTGCCCACCTTCGTGGGCAACCACGACATGGGCCGCATCGGCTACCTGCTGGCCGGCTCCGACCGGCTCGGCGAGCGGACCGCCTTCGCACACGAGACGATGCTGCTGACCCGTGGCCAGCCGGTGATCTACTACGGCGACGAGCAGGGCTTCGCGGGCGACGGCAACGACAAGGACGCCCGCCAGTCGATGTTCGAAAGCCAGGTCCCCTCCTATCTCGACGACACCCTGATCGACGGCAGCCCCTACGGCGACGGCGAGCACTTCTCGACCGACGCCCAGCTGTACCCGCTGATCAGCGAGCTCGCCACGCTGCGCAACTCCACCCCGGCGCTCGCCACCGGCGCACAGATCGAGCTGCACGCGGAGGAGGGCGCCGGCATCTACGCCTTCTCCCGCGTGGACCGCGAGGAGCAGCTCGAGCACCTGGTCGCGCTGAACAACTCCCCCGAGGCGCGCACCGTCACCCTCACCACCCTCACCCCGGGCGCGAGCTTTACCTCGCTGTACGGCGACCACGCCCCGGTGACCGCCGCGGCGGACGGCACCGTCGAGATCACGGTGCCCGCACTCGGCGCCGTGGTGCTGGTCGCCGATGCGCCCGTCGTCGCCGCCGGTGACGCGCAGGCGATCACGCTCGATCTCGCCGACGGCGCGAAGGTCGAGGGTCAGGCACCGATCAGCGCCGACGTCACCGCCGACCGCTGGGCCGAGACCTCCTTCAGCTGGCGCCTCGCCGGCGAAGCGACCTGGACCGCGCTCGGCACCGCGGAGGACGACACCCCGCGTGTGTTCCACGACGTGAGCTCGCTGCCCGTGGGCACCCTGCTCGAGTACCGCGCGGTCTCCACCGACGCGGCCGGGGACCGGGTCGCGGACTCGACCACGGCCGTCGTCGGCGCGGACCTCTCCGCCGCCGGTTCCGAGGAGGGCCCGGGCGCGATCGACGAGCTGTCCGTGACGCTGCCCGGCTCGCATAATGCCGCGATGGGCTGCCCGGGCGACTGGCAGCCGGACTGCACCGCCGCCCAGCTCGCCCTGGATGCCGATTCCGGGAAGTACACCGGCACCTTCGACATCCCGGCCGGCGACTTCGCCTTCAAGGTCGCTGTCGGCGGGAGCTGGGACGAGAACTACGGCGCGGGCGGCGTGCCCGGCGGCGAGGACATCACCTATACCCATGAGGGTGGGCCGCTGACCTTCTGGTACGACCCGGCCACGCACGTCGTGCAGAACAGCGCCCAGGGTCCGTTCATCACCCTGCCCGGCTCCTTCAACGCCGCGCTCGGCTGCCCCGAGGACTGGATGCCCGGATGCATGCGCACCTGGATGCAGGATGTCGACGGCGACGGCGTGCACACCTTCACCACCGACGCGATCCCCGGCGGGTCCTACGAGGTGAAGGCCGCTCACGGAGGATCCTGGGATGAGAGCTACGGCGTGGACGGTGAGCCGGGCGGCGGCAACTACACCTTCTCCACCCAGGACGGAGAGATCGTGACCTTCACCTACGATCTGGCCACCCATCAGCTGACCATCGAGGCCGCCGATCCGCTGACCGCCGGCTCCGGCAAGCAGCTCGGCCACTTCGTGGACGCCGGCACCATCGCCTGGCCCACGAACCTGGTCACCGCCGGCGAGGACACCCGCTGGGAGCTGTTCACGGCGCCGACCGGCGGGCTCACCGTCGCAGACGGCGAGGTCACCGGGGGCGAGAGCCTCGGCGAGCTGACCCTGCGGGACGGCGGTCTGGAGGAGGCCGAGCTCGCCGGGCGCGGGCACCTGAAGGACTTCCTCGCGCTCGAGCTGCCGGCGCTGGACCGGGCAGTGCTCGAGGAGGCGCTGCGCGGTGAGCTGGCACTGGCCCAGTACGGCCCGGACGGGATCGAAGTCCTCACCGGGCTGCAGATCCCCGGAGTGCTCGATGATCTCTACGCGGGAGGTGCCGCCGAGCAGGAACTCGGCGTGAGCTGGAGCGATGGAGTGCCCACCCTGTCGCTGTGGGCACCGACCGCCCAGAACGTGACGCTGCAGCTGCACGGCCCGGCGGAGGCGGCGGGTGATCCGTCGGCCGCTGATCCGTCGGCCGCTCGTGCCGTCGCCGCAACCGAGATCGCGATGGAGCGCGGAGCCGGCGGCGTGTGGGCCGCGACCGGCGAGGCCGACTGGACCGATCAGGCCTACACCTTCGCCGTGGACGTCTTCGTCCCCTCCCTCGGCGAGGTGGTCACCAACACCGTCACCGACCCGTACTCCGTGGGCCTGACCCTGAACTCGCAGCACTCGGTGCTGCTGGATCTCGCAGATCCGCGCTGGGCGCCGGAGGTCTGGACCGACACCTCCGCCCCGGCGGTCGCGCAGTTCGCCGATCAGACCATCTACGAGCTGCACCTGCGGGACTTCTCCGCCGGTGACGAGGCTCTGCCCGAGGAGGTCCGGGGCAGCTATGCCGCCTTCGGGCACCCGGATTCGGCAGGGTCGGCACGGCTCGGTGAGCTCGCCGAGGCGGGCGTGACCACCGTGCATCTGCTGCCCACCTTCGATATCGCCACCATCGAGGAGGACCGCGCCGCGCAGGTCCAGCCGGATCTTCCGGCCGACGCCGGACCCTCCTCGACCGAGCAGCAGGCGGCGGTGACCGCTGTCGCGGACCAGGACCCCTACAACTGGGGCTACGACCCGCTGCACTACATGAGCCCCGAGGGCTCCTATGCGACCACAGGTCACCAGATCGGTGGTGAGCGCACCGCAGAGTTCCGCTCCATGGTGGGCGAGCTGCACGGGATGGGCCTGCAGGTGGTGCTCGATCAGGTCTACAACCACACCGCCGCGCACGGTCAGGCCGACACCTCGGTGCTGGACCGGATCGTTCCCGGCTACTACCAGCGGTTGAATCTCGACGGCGGGGTGGAGAACTCCACCTGCTGCTCGAACATCGCCACCGAGCACGACATGGCGCAGAAGCTCATGGTCGACTCCACCGTGCTCTGGGCCCGCGAGTACCACGTGGACGGATTCCGCTTCGACCTGATGGGCCATCACAGCGCCGACAACATGCTCGCCGTGCGCGAAGCGTTGGACGAGCTGACGCTCGAGGCCGACGGGGTGGACGGGAAGAGCATCTACCTCTATGGCGAGGGCTGGGACTTCGGCGAGATCGCCGGCAACGCCCGCTTCACGCAGGCCACCCAGGGACAGCTGGGCGGCACCTCGATCGGCACCTTCAACGACCGGCTGCGGGATGCCGTTCACGGAGGCAGCCCCTTCGATACCGACAAGCGCACCGTGCAGGGCTTCGGCAACGGCCTGTCCACGATGCCGAACGGGTTCGCGGAGGTGGGCGAGGAGGAGCAGCTGACCGACCTGCGCCACCGCACCGACCTGATCCGGATCGGGATGGCCGGCAACCTCGCCGACTACGAGCTGCTGAGCTCGACCGGGGAGGTGGTGCGCGGTGATCAGCTGGACTACAACGGCGCTCCCGCCGGGTACGCCACCCGTCCCGAGGAGGCGGTCAACTATGTCGACGCGCATGACAACGAGGCGCTGTACGACATGAACGTGTGGAAGCTGCCGCAGGATGCCACCCTGGAGACCAGGCTGCGGATGAACACGCTGTCCCTGGCCACGGTGACCCTGGGCCAGTCCCCCTCGTTCTGGGCGGGCGGCACAGATCTGCTGCGCTCGAAGTCGCTGGACCGCGACAGCTATAACTCCGGCGACCACTTCAACACGATCGACTGGACGAAGCAGACCAACGGGTTCGGCAACGGCCTGCCGCCGGAGGAGAAGAACGGCGAGGCCTGGGATCTGATGGTGCCGATGCTCGAGGATCCGGCGAAGACCCCGACCCCGGAGGACATCGGACTCTCGAGCGAGGTCACCCTGGATCTGCTGCGGATGCGCTCCTCCTCGACCCTGTTCACCCTCGGCGACGCGGAGCTGATCCGGCAGAAGGTCAGCTTCCCCAACGCCGGCGCCGACGCCACCGCCGGTCTGCTGGTGATGCGGGTCGACGACACCGTGGGCGTGGACGCGGATCCGGCGCTCGACGGGCTGGTCACCGTGTTCAACGCGACCGGTGAGCCGATCACCGAGGCGATCGACGGCATGGCCGGACTCGAGTACCAGCTGCACGAGGTGCAGGCCGACGGCGCCGACGAGGTGGTCAAGGGCGCGACCTGGGAGGCCGCGAGCGGCACGGTGACGATCCCCGCCCAGACGGTCGCAGTCTTCGTGGCCCCGCAGGCCGGTGCCGAACAGCCCGGCGGTGGGAACGATGGCGGCGGCGACGATGATGGCGAGGGCGGCGGTGACGGCGGCGAGCAGCCGGGAGATGGGGACCAGGGCGAGCAGCCCGGTGACGGGGACCAGGGCGAGCAGCCCGGTGACGGGGACCAGGGCGAGCAGCCCGGTGACGGGGACCAGGGCGAGCAGCCCGGCGGAGGCAGCGAGAGCCCCGCTCCCGGCGACGGCGGCGCGGGTGATGGCGAAGCCCCCGGCTCCGGCTCCGGCTCCGGCTCCGGCTCCGGCTCCGGCTCCGGCTCCGGCTCCGGCTCCGGCTCCGGCTCCGGCTCCGGCTCCGGCTCCGGCTCCGGCTCCGGCTCCGGCTCCCAGGATGATCCGTCGGCCGACGGCTCCCGCGGGCCGCTCGCCCGCACGGGGTACGACGTCCTGCCGTGGGCGCTCGCGGCGGCACTCGCCATCGGGGTCGGCATCGCGCTGACAGCCCGCGCCCGCAGTCGGGGCTGAGCAGCACCCACAGCGGAGAAGGTGCCAGTCATCCGGCACCTTCTCCGCACGTCCACCGTGTGCCAGGGAGGTAGGACGGAACTCGGGCTGCGCGGTCGCGGTCAGAGCAGCGCCCGGACCGCCGCCCGGGCGCGGTCCGGGACCAGAGTGATCGATTCCAACTGGTCGAGGCGGATCCAGGCCGGTGCGTACACGTTGTCCTCGTCCGCCCCGTCGGCCTCCGGACCACCCGTGAGCACCGGCTCCTCGCGCGGGGCGCGCACGTGGAAGTACACCTCGGACTGCTGATCGGTGCGCACCGCGTCGAGCTCGGCGACGATGATCCCGACGAGGCCGGTCTCCTCCCGGAGCTCGCGCAGGCACGCCTCGCGAGGCGTCTCCCCGTCCTCGACACCGCCGCCCGGGAGCACCGAGTACTCCCGGCCGTTCTTCCGTCGGCCGATCACCAGGACGTGCCCGTCCTCGACGACGACCGCCGTGCTGCGGATCCTCATCGGGTCACCGCAGCACGGAGCTCAGCAGCAGGCTGGTCTCGGAGTTGACGACCCCGTCGATCGAGCGGATGCGGCGCAGCACGTCGTCGAAGGCCGGCAGGTCCGGGCAGGCGATCTCGGCGACCAGGTCCCAGCCGCCGTTGGTGGTGTGCAGGGCCTGGATCTCCGGAAACCCGCGCAGGTGGACGATCACGCGGTCGGTGCTGCGGCCCTCGACCTCGATGAAGGAGGTGGCGCGCACGGTCGAGGCCTCGGCGTAGTCCCGCACCCGCACCGTGAAGCCCACGATCACCCCGGCCGCCGTGAGCTTGTCGATCCGGCTGGTGATGGTGGCGCGCGAGACCCCGAGCCGGGTGGCGAGGCTCGCGATCGGGGCGCGTCCGTCGTTGCGCAGAGCGGCGAGCAGGCGTTCGTCGAGGTCCGTGAGGCGCTCCATGCGCATCATGCTAAGTCCGTCTGTGCAGACCGCGCAGAGTCTTCGCAGAAGTTCTGCGTTCCCGCCATGTCGCCTGCCATCTGCGAACTCTAGGCTGAGGTGGACCAGCGCCGATGCTGACCCGTCGGCCCCAGCCGACGCCGGCCCGTCGGCCCCCACGCGTACTCAGGAGGCGAGACGATGACCCAGCTGCTCGACGTGGCGAACATGGCCCGGTGGATCCGGCGCGACGGCGCGGAGAAGATCCTGGTGCGGATGACGGAGTACCTCGAGCAGGACTTCCGCCGCTGGGAGAAGTTCGACAAGATCCCCCGGATCGCGAGCCACACGCCGCTCGGCGTGATCGAGCTGATGCCCACCTCGGACGGCGAGCTGTACTCCTTCAAGTACGTCAACGGCCACCCCTCGAATCCCGCCCGCGGCTTCCAGACCGTCACCGCCTTCGGTGTGCTCGCCGACGTCGACAACGGCTATCCCACCTTCCTCGCGGAGATGACGCTGCTGACCGCGCTGCGCACCGCTGCGGCCTCCGCGATGGCCGCGAAGGTGCTGGCCCGCCCGGACTCCCGCACCCTCGCCCTGATCGGGGCCGGCTCGCAGTCCGAGTTCCAGGCCCTCGCCTTCCGCGGCGTGCTCGGCATCGAGGACCTGCGGGTCTTCGACATCGACCCGGCCGCGATCGAGAAGGTGCGGCGCAACCTCGCCCCGCTCGGATTCCGCGTCCACGCCGCGACCTCGGTCGACGACGCGGTCGACGGCGCGGACATCATCACCACCTGCACCGCGGACAAGGCCCAGAACACCATCCTCGACACCTCCCAGGTGCGGCCCGGCGTGCACCTGAACGCGATCGGCGGGGACTGCCCCGGCAAGACCGAGCTCGACGCCCGGATCCTCGAGCGGGCCGACGTGTTCGTCGAGTTCACGCCCCAGACCCGCATCGAGGGCGAGATCCAGCAGATGGCCCCCGACTTCCCGGTCACCGAGCTGTGGGAGGTGCTCACCGGCGCCGCCCCGGGGCGCACCGACGCCGAGCAGATCACCCTGTTCGACTCCGTCGGCTTCGCGATCTCGGACTTCGCCGCGCTGCGCTGCGCCCGCGACGCCACCGCCGGCAGCGCCCTGCAGGACGAGGTGGACCTCGTCGCCCAGCCCGACGACCCCAAGGATCTGTTCTCCCTGGTGGACGTCCTGGCCCCGGTGAGCTGACGATGACCGGACAGGCGCCGCGGCATGTCGTCCTCGTCCGCCCCCACCACTTCCGGCCGAACCCGCAGACCGAGGGAGACAACGCCTTCCAGCACCGGCTGGTCTCGGCTCCGGCCGAGGTCGCCGCCCGCGCCCGGGAGGAGGTCGACGGGCTCGCCGCCGTGCTGCGCGATGCCGGCGTCGGGGTGAGCGTGTTCGAGGACGAGGAGAGGACGACCCCCGACAGCGTGTTCCCCAACAACTGGCTCTCCACCCACGCGGACGGCACCGTCGTGCTCTATCCGATGTACGCCGCGAACCGTCGGGCCGAGCGCCGGGCCGACGTGCTCGCGCACCTGCGGGAGCACTTCGCGGTGCGCCGAGTGCTGGACCTCTCGGGATACGAGCACGCGGGCCGATTCCTCGAAGGAACCGGGGCGATGGTGCTGGATCACCCCGGAGGCGTCGCCTACGCCTGCCGATCCCTCCGCCTGGACCCGGGACTGTTCACCGAGATCTGCGAGGAGCTCGGATACCGGCCGCTGCTGGTCGATGCGTCCGACGCCCGCGGCGTGCCCGTCTATCACACGAACGTGCTGATGAGCGTGGGGACCGAGGTCGCTCTGATGGGCAGCGGGATGATCCGGGACCCGGACGACCGTGCCCGGCTGCTGGCGTCGCTGCGGGCGAGCGGGCGCGAGATCGTGGAGCTCACGGAGTCCCAGGTGCACGGCTTCCTCGGCAACTGCCTCGAGGTCCGGGGCGGGCTCGGCGGCGAGGACCGGCTGCTCGTGATGTCGCAGCGGGCCGCCGCGCAGCTCACCCCCTCTCAGCGACGACGGATCGAGCGCTCCTGCACGATCCTCTCCGCGCCCGTGCCCACGATCGAGGCCGCCGGCGGGTCGGTGCGCTGCATGCTCGCCGGCATCCACCTGCCTCAGCGGCAGGCCGTCTCCTCGACCGGGATCCCGAACACCCTCACCACGGTGGTGCCCGCCGCGGTGTAGATGTGCACCCCGGCGCCGTCCTCCCGATCGCTGAAGAACCCGTAGGCCGGAGCGCCGTTGCGACGCATCGCGTCCCCGACCTCGTCGAAGCCGTGCTCGACGAGCACCGGATTGATCGCCTCCCGCCGGGCATCCCAGGCCGCAGGGTCATCCTCGGGGAGCGTGATCTCGGCGCTTGAATCCCCGGGCGACCAGCGGCAGATTCCGTCCTCGTCGAGGCGGACCCGTTCCGAGTCGCCCTCCCAGCCCGCCTCCGCCCCCTGCAGCATCGACACCTGCAGCGACGGGAGCATCTCCTCGTACTGCGCACGGGCCTCGTCCACCGGGACGGGCTCGGGCGCTGCGGGTGTGCATCCGGCCAGAGCGATCATCGCCGCCACCCCGAGGAGGCATGTGCGGCGCGACCGGGCGCGGTGTCCTTCCGATGCTTCATCCACAATCACCCATCACTTCCTCGCAGGCGTGGCGACCCGACCTAACATGATCCGAGTCACAGTCTCGATCTTGGAGCGTACTTGATGCTGGGTGCAGACACCGATGCCCTCTCCACCTTGGGGACAACCGCCGGACGACGTGCGGGCGAACTGCGCGAAGTCCTGAGTCGGGTCCTCCGCGCTGATGACCCGCGCATCTGGGTCGGTCACGACCGGGACCGCTTCGATCAGGAGATGCATGCCCTGCGGGCACAGCTCGACGCAGTCTCACGAGGTATGCGCGAGATGGCCGACGAGCTCTCGGAGCATGCGCACGAGCAGGAGCTAGCGTCCACTGCGGACGCTCCCACGATCCCGACATCCATGGGCTCGCTGCGATCCCTGCTCGGACAGGACGGCTCCCCGAAGTATGCCGAAGACCTCTTGCGCCACCTCTTCGGAGCCTCCGGCGGCTCCACCGAGGATTCGCTGGGCGGCTTCGAAGACCCTCGGCACGTCAGCTCACGCACCATCGGCGTGGACCTCGAGACGATTCAAGCGTTCGACCCGAGAACGACTGTCCAGGGCGACAGCTTCGGCGACTGCTGGTTCCTCGCGACACTCGCGTCGGTGGCCGCACAGAACCCTGAGCTCATCGCGGAGAACATCGAGCTGGTCCACGGCCCCACCCCGGACGAGGACTACTGGATCGTGACGCTGTACGAGAACGGCGAACCTGTCGAGCACGTCGTGACGCAGGACGAACTCGTCAAGGACGGAGTCCGCGGACGCATCGACCATGACACCGGCTCCTACTCCGAACGCATCTCCTGGATGAGCATCTACGAACGGGCCGCAGTCGAACACGTGGGCGGAGACTATGGCGACCTCGAGGCGAATTTTGCCGGGAAAGGATTCGACATGATCACTGGCGACAGCGGGAGCCTTTCCATCAACGCCGGATTCGACTCGATCCGAGCGGATCTCGAGGACGGCAAGTCCGTGGTGACCAGCACCCCGCCGGGGTGGTTGCTCGGCGGCGCACCGGACGGAGACGTCGTCGACGGCCACGTGTACATCGTCGAAGGCCTGTCGACGAACCAGGAGGGCGAAGAGGTCATAGTCCTCGTCAACCCCTGGGGCACGCCGCAGCCACCGGCGTCGAAGCCACCTGTCCTCGAGCTGACTCAGGAGGAGTACGCGGCGAACTTCGTCTCCCGCAACACCGTCGCCCACGACTCGTGAGTCGACGACGGATCTCAGCCCGCGACCGTTGCCCGCCCCGCCCCCACGGGGTACGGTCGCCTCAGCTCAGACACGAGCGACGACGAGGTGGATCGTGAGCGATGCAGGCCCTGCCTCCCCGACCCGGGAGAGCGAGTCCGTGTAACCGCTACCAGCTGGTCACCGACGGATTCCGCCTACCAGGCATGGCTCCTGCGCGCCCATGAGGAGCTGCGCTCGAGCACCCGTCCGCCCCGAGCGGGCGGGCCCGTGCGGGACGCGGTGCTCGCCTCCTGGCAGCGGTCGCTGGCCACAGTGTCGGAGGCGGGCGGCACGGCCCCTGCCGCCCTCGAGGGTCATGAGCTCGCCGCAGCGCGCCGCGACCATCTCTTCTCCGCCGTGCTGCCGCTGCTGCGCTCGCGGCTGATCGACCCGGCCGTCGAGGCCGGGCTGATGGTCGCGCTCGGGGATGCGGACGGCCGCCTGCTGTGGGTCGAGGGCCGGCCCCAGCTGATCTCCCGCGCCGACGACATGGGGTTCGCCGCCGGTGCGGACTGGTCCGAGCGCGCCATGGGCACCTCCGCCCCTGCGCTCGCACTCTCCACCGCCACCCCGATGCAGGTGGTCGGGGCCGAGCACTTCCACGAGGCGGTGCATCCCTGGAGCTGCAGCGCCGTCCCCGTACTGCACCCGCACACCCGCGAGACGCTCGGCGTCCTGGACGTCACCGGCAGCACCGAGGCCGTCTCCCCGCTGGTCCTCCCGCTGCTGGAGGCCACCGCCAGGGCAGTGCAGGAGGAGCTGCGCACCCGCCTGCCGCTCGCTCCACCAGAGCAGGCTCCCACCGCCGCCCGTCGGCCGCGGATCCTGCCCCGATCCCCCGCGGTCCCGGTCGAGCTGCTGGTCACGGGCCGTCGCCCACCGCTGCTGCGCCAGGGGGCCCGCAGCCTCGAGCTCAGCGGCCGCCACGCCGAACTGCTCACGGTGCTGCATCAGCGCCCCGAGGGCATCAGCGGCGGTGAGCTGGCCGAGCAGCTGCACGGGAGCATCGCCGCGGAGGGCACCGTGCGCGCCGAGATGGTGCGGCTGCGCAAGGTGCTCGCCGCCTTCCCGGACCTCGAGATCGCCTCACGTCCGTACCGTCTGCAGGGTCCGATCTCGAGCGATCTGCTGCGGGCCCGGGCAGCGCTCGAACACGGCGACCTCGAGGACGCGCTCGCCCACGCCACGGGAGATCTCCTGCCCGCCTCCGAATCCCCCGCGATCCGTCGGCAGCGTCGACGCACCGCCGCCCACCTCCGCGAGCTCCTCCTCGAGACCGGCACCTCGGCCCAGCTGTGGCAGTACGCCCAGCGGCCCGAGGCCGAGGATGACCTCGAGGTGCTGATGGCGATCCTCGCGATCGCACCGGCGGAGGCCCCCGAACGCTCCGCAGCGGTCGCCCGGGCACGGGCGCTGCGCGGCGAGACCGGCTGAGCACTGCGCAGTCACGCACCGCACCCGCTCCGGGCCACGCCATGCCACGCCCCGAGCCACCACCCCGAGAGTCACAGACATGGGGCTTTCGGACCGTCTATTCACCTGGTTCGTGACGTTCTCGGCTGGCTGGGGCGGACAGGGCGGGGCGAGGCAGGGTTGGGCAGGGCGGGGGTGGGCGTGGCGCGGCCCGGCGGGGACGCGCGGGCCGGAGCGGGGCGGACAGGGCGGGGCGGGGGCGGGCACCGGGCGCGGACGGCTCGTCTGCAACCTTCGTGCAACGTGACCTGGGTTACGGTGCCGGGCATCCGACGTCGTCGTCGGCTCCGCCTCACATCGCACCGCAGCGAAGGGAACGCCATGACTGCCTATGCACACCCCGGCACCGAGGGCGCGAAGGTCACCTTCAAGCCCCGTTACGAGAACTACATCGGCGGCCAGTGGGTCCCGCCCACGAAGGGCGAGTACTTCGAGAACCCGACCCCGGTCACCGGCAAAGTCTTCACCGAGGTGGCCCGCTCCACCTCCGAGGACATCGAAAAGGCTCTGGATGCCGCCCACGCGGCAGCCCCGGCCTGGGGAAAGACCTCCGTCGCCGAGCGCGCGGTGATCCTCAACAAGATCGCCGACCGCATCGAGGACAACCTCGAGATGCTCTCCGTGGCGGAGACCTGGGACAACGGCAAGGCGATCCGCGAGTGCCTGAACGCGGACATGCCCCTGGCCGTGGATCACTTCCGCTACTTCGCCGGCGCCATCCGGGCACAGGAAGGCGCACTCTCCCAGCTGGACGACGACACCGTCGCCTACCACTTCCACGAACCGCTGGGCGTGGTCGGGCAGATCATCCCCTGGAACTTTCCGATCCTGATGGCGGTCTGGAAGCTGGCCCCCGCCCTCGCGGCCGGCAACTGCGTGGTGCTCAAGCCCGCCGAGCAGACCCCCGTCTCGATCCTGGTGCTCGCCGAGCTGATCGGTGACCTGCTGCCGGACGGCGTGCTGAACATCGTCAACGGCTTCGGCGTCGAGGCCGGCAAGCCGCTCGCCTCGAACAAGCGGATCGCGAAGATCGCCTTCACCGGTGAGACCACGACCGGTCGCCTGATCATGCAGTACGCCTCGCAGAACCTGATCCCGGTGACCCTGGAGCTGGGCGGCAAGAGCCCGAACCTCTTCTTCGAGGACGTCGCCGCGCAGAAGGACAACTTCTACGACAAGGCCCTCGAGGGCTTCACGATGTTCGCCCTGAACCAGGGCGAGGTGTGCACGTGCCCCTCGCGCGCCCTGGTGCAGGCATCGATCTACGACGACTTCGTCGCCGACGGCATCAAGCGGGTCGAGGCCATCAAGGTGGGCGACCCGCTGGACACCGACACCATGATGGGTGCGCAGGCCAGCAATGATCAGCTGGAGAAGATCCTGTCCTACATCGACATCGGGAAGCAGGAGGGCGCGAAGCTGCTCATCGGCGGCGGGCGTGCGGATCTCGGCGGGGAGCTCTCCGGCGGCTACTACGTGCAGCCCACGATCTTCGAGGGCGACAACTCGATGCGGATCTTCCAGGAGGAGATCTTCGGGCCTGTGCTCGCACTCACCCGCTTCTCCGACTATGACGAGGCGATCTCGATCGCGAACGACACCCTCTACGGGCTCGGCTCGGGCGTGTGGAGCCGGCAGCAGAACACCATCTACCGGGCAGGGCGCGCGATCCAGGCCGGTCGCGTGTGGGTGAACAACTACCACTCCTACCCGGCGCACTCCGCGTTCGGCGGGTACAAGTCCTCCGGCATCGGCCGCGAGAACCACCTGATGATGCTCGACCACTACCAGCAGACGAAGAACCTGCTGGTCTCCTACTCGGAGAACAAGCTCGGCTTCTTCTGAGCCGGCCCGGCCCGACGGTCCGACGGTCCTTCCGCCCTGCGGCGGAGGGGCCGTCGGGCTCTGTGGGCCCTGCGCGCTCTGCGGGTCTCAGGCGCGCGAGCGCCAGAGCAGCCAGACGAAGTAGGGCGCTCCGAGCAGGGCGACCATCAGCCCGGCCGGGATCTGCGCGGGGGCGATGAGGGAGCGGCCGAGCGCATCGGCCAGACCTACCAGCACGCCGCCGAGCAGCATCGCGACCGGGAGCGTGCGCAGGTGCCTGCCGCCCACCAGCGCCCGCGCCAGGTGCGGGGCGACCAGTCCCACGAAGCCGACCACCCCGACGGCCACCACGCTGATCGAGGCGAGCACCGCCGCGAGCCCCATCACCGCGAAGCGGGTGCGCTCCAGCCGCACGCCGAGCACCCGCGGGGTGTCCTCGTCGATCGCGAGCAGATCCAGCTCGCGGTGCAAGCCCGCCAGCAGCGGGGCGATGACCACGAGCGCGATCAGGACAGGGAGCACATCGCCGAGGCCGCGGCCGTAGGTGGTCCCCGACAGCCAGGTGAGGATCCTCGGGGTGTCCCAGGGATTGGAGCTGAGCAGCAGGAACGTGGTCAGAGCACTCATCCCGTAGCCCGTGCCGATGCCGACCAGCACGAAGCGCTCGGGGGCCAGTCCGCCCCGCCAGGCGAGCAGCGCGATCGCCGCGAACGTGACGACCCCGACCCCGACGGCGCACAGGATCATCAGCGGCCGCCCGCCGCCGAGCAGGGTCACCACGGCCGCCGCCCCGAGCCCGGCACCGGCCGTGATGCCCAGCAGTCCGGGCTCCGCGAGCGGATTGCGCACCGTGGACTGCACCACGGTGCCGGCCAGGGCCAGCGCGGCGCCGGCGAGGACGGCAGCGCCCACCCGCGGCAGGCGTTCCCCGAGGGCGCGGCCGACGAGGTCGGGGGCCGCGCCCTGCACCCACAGGGCGATGTCCCCGGTGCGCAGCCACAGGCTGCCGGCGAGCATCCCGAGCACGACCACCGCCGCGAAGCCGGCGCCGAGCACGGCCAGCACCAGGAGGAACCGCCGCCGCGAGCGCAGACCGGAGCGGGCCTGGGGCGGCTGCGCCGTCGGTCCGGAGTCCCGCAGGCGCCGCGCGAGCACGACGATCATCACCGCACCCAGCAGCGCGGTCGGGATCCCGGTGGGGATCGCGGCGGCGCCCTGCGGGGTCAGCAGGGCACGCAGCCCGGCGTCGGCCAGCAGCACGATCAGCGCACCGAGCAGCCCGGAGACCGGGATCAGCAGGTGATGACGGTGCACGGCGCCGACGAGACCGCCCAGCAGCCGTGCCAGCACCGGCGCTCCGAGGCCGACGAACGCGAGCGGCCCGGCGACGGTGACGGCCACCGCGGTCAGCAGCACGGCGCAGAGCACGGCGATCGCGCGAGTCGGGGCGACCGGCACGCCGAGCGCGCTCGCGGCGTCGTCCCCCAGCCCCAGCACGTCCAGGCGCCGGGCGAGCAGGAGGGCGGCCAGCAGCACGAGCCCGATCACCGGCAGCGCCCGCAGCGAGGCGTCGAGGTTCAGCTGGGACAGGGAGCCGCTGCCCCAGGCGTACAGGCCCGTCGTCTCCGCCTCGAAGAGGATCAGCAGCATCGTGGTGCCGGACTGCAGCGCCATCGCCACCGCGGAGCCAGCCAGGATCAGGCGCGTGGTCGAGGAGCCGGCCCCTCCCGCGAGTGCCAGCACGAGCCCGGCCGCGAGCAGCCCGCCGACGAAGGCGACAGCTCCTGAAGCCCACAGCGGCACGGTGAGGCCGAAGGCGGCCACGGCGCTGATCGCGAAGTAGGAGCCGGCCGTCACCGCGAGCGTGTCCGGGGAGGCCAGGGTGTTGCGGGAGATGGATTGCAGCAGCGCCCCGGCGGCGCCGAGCGCGATGCCGACAGCGATTCCGGCGGCGAGGCGGGGCAGGCGGGAGGCGAGCAGCACCTCGGCCACACTCACCGTCCGCTCGTCGCTCCGGGCACCGGCGAGGTGTCGCACGAGGTCGAGGAGTCCGATGTCGGAGGTGCCCTGGGTGAGGTGCCACAGCCCCACCAGCGCCACGGCGACCGCCAGTGCCGCCACCGTGGCGGTTCCCGCGAGGAGACCCCCGGCGGCCGGCCGGGTCACGGGGCCGAGACGGAGCCGACGTAGGCGTCGATCGCCTGTTCGGCGGAGCGGGGTCCGCCGAAGGTCCAGATGCCCTCGGGGAAGGCATGGGCACGGCCGTCCTCCACCGCAGGCAGGGAGGTCCAGATCTGGTTCTTCTCGAGCTCGCTGACGTAGTCCCCGGCAGGATCGTCGGTCCCGGTGTAGAAGAGGTTCGCCTCCCCCACCTCGATGAGCCCCTCGATATCCGTCTGCCCCAGGCCATAGGCCGGATCGACCTCACCGGTCCAGGCCGGCGTGAGGCCGAGCTCCGCACCGATCGCTGAGAACAGCGCGCCCTCGCCGAAGGGCCGCAGGGAGACGTTGCCGCCCTCGACCCAACCGTCGAAGTACACGAAATCGGTGGTGGGCAGGGCGGCGGCGGTGATCTCCTGCCGCGCCGAGGCGACGTGCGCCTCGAACTCGCCGAGCACCACCTCAGCGCGCTCGGTGCGCCCGGTGGCCTCGGCGATCAGGGTGAAGAGGTCTTTCATGTGGCCGAGCGGATCAGAGGCGTCCGCGCCCAGGGTGGCCAGCACCGGCACGCCCCGCTCCTCGAGCTGCGCGATGATCTCGTCCTCCGGACCGGTCGCCTCGACGATCACCAGATCCGGATCGGCCGCGAGCAGGGCGTCGAGGTTCGGCTCGCCCCGGGTGCCGACGTCCATCGTCCCCTCGGGCAGGGTCTCTGCGGTGACCCAGGTGCCGAAGCCCTCGACGTCCGCCGCTGCGACCGGGGCGATGCACAGGCTCAGCAGGCCCTCGGTCTGCTGCCACTCCAGCACGGCGACCCGCTCGGCGGGCGCCTCGAGCTCGACGGTGCGACCGAGGTGGTCCGTCACGCTGACCGGGCCGGTCGCGGTGGAGGTCTCGTCGGCCGCACAGGATTCGCTGATCGCAGCGGCGTCCGACGGGGCCCCGCTCGCGGTGTCGGGGACCTCGGTCGTGCCGCAGGCGGCGAGTGCGGTGAGGGCCAGTGCGGCGGTGGCCGCGACACGCGCGCGGCGAGGGGTACGGATCATGAGGGGCTCCTGGGGAGGGGGCAGAAAGGGGAGGGGGCAGAACAGGGAATGGAAGGTGTGAGAGGCGGGCAGCGGGAGATGAGGGTCCCCGGAGACAGGGTCCCCGGAGACGGAGAATCCTCAGTTCGTGCCCTCCGGCGGAGGCGCTTCAGCCTCAGGCTGGAGCGGCGGCGGGGAGGCTGCGGCGGCTGCGCGCGTCGATCCGCAGACGGCCGTCGAGGGGGTCCGCGGTGACGTCGATGGGGATGTCGTAGACGTGGCTGAGGTGTGCTGAGGTGAGGACCTCGGCGGCCCGCCCGGCGGCGTGCACGCGCCCCTCGCGCAGGAGCACCACCTGATCGGCGATGCGCGCGGCGTGGCCGAGGTCGAGCAGCACGATGCCGATGGCGACCCCGTGACCCTCGGCGAGCTCCCGCACCAGGTCGAGCGTCTCGATCTGATAGCGCAGGTCGAGATGATTGGTGGGTTCGTCCAGCAGCACGATCCCCGTGTCCTGGGCGAGGCAGGAGGCGAGCCAGACCCGCTGCATCTCGCCTCCCGAGAGCTCGCCGACGGCGCGCGGAGCGAAATCGGTGATGCCGGTCAGGCGCATCGCATGATCGATCGCGGCGCGGTCGGCGGCATCGAGTCCGGCGAAGCGGCGCCGGTGGGGATGGCGACCGAAGGCGACGACATCGCGGACCGAGAGCCCCTGTGGGGCGGTGCGGGTCTGGGTGAACAGCGTCAGCGCCCGAGCGAACTCCTTGGCACCGAGCAGATCGACACTGCGCTCGCCCTCCCCGTCGGTCAGACGGATCCCGCCGGAGCGCAGCGGATGGAGGCGGGCCATCGCACGCAGCACCGTGGACTTCCCGCTGCCGTTGGGGCCGAGCAGCGCCGTAACGGCTCCCGACCGCAGCGCGAGCGAGACTTCATGGACGACGGGACTGCCGCCGTAGCTCAGAGTGAGCTGGTCACCGAGGAGAGCCGGGTGCTGAGCGGGGCCGGGAACAGAGGAGGGAACGGAGCTGGCAGCGCGGCTGGGCTCGGGAGGGGCGATTGACACAAGGTAAGCCTACCCTTAGCCATTTCGGCTCGTCCACACTTGCACATATCGTGGACGACGGGAGGGCACGGCGGCTGATCAGCAGGGGCACGGCGGCCGTAAGGATGCCCGGCGGCTCAGCGGCTGCAACGCCGCCCGGCGGCTCTCGAGCCGGAACTCCCGTCACGTCCGTCGTTCCCGGCCTACCCTGGGGGCCAGAGCACTCCTCGACCTTGCGCGATGACGCGCCCCACGACGGGAGATGAGAACGATGCCCCACCTGCTCGATGTGCCCGGCATGAGCCGCTGGATCCAGCGCGACGGCCCCGAGAACGTCCTGACCGGCTTGACCCGAATCCTCGAGGAGGACCTGCGCCGGTGGGACTCCTTCGAGAAGATCCCCCGCCTGGCCAGCCACACCCCGTTCGGCGTGATCGAGCTGATGCCGATCACCGACGGGGAGCTGTACTCGTTCAAGTACGTCAACGGCCACCCGTTGAATCCTGCCCGCGGGCTGCAGACCGTCACCGCCTTCGGGATGCTGGCCGATGTGGACAACGGCTACCCGATCTTCTTCGCGGAGATGACGCTGCTGACCGCGCTGCGCACCGCCGCGACCTCGGCGCTCGCGGCCAGAGAGCTCGCGCGCCCCGGGGCCCGAACCCATGCCCTGATCGGAGCAGGCTCCCAGGCAGAGTTCCAGGCCCTCGCCTTCCGCGCGGTGCTCGGGATCGATCAGCTGCGGGTGGTGGACCTGGACGAGGCCGCGGTGGAAAAGGTGCGCCGCAATCTCGAACCGCTCGGCTTCGAGGTGCACCTGTGCGAATCGGTGGACGAAGCGGTCCAGGGCGCCGACGTGATCACCACCTGCACCGCGGACAAGGCCCGCGCCGCCGTGCTGCACCGCGACCAGGTGCGGCCCGGCACGCACGTCAATGCGATCGGCGGCGACTGCCCCGGCAAGACCGAGCTCGATCCCGCGCTGCTGGAGGCTGCGCGGGTGGTGGTGGAGTACGAGCCGCAGACCCGCATCGAGGGCGAGATCCAGCAGCTGCCACCCGAGTTCGAGGTCGCCGAGCTATGGCAGGTGATCACCGGGGAGGTCGCCGGCCGCACCGACGATGAGGAGATCACGGTGTTCGACTCCGTCGGCTTCGCCCTCGCTGACTTCTCAGCGCTGCGCTACGCGCAGCAGGCGACCGACGGGACCGATCTGTTGGAGTGGATCGATGTGATCGCCGATCCGGATGATCCGAAGGATCTGTTCTCGCTGCTCACCGCGCAGACGCCGGCGGGCTGAGCGGCCGGCCGGAGACCTGCTCGGCGTCCGCCCGCTCGAGGTCCGCGAGGAGCCGCGCCACCAGGCCGTCCTCATCGAGCTCCTCCCCGAGAGCCTGCTCCTCCGTCGCTCCGAGCAGATCCCGCGACCGATACCAGGAGGCGACCTCGACGGGGCCGACGGACACCGCCAGAGGCTTGCCGGCGTGGCGGCGCAGGGTCTCCTCGAGGCTCACGTCGAGGTAGTACACGAGGTTCGGACCCTCGTGCTCGGCCAGCAGGCGCTCGAACATCGCGCCGTAGTACTCGGCCGGGAGGATGCCTTCAAGGATCGTGATCCGCCCAAGTCCAAGGCAGTGCCGCACGATGACCGCAAGCAGGTCGGCGGCCTCGGGGTCTGGGGCGTCGTGCTCGCGAAGCATCTCCCGGCGCACCTGATCCTGCCCGATCACGGCGACCCGCCCTCGCGGGAGCGAGCGCTGCACGCGGCGGGCGATCGTCGACTTGCCGGACGCGGAGTTCCCGCGCAGAATCACGAGCACGGAAGGCACCGGGTCACGCTCCGTGGGAGGGCTCGACCATTTCGGCGGGTGTGGTCTCCGGCTCGGTGCCGGTGATCTGCCCGAGCACGTTCATCAGGTGGTAGATGACCAGTGCTGCCGCGGTGCCGAGCGCGATGCCGGTGAGCTGGATGCCTCCGAAGGTCCAGGTCACGTTCGCGATGCCCACCACCAGGGCGACACCGGCGGTGAACTGGTTCTTCGGGCGGGAGAAGTCGACCTTGCCGTCCACCCACATGCGCACGCCGACGATGCCGATCAGGCCGTAGAGCACGAAGGTCACGCCGCCGAGGACGCCCGGCGGGATGGTGAAGATCATGGCGCCGACCTTCGGGGAGAGCGAGAGCAGGATCGCGACGATGCCGGCCACCCAGTAGGCGGCGGTGGAGTAGACGCGGGTGGCGCTCATGACGCCGATGTTCTCGCCGTAGGTGGTGGTCGGCGAGCCGCCGAAGCCGGCCGAGAGCGCCGTGGCCAAACCGTCGGAGCTGAGGGTGCGGCCCACCATGTGGTCGAGGTTCCGATGGGTCATCAGGCCCACGCTGGTCACGTGGCCCACGTTCTCCGCCAGCAGCACCACCACGACGGGCAGGAACATCGGCAGCAGGCCGAGGTTGAACTCGGGGTGATGGAACTCGGGCAGGCCGAGCCAGGCGGCGTCGGCGACGGGAGAGAAGTCGACCTCGCCGCGCAGCACCGCCACGGCGTAGCCGACCAGCACGCCCAGCAGCACCGAGACCCTCCCCAGCAGGCCCTTGAACAGGGCGGTGCACAGCACCACCGCGAACAGGGTGATGGTGGCGGTGACCGCCGACTCCTTGAAGTTCAGGTACGCCGTCGGAGCGAGGTTGAAGCCGATCAGGGCGACGATCGAGCCCATCACCACCGGCGGCATGAGCGCCCCGATCCAGCGGGTGCCGATCTTCTGGACCAGCAGTCCCAGCAGTGCCAGCAGGATGCCGGTGACCATCACCCCGCCGAGCGCCGCGCCCATCGAATCTGCCTGAGTGGAGGCGGTGATGGGGGCGATGAAGGCGAAGGAGGAGCCGAGATAGCTGGGCACCTTGTTGTGGGTGATGATCAGGAACAGCAGGGTGCCGATGCCGGAGAACAGCAGGGTCGTCGACGGCGGGAAGCCCGTCAGCAGCGGCACCAGGAAGGTGGCGCCGAACATGGCGATGACGTGCTGGGCGCCGATGCCGATGGTCAGCGGCCAGGCCAGCCGCTCCTCGGGCAGGACGATCGCGTCGGGGGCGATGGTGCGGCCATCTCCGTGCAGGCTCCAGCGGAACATGATTCTCCAGGGGGTGAGGAGGGTGAAGGGGTGGGGCGGAGGCAGGCGGCTCGCGGGGAGGAGCGCGCTGCAGCGCGGTCAGGCGCTGGGGAAGTTCTTCCGGCGGGCCGTCTCCTCGGTGACATCCGGGACCCGGTCCAGCAGGGAGACGCGCCCGCCATCACGGGCCCGGAAGTCGGCGAACATCCGGGTGACGTCCGGGGCGCCGAACTCGTCACGCACCGGGGCGGGCACCGTGAGCATCAGCGCTGCGGCGAGTCCGATGAACAGTGCGACTCCGCCGGTGGCGAGCCCTGCCCCGGCGGCCATCGCCAGGGAGTTGACGATCACGTCGAGGAAGCCGACGACCGTCAGCACCAGCGCGGCGACCACGCCGCTGGCCCGGGCGCTCACGGCCGGACGTGAGAGGAGCGAGGTGCGCCCGAACAGCGAGACCACCACGAAGCAGCCGCAGACCACCGCATCGATCAGGTGCAGCGACGAGCTTCCGGGCGCCTTCCCCGTGGTCGCGACGATCGCGGCCAGCAGGTGCCAGATCACCGCCGCGGTGTGCATGATCGCGCTGAGCTCGAAGGCCCGCACCGTGTAGACCAGCCAGTCGGTGCGGCGGAACGAGACCGGCATGGTCCGCACGAAGGACCGGGAGATCATCAGCCCGAAGGCGGCGACCAGGAACGGCAGGTAGACGAAGCCGGAGGCGAAGCTCAGCGGCGCCGCGAACTGCAGCCCGAGGCTGTTGTCGGCGAGCGCAGCGATCACCAGCGCGGCCACCACCGCGGTCGAGGAGACGTACCAGGATCGCTCCCGGCGCAGCGCGGAGGCCAGCACGATCCCCAGCAGCAGGGCGGAGACCAGAGCGTTGGCGAAGGTCATCAGCGAGAACGCCCAGCCGGTGGTGAACACGCGGCCCACGATCATCACGGTCGCGATCAGCAGGGAGAGCGCCGTGGCCACGGCCACGCCCTGGAGCGCGATCCGGGCCGTGCGCCGGGCTCGCGCCTGGGGCAGGTAGCCCTCGTGGACGCGCGGCTCGATGCCCAGGATCGCACCGAGCAGGAGCAGAGAGACCCCGATGCCGATGCCCACCGGTGGCCCGTCGGGAAGGGACGCGAAGAGCTTGGGCAGGGAGAGCACCAGGTCCGCGCCGATCACGGTGATGGAGACGAGCAGTGCCGGCAGCAGGCCGACCAGGCGCAGGATGCGCACGGCGACCAGCGGCGGCTTCTCGGGGACCCAGCGCAGCAGGTGCACGATCAGCAGCGTCGCGAGCCCGGTGCCGATCGCGATCTTCCCGAGCAGATCCAGCAGCGGGCTCTCAGCGAGGGTGAAGGTGGTGGTCAGCGCGGTGGCCAGGCACACCAGGGCGAACACATCGCGCAGGGCGTCGAACACGCCCAGCTCCTTGAAGCGGTTCGGCAGCACGAATCCGTTCAGCGGAATCTCGTCATCCTCGGCGTTCGGGGTGGTGCCCGAGCGCGCATAGGAGACGGTGCCCGGGCGCGACAGCGGGGAGACCAGCTCTCGCTCCGAATGCTCTCGCTCCGACTCCGCTGCATCCGCTGCAGCGGCTGCTGCAGGGGTGCCGGCATCGGCCGCCGGGTCGCGGTCGGCCGGGTAGCGGTCGGCGGGGCCGTCGATGCTGTCAGTGCCGGCTGCATCGTCGGTGTCGTCGGCGCCGTCGGCGGGATCCAGCACCGGGATCGCTCCGGTCACCGCAGCCGGTTCCGCCGCGAGATCCAGGCTGCTGAGGTCGACCGTCTCGTTCTCGCCGACCGGCAGCGAGGGCGAGACTCCCCGACGGGCGAGCAGCGGGGTGGCGTAGCGATCGAAGGCAGCACGATCCGGCAGCCGATCGGTGGGCAGGCTGTGCGGGTCGTCGACCGCGAAGATCCAGTCGGCGTCCTGGTCCCGGTGCTGACTGTCCCGTGGCTCCCTGTCCATCGACCTTCTCTCCTGCCGTGCGACGCCCTGGGGCCGTCCGTGACTGCGCTCCATGCGCGGGTGTGCGTCTTGCATCCTAGGGACGGGAGGGGTGCTCCCCCCGTCGGCGCGCCGTGGGGCGGGTGCGCAGTGCGTCTCAGGTCGTCTCACAGCAGCGCTCGGCGCCCGCGCGTGTGCGGCGGGCTCCCGGACGGCTGTTCACAGGTGCAGGCGTGTGGCGAGCTCGTGGCGCACGGCCCCGCCGCGCACCGTCAGCAGCAGCACCACCGCGACCAGGCTGAGACCGCCGCAGATCGCGGAGGGGATCACCGGGTCCACCCAGCCCAGGGCGAGGAACACGATCGGGGTGAGCCCGAGCAGCACCGTCAGCCCGCTGTAGACGACGTAGTCGCCCACCTCCATCCGGATCACGCGGGCCGTGATCAGCAGCCCGACGATCGAGGCGGCGCAGACGATCGGCACCACGAAGGTCAGGGACCAGCCGTCCCAGCCGGAGAGGTAGTCCCAGTAGACGCATACCCCGCCCGCCGCCACCACCAGGTAGACGATGAACTTGGCGAGGTTGCGGCGCTTGCTCACCGCCATCACGACCACCAGCCAGGTCGTGGCGATGCCGAGCCATACACTGCGCAGCGCGCCGATGCCGTCATCGTCGGGCCCGAACAGCAGCTGGGCGATGAAGGACAGCACGATCACGCCGAGCGAGGTGAGGGCCAGGACCCTCAGCACCCGGCGTCGGGAGAAGCGCAGCGGCACCGCCGGGTAGGGGCCGGGGACGGGCGCGCCCACCAGGGTGGTCCCGCACAGCGGGCAGCGGATCCAGTCGCCCTCGACCTGGACCGTGCAGTCGGGGCAGCGCCTCATGTCCCGAACTCCAGCAGCTCGTCCTCGGAGACGCGGGCTGCGGAGACCGTGACCTCGACTCCCGCCTCGGTGAGCAGTGCGGCGTACTCCCGCACGTGATCGGTCTGCACGAAGGGAGCGGTGAAGCTGAGGGTGAGCAGCCCGGCGTGCGAGATGGCGCAGAACTGCGGGCGCACGGCGGAGACGTGGAACAGCATCCGTCCCACATGAGACGCGGCAGGCTCGGGCAGCGTGACCCGGCCCAGGTTCGAGACCGCGACCGTCAGCCGGCGGTTGTTCGCATGGTTGATCATGCTCAGCAGCCGGTCCTTGACCGGCCTGGGCACGATCCGGGCCAGCGGCAGGCGCTCCACGCGGATCAGCCGCTGCAGCTTCTGCTCGAGCGCCTCGGGGGTGGCCTCCGCGGAGAAGCTCTCCTGGAGTCCGCGGGCCACCGCCCCGGGCGCGTCGTCGCCGTGGCCGTAGGTGTGCTCGACCCGGATGGTCGCGAAGAAGTTCCGGGCGGAGGTCGAGGGGAAGAACTGGCGCAGGTTCACCGGCACCGATGCCGCCATCGTCGGCGCCCCGTGCGCTCCCTCGTCGGCGCGGCGGATCGCCTCGAAGAACAGTGCGGTGAGGTACATCGTCAGCGCCACCCCCTCGGCCTTCGCGAGGCCCAGCACGGGCCGCGCCGGCATCGTCAGCTCGATGATGCGGGTGCGGTGATCCGGGGTGCGGGTGCCGCGCACCCGGTGGATCCGGCGCCGGGCGGGACGGGCAGCGGCGGGCTCGACGGGCGTCTCCTCCGTCGGCGGCTCATCAGCCTCCGGGACCGTGAGCACCGCAGGTGCGGCTTCTCGGCTGAACTCCTCCTGGTGGGCGTCCTCGTCAGCATCGACGGTGCGGCGACGGCGCCGGAAGTAGTGGGCGAAGGAGTCGGTGGTCAGCTCATGCACCTCCTCGGCGGCCAGCGCGCCGGTCCGGGTGCCCACTGCCCCGAGCGGAGGATCCGGGCGCTCCGCAGCCCCCGGACGCGCCTCGGCCGCCGCCACCGAGAGGGGCGGGGCCTCCTCGGGGAAGCGTCGTCGGGTGTATCCGGCCAGCAGGTCGGTGAGGAACCACAGTGCCCCGGTGCCATCGGAGAGCGCATGGAAGATCTCCAGGATGATGCGCCGGCGGTGATGGAGCACCCGGAACAGCAGCGTGCGCCGGTCCGGCTGGTAGATCGCGGCGCAGCTGGGAAGCACCTCCTCCTCCACCACCGGCTGCAGGTCGCTGTCCTGGAGGTAGTACCAGAACACCCCTCGGCGCAGCACCGCGTGATAGAGCGGGAAGCGCTCGAAGGTCTCGTCGAGCGCCTCCTGCAGCAGGGCCGGGTCGACCTCGTGGTCCAGCTCGGCGCTCATCCGGAACACCTTGGGATCCGCGTCGCTGCGGGCCGCCGGGAAGATGTTCGAGGCATTGTCCAGGCGGACCCAGTGCCGGCGGCGCACGGGCCGGTTCATGGGCTCACCTGCACTGGGGGGTCCTGGGCGGTGCTGGGCACGCCTGCCTCCAGGAATTCGTCGATCACCTCGTAGGCCTCCCGCAGCGGGCGGGCGAATCGCGGGAGGGTGATGAAGCCGTGCAGCGCCCGCTGAACCCGGTGGAGGCGCACCCGGTTGCCGGCCGCCTCGAGCGCCCGGGCGTAGGCCTCGCCTTCATCGCACAGCAGGTCCAGCTCGGCGGTGATCATGAGGGTGTCCGGCTGCCCGGAGAGGTCGGTGGCCATCAGCGGGGAGACCAGGCGATTCTTCCTCTGCTCGGGATCGGGGGCGTACATCTCGAAGTAGTCCTGGATCTCGGTGTTGGTCAGCCGGTAGTCCTCGCCGTGATGGCGCACGGAGGGGAACGGCGAGGTCTCCGGATCGTGATCCCAGTGCGTGACGGGGTACAGCAGGATCTGACGCGAGGGCGGGCGGTGGCCGCGCTCACGCAGCAGCAGGGAGACCGCCGCGGCGAGGTTCCCCCCGGCGGAGTCGCCCATCAGCACGATCTGGTCCGCGTCCTCGAGCCCGGCCCGGCGGGGATCCTCGAGCAGCCGGCGCGCGGTGCCGTAGCAGTCCTCGAGCGCGGCCGGGAACGGATGCTCGGGCGCCAGCCGGTAGTCGACCGACGCCACCCGGCAGCCGGTGAGGTCGGCCATGGTGGCGCAGGCAGGGGTGTAGCTCTCGATATCTCCGGTGACCCAGCCGCCGCCATGGAAGAACAGCAGCAGCTCGTCACGCCGCTGCACGCGCGGGGTGAACACGCGCACCGGCACGCGCCTGCCGGTCCCGCTGTCGGAGAAGGTGTCCCAGGTGGGGGTGCGGTAGCGCGCGGCAGGCAGCGCGGCCAGCTGTCGCTGCAGATGCCGCACCCGCTCGTAGTCCTCCCGCACATCGAAGCGGGCGAGGGAGACGAGGCGCAGCGCGAGCCTCAGCAGCGGGTTCACGGGCGGGAGCCCGTGACGGCGGGGAACAGGTCCATGCCTCCAGGATAGTCAGCGCTGAGGGCCGGTCCGCTCGACCTCGTCGCTCAGCACAGATCTGCCCTGTCGGCGGCGAAGCGCACTGCGGGACCGGCCTCGATCCGGCCCTCGCCCATCTCGATCACCGGGCCGATCAGGAGGCGGTGGGTGGCGGCGTCGACCGCCTGCTCGATGCGGATCGCGAAGTGGGCGAGCACGCCGGGCAGGATCGCGTCCCCGTCACCGGTGCGGGTGACCTCGAGACCGTTGAACATCCCCTGCAGCGGGGCGGCCGGGGTGCCGAAGCGGTCCGCGAGATCGTGCTGATCCTCGGCGAGCAGGTTCAGGCAGAAGTGCCCGGCCTCCTCGACCGCCTCCGCCGCCCGCGACATGCCGTACAGCGCGATCAGCATGGTGGGCGGGTCATAGGAGAGGTCGAGATAGGAGTCGACGGTCACGGCGAGATCATGGGAGCCCTGCCGGGTGCTGACCACGGCCAGCCCCACCGCGAGCAGGTCGCTGAGGCGGCGGTACTCGTCCTGGTCCACGGAATTCATCGGCGCGGCTCAGCGGGCCGTCGGGAACATCCGGGCCCGGGCCGAGCTCGAGTCCATGACCTCCTTGCCGAAGGGGAAGCAGGTCACCGGGATCAGCTTGAGATTCGCCCAGGCCAGCGGTATGCCGATGATGGTGACGGCCTGTGCGAGCGCGGTGCCCACGTGCCCGAGGGCCAGCCACCAGCCCGCGATCACGAACCAGATCACGTTGCCCAGGGTGCTCATCGCTCCGCCGCCGCCAGTGTCCACGACCTCACGGCCGAACGGCCAGAGCACGAAGCCGGCGATCCGGAAGGAGGCGATCCCGAAGGGGATCGTGACGATGAAGATGCAGGCGAGGACGCCGGCGACCAGGTAGCCCAGGAACAGAGCCCAGCCAGCGGTCAGCAGCCAGATGAGGTTGAGGATCAGAGTCAGTACGGAGCGCATGGCACCAGCCTAGGGATCTGCTGCGGCGGTGGCCATGGGGATGTCCCCCTCGGCGAGCCTGCGGGCAGCGGCCGGGAGGTCCGTCCAGCATCACGCTCCGCCGCGCAGGATCAGCTCGCCGCGCCGATTACCCTGGAGCCATGCCAGCTCCCGAGATCGCGCTGACCCAGCGTTTCCAGTCCGCCTTCACCGCCGCCTTCGGGCCCGAGTTCGCCGACGCGGATCCGATCATCCGCCCCTCCCAGTTCGCGGACTTCCAGTGCAACGCCGCGATGGGACTCGCGAAGCGCCTGGGGAAGAAGCCCCGCGACATCGCCGCCGAGATCCTCGCCGCGGTCGACCTGGACGACATCGCCGAGACCCCCGAGATCGCCGGGCCCGGCTTCCTGAACATCCGCCTGCGCACCGACTGGATCGCCGCGCAGGCCGCCGAGCTCGCCGCCGATGCGCGCCTCGGCGTCCCCTCCCCCGCCTCCCCCGACACCGTGGTGGTCGACTACTCAGCGCCGAACGTCGCCAAGGAGATGCACGTCGGGCACCTGCGCACCACCGTGGTGGGCGACTCGATCGTGCGCACGCTCGAGAAGCTCGGCCACACCGCGATCCGCCAGAACCACATCGGCGACTGGGGCACCCCCTTCGGCATGCTCATCGAGCACCTCCTCGAGGTGGGCGAGGACAGCGCCGAGGCCGATCTGCTCAAGACCGATCCCAACGCCTTCTACCAGGCAGCGCGCGGCAAGTTCGACGCCGCAGAAGCGGCCCAGGAGGCGGGCGCGGGGACCCCCGGACCCGAGGGCGGCGATTTCGCCTCCCGCGCTCGCCAGCGCGTGTCCACGCTGCAGTCCGGCGACGCCGAGTCGCTGCGGATCTGGACCAACCTCGTGGAGCTGTCCAAGCAGTACTTCCACCGCATCTACGACATGCTCGGCGTCACCCTCACCGACGAGCACCTGGCCGGCGAGTCCAGCTACAACGACCTGCTCGAGGCGGTCTGCACGGATCTCGAGGCCGCCGGGATCGCGCGGATCTCCGACGGCGCGCTGTGCGTCTTCCCCGAGGGCTTCCTGGGCCGGGACGAGCAGCCGCTGCCGCTGATCATCCGCAAGTCCGACGGCGGCTACGGCTACGCCACCACCGATCTCGCCGCGATCCGCCACCGGACCACGACGCTCGGCGCCGACCGCATCGCTTATGTGGTCGGCACCGCCCAGGAACTCCACTTCCAGATGGTCTTCAGCGTCGCCCGCGAGGCCGGCTGGCTGCCGGAGGACGTCCAGGCGCAGCACGTGAAGATCGGCTCGGTGCTCGGCGAGGACGGCAAGATCCTGCGCACCCGCTCCGGCTCCTCCCTGCGGCTGATGGCGCTGCTCGAGGAGGCCGTGGCCACCGCCCGCACCGTCATCGAGGAACTGCGACCGGACCTGCCCGAGGCGGAGCGGGAGCAGATCGCCCACGACATCGGCATCGGCGGTGTGAAGTACGCCGACCTCTCCACCGCGCACGACTCGGACTACACCTTCGACCTGGACCGGATGCTGGCCCTGACCGGCAACACCGCCCCGTACCTGCAGTACGCGGTGGCCCGGATCCGCTCGATCAGCCGCAAGGCCGCCGCCCAGGGGATCACGGCGGCCGCCGCCCCGCAGGTCGAGAACGATGCGGAGCGGGCGCTCGCGCTGGCGCTGCTGGAGTTCGGGCCGACGCTCGCCGCGGTCGGCGCCGAGTTCGAACCGCACCGGCTGTGCGCCTACCTGTTCTCGCTCGCGCAGGCATTCACCTCGTTCTACGAGGCCTCCCCGATCCTCAAGGAGTCCGACGAGGGGATCCGGGCCGGCCGACTCGCCCTCGCCCAGCTGACCGAGCAGGTGCTGGTCGACGGTCTCGACGCCCTCGGGGTGAACGCGCCTCAGCAGATGTGAGCTCCGGATGTGAGCTCTGGGCCCCGCCGGAGTGACGCCTCCGGCGGGCAACCCGCGGCAATTCATACAGCTGTCGGCCGTCGTGACCGAAACGTGGCCCGACGTTATCCAAACGTGCCCGATCCGAGCGGCTCATGCCCTGGTCCGGACGGGAAGCGGTTCCTACGCTTGAGCAGTGCCGCCGATCCGCTCCGTCCACCACCTGCTCTGGGCGCTCTACGCCCTCACGGTGATCGTGCACATCGGTGCCGTGATGATGGACGCGGACGTCGCCCAGCGGCTGACCCAGCCCCTGTTCGCACCGCTGTTGATGGCGGTGCTGCTCACCGCCGCGCCGCAGCGCTCCCGCACCACGACCCTGTTGCTCGGCGGGCTGCTGTGCGCCTGGGCCGGAGACACGCTGGGCCAGCTGCTGCCCGCTGCCGTCCAGCTCCTCACGGTGTTCGGCTTCCTGGGGGCGCTGGTCTTCTACTCGGCGGCGCTGGCCCCGATCTGGGCGCGCAGCCGCGATGCGATGCGCATCGCCCTGGCCATCCCCTATGCAGGGGTGGTGATCGGGCTGTTCGTGGCCTGCGCCGACGGCGCCGGTCCCCTGCTGCCGGTGGTCGCGGCCTATGCGGTGGCGCTGGCCACGATGGCTTTCCTCTCGGCCGGCGGCAACGGGCTGACCTGGACCGGGGGCACCCTGTTCCTGATGTCCAGCTCGCTGCTGGCGATGGACTGGTTCCTGCCGGGCGCTTCGATCGCCTACAGCACCGAGCTGGTGATGCTCACGTACACCGTGGGCCACGCCCTCCTGATCGCCGGCATGGTCCAGGCGCTGCCGCGCCGCCGCTGGACCGCCTGCGCGCCGACCGCAGCCCTCGTGATCGTCGAGAACTGAGGCCAGCCTGGGCTCTGCCGGTCAGAACCGCGGCGAGGGTGCCAGCACCCGCTCCAACAGCTCCGCCTGCTCGCGGTGGAGCCGCTCGATGTCCTCGCCCTTGCGGGCGATCAGCTGCAGGCCCAGGCGGCCGCTGACCTCGCGATAGGACAGGTCCGCCCCGTTCTCCTCGAGCTGCAGCTTCGCGACCCGCACATCGGAGAGGAACAGGTCCCGCATCCCGACGCTGAGGTGGATGGGCGGCAGCTCGTCGAGCCGGGCGTTGATCGGGGAGAGATCCGCATCGTCCAGCGCGGTGCGCCCCGCGTAGCGGCGCGCCGCGTCCCGCAGCAGGCGCCGCTCATGCACCGGATCGGTCTGATCCGTCTCGGTGATCCCGGCGTTGGACAGCTCGAGGTCCAGCCAGGGGGACATCGCGATCAGCGCGACGGGGGCGGGGATGTCACTCTGCTCCCCCAGCCGCCGCGCGATGACGAAGGCCAGGCCGCCGCCGGAGTGCTGACCGGCCAGCACCCAGGGACGGTCCGTGAGGCGGCCGTCGGCGGCGAGCGCGGCGAGCACCGATTCCACGTCATCCCGACCCACCGGGTGCTGATGGTCGGGGGCGTTGCGATAGTCGATCATCAGCCCGGCGCAGCCTCTGGCCTCGGCCTGACGGGAGAGCCAGGCCCAGTCGCTCGCGAACGGGCCGGAGACGTAAGCACCGCCGTGGAGGTAGATGATGATGCCGTTGTCGGCGCGGTGCTCGTCGAGCCAGACGGTGCGGGTGCGGCCGATCATCTCGGGCTCGATCGCGTGGGACTTCAGCACGTGGCCGGGCGGGTTGGCGCGGCGGGCCTCGCTCAGCGCCTGGTGGGACAGAACCGCGGGAATCGGGATCCGTCGCGCGGCACGTGCCCCTGTCACCACGACGTCTCGAATGCGTCCCATCAGTGCCTCCTGTCCGCGACCTCGAAGGCCGCCTCGCTGGCGAATGCGTCCAGACTAACGAACCGAGCTGGGACCTGGCCGCCGCCGCGCCCCGGTAGCCTTCCCCCATGCCTCGATCGCCCCTGTCTCCGTCGGCGCCTTCCCACCCGCTCCCCGGCCCCCTGCTGATCCTCGTCGCGATGCCCGAGGAGGCGTCGCCGGTGGTCGCCCGGCTCGATGATGCCTCCGAACTCGAGGTCCCCTTCACCGGGGGCGTCGCCGCTGTGCGCGGTGCCCTGCAGGGCATCGACACCGTGGTGGTCACCACCGGGATCGGGATCGCCGCCGCCGCAGCGGCCGCCACCTGGGGCATCCTCAGCACTGCCCCGGCCCTGGTCGTCGCCGCCGGCTCCTGCGGCGGTCTCGCGGCCGACGTCGAGGTGGGCACGCTGGTGGTGGGCGAGACCTTCACCTACTCGATCGCGGATGCCACGGCCTTCGGCTACGCCCCGGGGCAGGTCCCCGGCGGTCCCGAGCGCTTCGAGGCCGAGGCGGCCTGGGCTGATCTGGCCGAGCAGGCGGCTCGTCGGGCCGACGCGCAGGCGGCCCAGGGCGAGCGCCGCGGGGTGCGGCGCGGCCTGATGCTCTCCGGCGACGCCTTCGTCACCTCCGAGATCGCCGAGCCGATGCGTGCGCGGTTCCCGGCAGCGGTGAGCACCGATATGGAGACCACGGCGAGCGCCCGCACCGCCGCGGTGCTCCGGGTTCCCTTCATCGCGCTGCGCGCAGTCTCGGACCTGTGCGGGCCGGCCGCCGGTCAGCAGTTCCATCTCGAGCTGGACCTGGTCGCGGAGATCTCTGCGCGCGCGGTGGAGGAGCTCGCGGCGCTGCTGTCGCAGGGCTGACGCCGGCCCGCGCCCCGGCCGGTGTGCTGTGTGACGGCGCACCCGCAGGCCGTCTGAAGGGCTCCTGCAGGGCCCCGCCCTCGATGTCCGCGTTAAGGTTCAGAGGCCCGGTTCGTCGATTTCGTGACCTGGATCACCCTCGTGGTGTGCGGTGCGGCGGTCGGGCCTGTCCCCGTCCCCTTCCGGAAAGAGGCACCGTGTCCACTCCGACGACACCGAACTCTCCCCCGCCCTCCTCCCCCTCCGATGACGTGCCGCGCCCTGTGGGCGGGTACTCCCTCTCGAAGCCGGTCTTCTTCACCGCCGGAGGCATCATCCTGCTCGCCGTGGCCTTCGCGCTGCTGCTGCCGGACGTCTTCAACTCAGCGATCTCGACCCTGAACTCGACGGTCGTGAGCTCGATCGGCTGGTACTACGTCCTGATCGTCACGGCCTTCGTGGGCTTCGGCATCGTGGTCGCGGCCAGCCGGATGGGCAATATCAAGCTCGGCAAGGACGACGACGAGCCCGAGTACAGCCTCTTCTCCTGGTTCGCGATGCTCTTCGCCGCCGGCATGGGCATCGGCTTGGTCTTCTGGGGGGCGGCGGAACCGCTGACCTTCTACAGCGAGGCCGGGGCACCGCCGAACGCCGCGGGTCTGGCGGATCCGGACCGGGCCGAGCGCGCGCTCGGCCAGACCTTCCTGCACTGGGGCCTGCACGCCTGGGGCATCTACGTCATCGTCGGCCTCGCCGTCGCCTACGCGGTGCACCGGCGGGGCCGCCCGGTCTCCATCCGGTGGGCGCTCGAACCGATTCTCGGCAAGCGCACCGATACCTGGATCGGCGACGTCATCGACATCATCGCCCTCGTGGGCACCCTCTTCGGCATCGCCACCTCGCTCGGCTTCGGCGTGAACCAGATCGCTGCCGGGCTCGACCACCTCGGAGTGCTCCCGAACTCCACCACGGTCCAGGTCATCATCGTGCTCGTGGTGACGGCGCTGGCGACCCTCTCGGCCGCCAGCGGCGTCGACAAGGGCATCAAGCTGCTGTCCAACCTGAACATGGGCCTGGCGGCGATCCTCCTGATCGCTGTGCTGATCCTCGGCCCGACCCTGTTCCTGCTGCGCGACGTGGTCTCGAACATCGGCTACTACCTGCAGAACTTCCTCCAGCTCGCCTTCCAGACCCTGCCGTTCCGCGGTGAGGAGGGCGCCAGTTGGATCAACGGCTGGACCACGTTCTACTGGGGCTGGTGGATCTCCTGGTCGCCCTTCGTCGGCGTGTTCATCGCCCGCATCTCCAAGGGCCGCACCGTGCGCCAGTTCGTCACCGGCGTGCTGCTGGTCCCGACTGCGCTGACGTTCCTCTGGTTCACCATCATGGGCGGCACCGCGCTGTACAAGTCCGTCATCGAGGGCATCGACTTCACCGGGGAGGACGGGTCGATCGACGCGAACACCGCGCTGTTCGACACCTTCGCCCAGCTGCCGGCCGGCGCGCTGCTCTCGGGCATCGCCATCATCCTGGTCTCGATCTTCTTCATCACCAGCGCCGACTCCGGTGCCTTCGTGATGGACATGATCGCCCACAAGGGTGACCCGAACCCCCCGCGGATCACCCGGATCTTCTGGGCCTCCGCCTCCGGTGTCATCGCGGCCTCCCTGATCTGGGTCAGCTCGCTGTCCGGTGATGCCGAAGCCTCGGGGATGACGGCGCTGCAGTCCCTCGCGCTGCTGTCAGCACGTCCGTTCTCGATCGTGATGATCGGCATGTGCATCTCGCTCTGGCGGTCCCTGAGCAAGGAGGTCGAGGTCATCGAGCGGCTCGAGCTGCGGATTCGTCAGCGAGAGTTCATCGAGCGCTACTCCGAGGAGATCGGCGATCGCGTCGACGCACGGGTCGACGTCCAGGTCGCCGAGCACCTGCAGACCTTCACCGGGGAGATGCAGCTCCCGCCGATGGATGGTTCGAGCAAGGCCCCCGGGAGCGGTGCCGCCCCCGGTCGCCGCAGCCGGAAGAACCCCTTCACCCGCGGTTCCTGAGCGCTGCTGCACGTGGCGATCCCGTTCAGCGGGCCGCCACGTGCAGGATCTCCGCGCCCTGGACCAGGGCGCGCAGGTTCTCGCTGATCCGCGCGTCGGCCCCGACCGGACGGCCGCCGGCTGCATGGGGGGTGATCAGCAGGCGCGGGGCATCCCACAGCGGGTCCTCGGCCGGCAGCGGCTCCGGATCGGTGACGTCCACTGCGGCGCCGCCCAGGGTGCCCGCCTCGAGCGCCTCGCGCAGTGCGACCTGGTCCACGGTGGCGCCGCGGCCCACGTTGATCAGCAGCGCATGGTCCGGGAGCGCGGCCAGCACCTCGCGGCCCACGATCACGGAGGTCTGCTCCGTCGCGGGCAGGATGTTGATCAGCACGTCCACCTCGGGCAGCGCGGCGTGCACCGTCTTCTCGGCGATCACCTCGAAGCCTGCCCGGTTGCCGGCGCTGCGGGCGGCTCCCCGCACCTCGGCGCCGAGCGCCTGCAGGGTGGGGGCGAGGGTCTGCCCGATCTGTCCGAAGCCCCAGATCAGCACCCGGGCACCGATCAGGGTGGTGAGTCGGCCCTCGGGGTGCAGAGGCTGCAGGCCGCCGAGCTCCGAGGACCATTCGTGGCGCTGCTGCGCCTCACGGCTCTCCGGGAGGCGGCGCACCAGGCTCAGCAGCAGCGCGAGGGCGTGCTCGCTGACCGTGAGGGAGTGCAGCCCAGCTCCGGCGGCGATCACCACATCCTCGTGGAAGCCGGCGGCGAGGATCCCGTCGACCCCGGCCGAGAGCGACTGCACGAGCTTCAGCTCCGGCAGCTGCTCGGCCGCGGAGGCGAGATGGCGGCGGGAGGCTCCCCAGACCACCAGCGCGTCCGCGTCATGATGTGCGGCCGGGATCTCGGCCCGGGCGTCGATCGTCACCGCCTCCCAGCCCTCGGGCAGCGTGGGGTCCAGCGGGATGGTGTCGGGCAGCAGGATCTTCATGGCCCCAGACTACGGATCCGCGCTGCTCCCGGCGCCGCACCGCCGCTCTCCGGACCGACGATTTCCGGATGCCGTGCTGGGGGCTGGTCAGATAGCCTGCGGGCATGCGCTCCGGCCCCGCACGATCCCTGTTCAGCATGACCAGACTGGCGGGCGGTGCGCGCGCGATGCTGCGCTCGGCGATCCGCGGGACGGGGCAGCGGGCCCGCCGGGTCGCGGTCGCGGCTCCGCTGGACACCGGTGGCTTCCTCGGCGCGTCGGTCGCCGCCTGGATCTCCACCTCCCCGAGCCTGCTGCCGCGCACCTGGTGGATGTGGGGCGTGAACATCGGGCTGTCCGAGGTCTACGGCTACGCGAGCGGCGTGCTGGCGAGGAAGCTGGTGCGTCGGATCGCCAGCGAGATCGGTCTGCAGGTGCAGATCGCTCCCGATCATCGCGTCCGGGCTCGCTGGGCCGGAGCGGCCGCGCTGGTGGGCATCTCGTCCTACTCCTGGGTGCGAGGGGTGCGGCGTCAGCGGGAGATCAGCCATCGGGTGCAGCAGGAGCCGAAGAGCCTCGCGACCCACGTGGTGGGCAGCGCGGCGGGCCTCGGCGCCTCTCTCGGCGCCCTGGTGCTGGCCCGCTCGGTGATCGCGACCGCGCACCTGTACCGCGCGATGCTGCGTCCCTACCTCCCACCCCGGACCGTGCGCGTGCTCTCCCTGCTGCTCACCGCGGCGACCGTCGCGGTGGTCACCGACCGGCTGCTCCGCGGCCGTGTGCTGGAGAACATGCTGGAGCGGGCCGAGGCCGCGAACCTGCTGATCTCCCCGGATGTCCCCCGCCCCACCTCGCCGCTTCGCTCGGGTGGTCCCCAGTCGCTCGAGACCTGGCAGTCGCTCGGTGCGCCCGGCCGGAAGATCGTCTCCGGCGGCGCGGACCGCCGCCTGATCACCCGGACCGTCGGCCGGGAGGCGCTCGAGCCGATCCGCGTCTACGCAGCGAAGTCCGCCTCCCGTTCGCTCGAGGACACCACCGCCGCCTTGATCGCTGAGCTGGACCGCACCGGGGCCTGGGACCGCGAGGTGCTGGTGCTGTTCACCGGCACCGGCACCGGCTGGCTGCAGGAATGGTCGCTCTCGGCGATCGAGTTCCTCACGGCCGGGAACTGCGCCACCGCCTCGATCCAGTACTCCTTCTACCCCAGCCCGCTGACGTATCTGGTGGACCGTCGTTCCCCCCAGCGGGCCGGGCGCCTGCTGCTCGACGCGGTCCGGCGCCGGCTGGCCGAGCTCCCGGCGGATCGCCGGCCCGCGCTCTATGTGGCCGGGGAATCCCTGGGCTCCTATGGCGGTCAGGCCGCCTTCCGGGACGTCCCGGAGATGCTCTCCACGATCGACGGCGCGGTCTGGACCGGGACCCCGAGCATCACGCCGCTCTGGCAGCAGCTCACCGCGCACTCCCGTCCCGGCTCCCCCGCCGTCGCCCCGATCATCGACAGCGGGCGCAACATCCGTGTGGTCACCCGGCCGCGGGACCTGGTGCGCAACTACTGGGGCGGCCTCTACGCGCCGTGGGAGCATCCGCGGGTGGTCTACGCCCAGCACCCCTCCGACCCGGTGGTCTGGATGGATCTCTCACTGCTCTGGCGGGAACCGGCCTGGCTGCGGGAACGGGTGGGTCACGATGTCACCCCCGCGATGCGCTGGTTCCCCTGGATCACCTTCTGGCAGATCGCGGCGGATATGCCGCTGTCGATCAAGGTCAGAGGAGGTCACGGTCACTCCTATCACGAGGAGATGGTGCCGATCTGGGCCGCGGTGCTGGGCCAGGACGGCGCCGGGGCCGGAACCGAGGCGCAGCAGATGGCGCAGCGGCGCTGGCTCCGCGCGATCGTCGACGCGATCCGCGAGATCACCCCACAGCCATGAGAGCAGCCGTGAGCGGTGCTCCTGCGTGCAGGAGACCGCGCCCGCTCAGGGCATGGGTCCGACGGCCACGGGACGGGATGCCTCCGCGCTCCACTGCGACCACGATCCCGGGAACAGGCGCACCCGGGTGAAGCCTGCACGTTCCAGAGCCAGCACGTCATGGGTCGCGGTGACGCCCGAGCCGCAGTACACGATGGTCTCGCGGTCCTCGCGCACCCCGGCGGCCTCGAAGCGGCGACGCAGCTGCTGCGGGGGCAGGAAGCGGCCCTCCGGATCCAGGTTCTCGGCGAAGGGCAGGTTCACGGCGCCGGGGATGTGCCCGGCGCGGGGGTCGATCGGCTCGACGTCCCCGCGGTAGCGCTCGGCGGCGCGGGCATCGATCACCAGGGCCGCCCCGGCGGCGACCTCGTCCGCGGTGGCGATGCGGTGCGCGGGCCAGTCACGCACCGGCACGTCACCGGCGGCGGGACGCACGTCCGTCGTCTCCAGCGGCCCGTCCCAGGCATCCAGACCGCCGCTGAGCACCGCGGCGTCGTGCCCCAGTGCTCGCAGCATCCACACCAGGCGACCGGCCGGGGCCCCGTTGCTGTCGTCGTAGGCGACCACGGTGGAGCCTTCCGTGATGCCGGCCCTGCGCAGCGACGCCGCGAAGTCAGCCGCCGCAGGAAGGGGGTGACGCCCCGCCTCGCGCCGGGCGGGAGCGGCCAGCTCGGTGTCGAGGTCGAGGTAGACCGCACCCGGCAGATGACCCTCGAGATAGGTGTGATGGCCCTTGGAACCATCCAGCGCCCAGCGCACGTCGAGCAGCTGGACCTGGCTGTCACCCGCAGCGGCTCCCGTGAGCAGCGTCTGCAGGTGGGCGATGTCGATGATCGGAGGCAGTGCGGAGGTCATGTCAGAAGCCTACGACCCCACAGTGCGTTCACGCAGGGCTCAGGACTTGAGCTGGAGGTCCACCCGCACCAGGCGATGATCGGAGGTCGGGAACGGGTACACGCCGGTCAGCTCGCTGCCGGGGTGTCCCTGCGACGGCCAGAACACCGCGGAGGAGACCACCTGGAGCGGCCGAGAGGGGAGCACATAGTCCACCCGGAGGTTGCCCGGGGCGGGATCGTCGCCGAAGTCGGCGGTGTCGAACTGGGGGTCCCCGAGATGTTCGCGGTTCGCCGCCCCCTGCGTGGTCGCAGCCTCCACCGCGCCCGAGCTGCGGGGCTTGGTGTCCTGCACCCGCGCATGGGAGAGCAGCCGATCGATAGCACCGGGCCATGAGTCGCCGTCGAGCGGATCGGAGTTGTAGTCGCCCAGGATCACGAACTGCTCCTGGGGTGCGAGCCCTCCGCGAATGCCGGCATCATCGACGATCCAGCTCGAGCGTCGGCCGGGACTGAGGTAGTCGGCCCACAGGCGGATCTCGTCGCTGTTGCGGCGCTGGTTGCGCTTCTCGGGCCCGTCGAAGCTCGGCGGGGTGGGATGCGCGGCCAGCACATGCAGGGTGCTCGGACCGACCTGCACCGGCACATCCCAGTGCGACTTCGAGCTCAGGCGCAGCCGGGCCGCGATCTCCGGGCCGTAGAACTCGGTGGGCAGCAGGTTGCTGGGCATGTCCGCCCAGAGCAGGTTCTGGAAGGTGCGCACCTGATCCGTGAGGATGGGGAAGCGGGAGAGGATCGCCATCCCGTACTGGCCGGGGAACTCCCCGAAGCCCCAGGCATCATCCGGCCCGCCCACGGTCCCATCACGGTTCAGATCCATCCCGCTGGGCACCCCGGTGTTCACCGGGGCGGTGAAGACGTAGGGGTAGAAGACCGCGCTCTTGCCGTTCTGCGGCACCTCGAGGTACTTCTCGCGGAAGAGGTCCAGGCCGGCACCGGCCTCGTCGTGGTCGAACTCGTTCAGCAGCAGCACGTCGGGGTTGTTGATCTGGATGACCTCGGCGACCGCGCGGATCTGCGGGTCCTCACCGGTGGCGAGGTCCTCGAGCAGCTGCCCGGCCCGGCCCCGATTGAGCGAGGCGTTGAAGGTCGCGACTCGCAGGTTCTGGAAGCGGCCGCTGTGACGAGCAGGTGCCGGGGCGGCCTCCGCCACGGCGGGCAGACCGAAACCGGCGGCAGCAGCCGCGACGAGTGCTCGACGACGGGTTACGCGAGGAGTCATACCCCCATTGTGCACTCTCCGGAGAGCGCACGACAGTTCGCTGTGGACGGCCCGCCTGCACCCCCTCCCGTGAGCCGCGCCAGATGCGCGCCAGATGACAGACTGGGGAGCATGAGAATCGCATTCCTGGGAACCGGCCGCATGGGCACCGAGCTCGCCCTTCACCTGGTCAAGGACCATGAGCTGACAGTCTGGAACCGCACCGCGGAGCGCACCGCGCGGCTGGCCGACGCGGGTGCCGCGGTCGCCGCCACCGCCGCTGCGGCCGTCGACGGTGCCGAACTGGTCATCACCTCCCTGTTCGGACCCGACGCGGTGCGCGAGACGGTCATCGCGCCCGCGCTGATCCCCGGGGGCATCCCCTGGGTGGACACCACGACCGTCTCCCCCGCCGATGCGGACGAGTTCGCCGCCGCAGTCCCCACCTATGTGGGTGTGCCGGTGGTCGGCTCGCTGGGCCCCGCCCGCCACAGCGCGCTCGGCGTCTACGTCGGCACCCCTGACGCCGCCCTGCGGGCCCGGGTGATGGAGCTGGTGGCCCCCTGGGCCGATCCGACGCGGCTGATCGGGGTGGATTCCGGCCGGAAGGCCGCCGTCGGGAAGCTGCTTGCGAACCTGGCCCTTGCGATCAGCGCGCAGGGCCTGCGCGAGGCGCTCGCCCTCGGCGAGGCGACCGGCGCCTCCGCCGAGGAGACCCTCGAGATGCTCGGCGGGACCGGTCTCGCCTTCATCGCCACGATGAAGGGCCCCTTCGTCCGCGGCGAGCGCACGACCGAGGGCGGAGACTTCACGGCGAATGCGATCGCGAAGGATGCCCGGCTGATGATCGACAGCGTTGAGGGCACGGCGCGTCCGGGTGCTGACCTGCCCGCCCTGCATGGCGCGCTGGCCTCGTTGGATGCTGAGATCGAGGCGGGTCACGGCGAGCATGACTTCTCGACGATGCTGCTGCCGGGAGCCGAGCCGACGACCCGCTGAGAGGCTGACTCCCTCCGCTCGCCGCTTCGGGGTCAGATACCGACGGCGGCGAGCACGGCGCGCGCGGTGGCCTGCGGGTCAGCTCCGACCTCGACCTGGACGTCCTCGACCGCCGCGGCGTCGAGGATCGCAGTGAGCTCGTCGAAACGGTCCAGGTGCCAGGCGAGTCCTGTTGGGTCGTGCTCGTGCCGACGGCGCAGACGGGCGCGCACCAGATCCCGCGGGGCGCTCAACCGCACCACGGTGAGCGGGCTGCCGAGCGCCGCCTGGTACTCCTGCCGCACTGTGCGCTCCTCGAGCACCCCAGCCGCGACCAGCACCCGGGCGCCGGCCGCGCGATAGTTCGCCGCGACGGCGGTGAGGTTCCGGTGTTCGAGGGCGGAGTGGAACCTGTCGCCTGCGGGGGCCGGCCAGGCCAGACGCAGCTGGTCCAGATCGATCACCGCACCGGGGATGTCCCGCGCCCGGAGCTCGTCACCGATCGCGTGCGCGGTGGTGGTCTTGCCGACGCCGACCGCGCCGCTGAGCAGCAGCGCGTGCGGCGACGCTCCGAGGTCATCAGCCCAGTTCATCATCAGCCCCGCTCACCGCAGGTCCACCAGGATTCCGCGGGCCGCCTGGCGTCCGGAGAAGAGGCAGCCACCGAGGAAGGTGCCCTCGAGGGCGTTGTGCCCGTGCACGCCGCCGCCCCCGAACCCGCTCGCCTCACCCGCCGCGTACAGACCGGGCAGCGGCTCGGTGCCGGCGGCCGTACCCGCCTCGCGCTGCACCCGCCCGCCGAGATCGGTCTCGAGGCCGCCGAGGGTCTTGCGCAGCAGCACGTGCAGGCGCACCGCGATCAGCGGACCGGCCTTCGCATCCAGCAGCCGATGCGGGGCGGCAGTGCGGATCAGCCGGTCACCCACGTACTTCCGCGTTCCGCGCAGGGCCGTGATCTGAGCGTCCTTCGAGAACGGGTTCCGCACCTCTGCGTCCCGGGCGCGGATCACGCGCTCGAGCTCCTCAGCCTCGATCAGCTCCTCACCTGTCAGCGCGTTCATCTGGCGGACCAGGTCGGGAACGGAATCCGCCTGCAGGAAGTCCTCGCCGTGATCGAGGAAGGCCTGCACCGGGCCGGGCGCGCCGGGCTTGATGCGGGAGAGCACCTGCCGGACGTCCCTGCCGGTGAGGTCCGGGTTCTGCTCGCTGCCGGAGAGCGCGAACTCCTTCTCGATGATCTTCGCGGTGAGCACGAACCAGGAGTGGTCATGGCCGGTGGTGCGCAGGTGGCGGAGCGTCGAGGTGGTGTCGAAGCCGGGATAGGCGGGCGCCGGCAGCCGTCTCCCACGGGCGTCGATCCAGAGCGAGGAGGGGCCGGGCAGGATGCGGATCCCATGTCCCCGCCAGACCGGGTCCCAGTTGCGGATTCCCTCGGTGTAGTGCCACATCCGGTCCTGGTGGATCCAGTGACCGCCGGCCCGGGTCGCGGCGAGCATCCCCGTGCCGTCCACGCTCGCCGGCACCCCGTGCACGAACTGCTCGGGCATGGTCCCCAGCTCCGCGGGCCACAGCTGACGCACCAGCTCCTGGTTGCCGCCGATGCCGCCGGTGGCCACCAGCACCGCCGCAGCGTGCTCCTCGAACTCCCCGGTGACCTCTCGGGTCGAGCCGACTCCGCGCGCGCTGGCTTCGGCTGCGAGGACGCTGCCGCGCACCCCGGTCACGCGCCCGTCCTCGACCAGCAGATCCTCGACCGCGTGCCGCGTGCGCAGCACGATGCGGCCGGCCTCGCGATGTGCGGCGAGCTTGTGCAGGAAGGGTTCGAGGATCCCCGGGCCGGTGCCCCAGGTGATGTGGAAGCGCGGCACTGAGTTGCCGTGTCCCTCGGCGCGACCGTCCCCCCGCTCGGCCCAGCCCACCACCGGGAAGCTGCGGTGGCCGAGCTCGCGCAGCCACTCCCGCTTCTCCCCGGCCGCGAACTGCAGGTAGGCCTCTGCCCAGCGCCGTGGCCAGTGGTCTGCGGGGCTGTCGAAGGCGGCGGAGCCCAGCCAGTCCTGGCGGGCCAGGTCGAGGCTGTCGCGGATCCCCAGTCGGCGCTGCTCCGGGGAGTCGACGAGGAACAGCCCACCGAAGCTCCACCAGGCCTGGCCGCCGAGGTCCTGCTCCCCCTCGCGTTCGAGCAGCAGCACGCGCCTGCCGCCGTCGGCGATCTCGGTGGCGGCCACCAGCCCCGCCAGCCCGGCTCCCACCACGATCACCTCGGCGCTCATGTCACTGCACCTTGACGCGGCGCACGCGCTTGAGGTGATCGGTGCTGTTGCGCCCGGACATGGAGCTGCTCTTCTGGCGGTTGTTGGTCCCGACCTTCCGATCGCCCTGACGGAGATTGCCGACGGCGACCTCCGTCTCTTTCTCGAACTGGTGGCGCTTGTCGGTGTTGCGGTAGTAGCGGTAGATCCCGCCGTAGACCGCGGCGAACACCGCCGGGCCGGCGAGGAAGGGGAATGCGATGCCGATGGCTCCGGAGTCGGAGTCGGCCAGCAGCATCGTGGTCGTCGGATCGGCGGCCAGCTCAGCGAGCAGCGGGAGCATCGCATCCTCCTCGGGCAGGACCATCACAACGGGGGCAGTGGGCGGGCATCCTCTGGATCATCGTCGGCCTCATCCCATCAGGAACCAGCCGACGCCGACTGCGCCCGCTATCACCGCGGCCACCGTGCCGGCGGCGCAGGCCACGGCGAAGATCTTCGGGTGCGAGACGGGCACCGAACCCATGGTGTTGCCGTTGCGCGCGTTGACCGCGATGTAGTGCACGAGGGAGCCCTCGCCCTTCGCGGAGTCCGCGTAGCTGTACAGCCACACCGGCACGTACACCGAGACCCAGCGGGTGCCGCGCACGGCGACCCCCTCCTCTTCCCAGCGCACCCCGCGGTCGTAGCGGCCGATGGTGGGGCCTGCCTTCGCCCGGGCGATCGCCAGGAATCGGTTCTCGACCTCGTCGTCCACGTCGCGCACGTTCAGGTCACGGCGCTCCGAGGTGAAGTTCTTGAGGTAGTTCGAGTTGTAGGCGACGGCGTTCTCGGTGTCATACGGCTGCACCGCATTGAGGATGTTGTTCGTGGCCTGCTTGTTGTCCTTGACATCGAAGCGCTCGGCGGACTCCACGGTGAGGTCGTCCACCAGCAGGTCGAAGGCTCGCTGGACGGAGTACACGTCCGCGTCGTAGTAGGTCTCGGTGACGTAGTTGTCCTTCCCGACCTTCCGCCGCACCGTGTACTGGCGGGTGGTGACCTCACCGGTGCCCTGGAGGACGGCATGCATGTTCCCGTCCACCACCATGTACGGGATGTACACGCCCATCACGTTGTCGGGGACGAACTCCGATTTGAAGCGGGCGTGCGCGAAGGCTTTGCGCTTGCCCGCGAAAGCACTGATGCGCTCGATCGCCTCTTCGCGGGTGAGCTGGAAGGGCAGCACCGCATCGGGGATCGCGCCGTTGGGGATCTGGGTGTTGATCGAGAGGGTCTGCCGACACCAGTGGCAACGGGCCTGCAGCTGCTGCTCGACGTTGATGACCACCTCGGCGCCGCAGCCCTGGCACTTCAGGGTCACGGTGGTGAGGTCCTCGCGGATGTCCGCTGTGCCCGAGGCCAGGGTGTGGCCGCGCAGCTCCGCGATCGAGGAGTCCAGCCCGAAGGCCCGCTCCGCGTTCTCCTCGTTCCAGGTGTGTCGGCAGTAGGAGCAGAACAGCGCCTTCGCGCTCAGCGAATAGTGGATGTCCGAACCACCGCAGCGGGGACACTTGTTCAGCCCGTCGTCCTTGCCCGAGCTGGTGTCGATGATCCGGTTCGAGGAGTGCTTCAGCGCCGCCTCGGCCGCCCCGGCGACCGCGTCGTTCCCGAGCATCTGCTGCTGCGGGGGCTGCTGAGACTGCTTCGGTGGCTGTTGGGGCGGTCCGCCCTGCTGAGCTCCACTGTGCTGAGCGCCGCCGGGCTGAGCGCCGGCGGGCCACTGGGGCATCGCCTGCGGTGCGGCACTCGGGGCGCCCGACGGGGTGAACCGCGGGTCTCCGTCGGGCGCTGCCCCCCGTCCGGGCTGTCCGGGACGCAGCGGCTGCCCGGTCGGGGCGGGCGGGACCGGCCCGCCAGGCTGAGAAGGCCTGGCAGGCTGGTCCGGTCGCGCCCACGGCGGGCGCTCAGGAGGCACTGTCATCGCTTTGCGGGGCGCCGGCTCAGAGGCCGAGAGCGGCCTTCTTCGCCGCCTCGTAGTCCTCGTCGGAGATCAGGCCCTGATCCAGCATCTGCTTGTACTGGGCGAGCTTGGCCACCGGGTCGTCCTGCGCCGGCGCCGCCTGCTGCTGCGCCGTCTGCTGCTGAGGTGCACCCTGCTGAGGCGCGGCCTGCTGCGGGGCGCCCTGCTGGCCCGGCGGCGCCCACGGCTGGACGGGGTTGACCATGCCGCCGGCCGCGCCCATGCCCGCCCCGAACATCGCCAGACCCGCACCGCCACCGGTCTCCCCGGCGGCCTGCACGCCGCGCGCGGCGGCCTGGTTCATGAACGACTGCGAGCGGGCGCCGGAGAGGGCGTCGGCCTTCTGCACGTCCTTGAGCAGCTCACGGGTGTGCTGGTCGTACTCGATCGAGACGATCGCGGTCTTCACGATCGCGAGGCCGCGGTCGCTGGACCAGCGGTAGCCCTCTTCGACGGCGGCGGAGAGCGACTGCGCGAAGCCCACCGAATCACCCTGGATCTTGGAGATCCGGTTGCCCTTGTCGGGATCGTTCGTGTAGCGGGAGAACGCCTGCGCGAGAGAGCCGACGACCTCCTGGAACAGCTGGCTGCCGGCCTTGTTGTCCACATCGGCGAAGTCGAACACCGGAGCGTTCGCGGAGATGAAGGTGGCCGGCACGAAGTTGTGCACGAACAGCAGCGGGTCGATGATCCGCAGCGTGTACGAACCGCGGCACACGGCGCCGACCTGCGAGTTGAGGTACGCGTCGTCCCAGTAGATCTCCGACTGGGTGCCGAAGCGGTTATCCGGGATCTCCTTGAGGCTCACGTAGAAGGCGAGCTGCTGCGAGGAGGGGCGGCCGCCGAACTTGAACCGCTCCCAGGAGGTGCCGACGGTGGAGGCGAGGATGTCGCCACCGGCGAAGACGGAGCGAGCATCCGGGGAGGAGTCGTTGAACTCGTAGCCGCCGGCCTCCGTGATCAGGCCGGTCGCACGGCCATCGACCACGGTGATCAGGCCGTAGCCCTGGGGCACCAGGATCTTCGACCCGTTGGAGATGATGTTCTCCGAGCCGCGGGTGTTCGAGCCGCGGCCGGCGTTGGTGCCCCGCGGGACCGCCGGGAACAGTGCTGCCGTCTGCGGCAGACCGTTCGGAACGGTGAGGAAGTCCTTCCACTGATCGGCGAGCATCCCGCCGACCGCGCCCTTGAATGCCTGGATGAATCCCATGTCAGCTCCTTCGTTCCCCCGAGACTGTGTGATCGGGGCCATGCTATCGCGGAGCTCCCGAATGCTCCCTGGATCCTCGGGCTAGCGTCACGGAGCATGGAGCCGACGCATCGTGAGGATCCCCGGGGACTCGGGGAGGCGGCCGAGCGCCATCAGGTGTCGATCTATCTGGTCGCGATCATCGGCGGTCTGGCGCTGGGAGCGCTCCTGCCGGGCGTCTCACCCGCGCTCGAGGTCGCCGTGGAGCCCGCGATCGCGGCTCTGCTGCTGGTCACCTTCCTCGCCGTGCCTCTGCGCAATATCGGTGCCGGGCTGCGGGACGGACGCTTCCTGCTGGCCCTGCTCGCGGTGAACTTCCTGGCGATACCGCTGATCGTCTGGGCGCTCACCCGCCCTCTGGTGGGCTCCCCCGAGCTGCTGATCGGTGCGCTGCTGGTGCTGCTGGCCCCCTGCATCGACTACGTCCTGGTGTTCACCGCGCTGGCGGGCGGCGCGCCGGAGCGGCTGCTCACCGCGACTCCGCTGCTGATGCTCGCCCAGCTGCTGGCGCTGCCGGCGCTGGTGCCGCTGCTGAGCGGCGGTGCGGCGGCGGGGCTCATCGACCCGGTCCCATTCCTGCGCGCGCTGGTGCTGCTGGTGCTGCTCCCCCTGCTCGCCGCGGCCCTGCTCCAGCGCCTCGCCCCGCGCTGGGACCTCTCCCCGGCGATGGTGCCGCTGATGGTGCTGGTACTGGTACTGGTCACCGTGGTCGCTTCCCAGACCCCACACGTGCTCGGTGCGGGATCCTCGCTGCTGGCGCTGGTGCCCGTCTACCTCGCGTTCCTGGTGCTCGCGACCGCCGCCGGAATCCTCGTCTCCCGCTGCGCACGGCTGGGGGCGGCCACGTCCCGCGCCGTCACCTTCTCCGGCGCCACCCGCAACTCGCTGGTGGTGCTGCCGCTGGCCCTGGCCATGCCGTCACCGCTGATCGCCGCAGCCGTGGTCACCCAGACCCTCGTCGAGCTGCTGGGGATGGTGGTGCTGGTACGGGTTCTGCCGCGACTGCTCAGGAGCCGACCTCCGACATCCGCACCGTCGCGAGGATGAGCCGGGGCTTGGCCCGTGCGTCTCAGCCGGTGATGTCGTAGCGGGCGAGCTTCTTCTTGTCGCCGGAGCTCTGCAGGTCCAGCAGCTGGGCATAGATGCCGCCGCTCACGGCGAGCTCGGCCGGGGAGCCGATCTCATCGATGCGCCCGTCGCTCAGGGTGATGATCCGATCCACCCCGGCGATTGTGGAGAGGCGGTGGGCGATGATCATCGAGGTGCGCCCGGTCATCAGCTCCTCGAGCCCCTTCTGCACCTGGATCTCGGCCTTGGTGTCCAGGGCGGAGGTGGCCTCGTCGAGCACGAGCACGGGGGCGTCCTTGAGCATCGCGCGGGCCACCGCGATCCGCTGGCGCTGCCCGCCGGAGAGCTTGAGCCCGCGCTCCCCGATCACCTGCTCGTAGCCGGCCGGGAAGCGGCGGATGAAGGTGTCGGCGTTCGCGCGACGGGCCGCGTCGACGACCTCCTCCTCGCTCGCCTCGGGCCGCCCGTAGGAGATGTTGTCGCGGATGCTGCCGGAGAACAGGGAGGCGTCCTGGAAGACCACCCCGATACGGGAGCGCAGCTGGTCCAGCGGCAGGTCCGCGCTCGGGTGGCCCACCACCTCAATGCTGCCCCGGCGCGGCTCGTAGAGACCCAGCAGCAGGTTCACGATGGTGGACTTGCCGCCGCCGGACTCCCCCACCAGGGCGATCTTCTCGCCGCGCTCGACCGCGAAGTCGATCTCGTGCAGCACGTCCTCGCCGTCCTCATAGGCGAAGGACACATCACGGAACGCGACCACGGGCGCACCGGGCACGGGCTCGATCGCCGGCGACACGGTGAGCACAGCCGCCGGTGCCGCGGCCTGCACGGTCGACAGCGCACTGTCGCCGGCGCGCTCGTCGGCCCGCTCGTCGGCCGCGGCGGTGCCGCTCGCGTGGCCCGCATCCGCAGCATCCGTCGGCCGCGCCGCCATCACCGCGGCGGTGCGGGGATCCACGGGGGTCTCCATCACGCGGAAGTAGTCCTTGGAGCCGGCGATCGCGCGCTGGGCGGAGTCGATCACCCAGCTCATCGACTCCACCGGGGCCTTGGCCATGGCCATCAGCTGGATCAGCAGCACCATCTCGCCGAGGGTGAACTGCCCCTGGACGGTGCGCACGAAGATGATCACGTAGATGCCGAAGAAGATGAGGTTCAGGAACGCCCGACGGATCACGTCCATCCGGTGCCAGTGCGTGGACTGCGCACGCGTGGTGGCGTCGGTGGAGCGGAAGCGGCGGGAGAAGTCCGCGAGCTCCCCGCGCTCGCGCACGAAGGACTTCACCACCCGGATCTGCCCGACCACCTCGGCGAAGCGGCCCGAGGCGATGTCGATCTGCTCGTTCTTCTCCCCCTCCAGGCGCTGCCACTTCACCGAGGTCAGCGAGGTCAGCCACACGTAGACGGGGAACACGATCAGCAGCAGCACCGTGAGCGGCCAGGCGTAGTAGGCGCTGATCGCGAGCACCGCGGCGGTGGTGATCAGCATCGACGCGAAGGAGTTCGACATCATCTTCGTGAAGTTCGTGATCTCGGTGATCGAACGGTTCAGCCTCGCCACGATCGTGCCGGTGATCTCGCCGTCGAACCAGCGCTGCGGCAGGTGGAGCAGCTTGTCGTAGTAGCGCACCGAGAGGATCGTGCGCATCCGGTTGCTCATCACGTCGCCGAACCAGCCGCCGACGTTCGAGATCACGGTGACGGCCAGCTCGGCCACCAGCACCGCCACGGCGATGAGGATGACGGTGCGCACGGCGGTGCCGGTCGCGCCCTGCCCGCCCACGGCGCCCGCGACGGTGTCGGTCGCGTGACCGATCAGGAAGGGGACCGCGAGGCCCGCGACCGCGGTGAGCACGGAGCAGGCGATGATCGCGATGTACAGCGGGGCGAGAGCACGGGTGAAGCGGACGATGCGCAGCAGGGATGTCACCAGGTCAGCCTAGGCGGGGTCCCGAGCGCTGACCACGTGCTTCTGCTCTCCCCTTCCTCGCAGGTATCCCCTCTGAGCTGTCGCTGCGACCTCTCCCAGGCGACAGCTCAGAGGGGATACCGAGGAGTACGTGACCGCTCAGGCTCAGTCCGATTTCGGGCCCACCACGCCCAGCAGCACGCCGAGGGAGGTCCTCTCCCCCGCTCGCCGTCGTCGCAGCACGCCGCTTGCCAGCGCGTAGGGCACCAGCATCACGAAGCCGACGGCGCTGAGCAGCAGGATCGCGACCACGATCGAGCCGTCGCCGTCGGACCCTTCGGCGCCGGTGCGGGCCACCAGCAGGGCGGCGGCGATATTGCGCTGGGAGGTGAGGATCGCGGGTCCGTCATGGACGGTCAGGGTGTCCCCGGCGAGGTCTCCGGCGATGCGGCCGGTGAGGAAGGCGAGCGCCACCAGGCCTGCCGCGACCAGCAGCACCGGTGAGAGCAGCAGATCCAGCACCAGGTGGCTGTTGGCTCCGAAACCGGAGAGGAACATCAGCACCGCGGAGATCGCGGCGACGCCGCCGGCGGTGCGGGCGAACCGGTCGGCCCACCCCGGCCAGACGGCCGCGATGACAATGCCCGCGATCATCGGGGAGAGCATGGTGCCCAGCAGCAGCTGCGCCACCGCCCAGCCCTGCACGGTCACGTCCTGGAGCAGGAAGGGCACCACCAGCGGCATGAACAGGATCGAGCCGAGCAGCAGCACCGCCATCGGGCCAGCGGTCTCGCCATAGGGGATGCGGGCCATCGCGCCGAGCTGCAGCACGAAGGGGGCTCCGGCGGCGCACAGAGCGATGATGAAGCCCTCCCCGGTCTGGTGCGGAAGCAGGTCCTTCAGCAGCCAGATCAGCAGCGTGCCCACGGCGGGGACCACCACGAAGTTCGCGCCGAGCACCGCAAAGACGGTGCGGCGGTCCCGCAGCTGCTTGCGGAAGGCGCGCAGCGGGGTGCGCAGGCCCATCGACAGCATCGAGGCGATCGCGAAGATCGGCACGCTGATCTGGATCAGCAGGCCGAACAGGGATTCGATCGTGTGCACCCCGAAAGGCTACGCGGGCTGACTGGACAGGGGTCAGATCCAGCCGTTGTCCGAGGCGGTCCTCACGGCTTCGGCCCGGTTGGTGATCCCGAGCTTCCCGATCACGGCGGAGAGGTGGTTGCGCACGGTGCCCTCGGAGAGGAAGAGGCTCCGCGCGATCGACGCGGTGGTGCCGCCGGCGGCGACAGCCTGCAGCACCTCGGTCTCCTTGGCGGTCAACGGGCTCGCGCCGACGGCGAGGGATTGCGCGGCGAGCTCGGGGTCCACCACCCGCAGCCCCTGGTCCACGCGGCGCACCGCGTCGACGAGCTGCTCGACGGGGGTGTCCTTGACCATGAAGCCGTGTGCCCCGGCCTCCATGGTGCGGCGCAGGTAGCCGGCCCGGCCGAAGGTGGTCAGCACGATGATCCGCGGTGCGCCGTCGCTCCCCCGCAGAGCCTCGGCGACCTCGATCCCATCCGCGGGACCCTCCTCGCCCTCGGCCGTGACGCCGGCGGGCATCTGCACGTCCAGCAGCAGCACATCGGGGCGGTGCTCGGCCACCGCCGCGAGGGCGCCCGCCCCGTCGGCCGCCTCCCCCACCACCTCGAGGTCGCTCTCCAGGCGCAGCAGCGCGACCAGGCCCGAGCGCAGGATCGCCTGATCGTCGGCGACCACCAGGCGGATCATGCCGCCGCTCCCATGGTCGCGGTGAGGCGGGTCCCGGTCTCGGAGGAGCGGACCTCGAGGCGCCCGCCGGCGAGCGCGATCCGTGCCTCGAGGCCGCGCAGCCCGGAGCGGTCCGCTCCCTGGGGGATGCCGACGCCGTCATCCTCGATGCTCACGGAGTCCTCGCTGACGCTGATCTCGGCTCGGGTGGCGCGGGAGTGGCGCACGATGTTGGTGACCCCTTCGCGGATCACGTAGCCGAACAGTTCGGCGAGGTCGTCGTGCAGCGGGGGCAGGGCGGTGGGGACCTCGGCCTGGATGCCGACCGTGGACAGCACGGTGCGGGCCGACGCGATCTCGGTTGCGGCGCGGACGTGCTGCATGCCGGAGGCGGTGGCGCGGACATCGGCGAGGGCCTGGCGCACCGTGGTTTCGATGTGGACGAGCTGCTCGCGGGCCGCCTCGGGATCGGAGTCCAGGAGCCTGCGGGCGAGCTGCGCGGAGATGGTGAGGGAGGTCAGAGAGTGACCGACGAGGTCGTGCAGGTCACGGCCGATGCGTTCGCGCTCTGCAGCGACGGCGAGCACGGCGTTGCGGTGCTGGGCGGCCTCGAGCTGCCCTTGCAGGAGCTCCTGGCGGATGCCGTAGCCGATGCCCCAGGACATCAGCATGCCCGTCAGGGCGAGGCCGGCGGCCACGTACACCCCGGTGACGATCGCGAGCACCATGACGGCGAGGCTCATCGCCACCATCGTCGGCACCGCCCACTTCCACGGCAGCAGAAGCACATGCGTCATGGCCTGGAACATCACCATGAACAGCACGTTCAGGCCGAGGAACGGGATGAGCACGAGCAGCAGCCCGGTACACAGGGCGAACCAGGCCAGCCGCACCCGCAGCGGGTACAGGCTGATGCCGCAGCAGTACACGAAGACCACGGCGTAGACCAGCAGCAGCCCGGTGACGACGGCGGCTCCGGGGCCCGGGTTCTGGATCCAGGCGAAGGCGACCGGGATCGCGATGAACAGGACGGGGGCGAGGGAGTAGGTGAGCCCGCCGGATTCGAGCGCGGCCCGGTGGAGCGCACGCGGGGTGAGGAGACGGGACGCCGGATCCTGCTCCTGGCTGCCGCGCACGCCGGTGCCCCACGTCGTCGCCTCGAGAGTTCCCATGGCGGCCATTGTGTCAGCGACGCTTCAGCCCCACGGCGCGGCGCAAGCTGAACGCGCACAGCACGCCGAGCACCAGGGTCCAGGCGCCGATCACAAGCAGGCCGGTCGCCGGCAGCTCCCCGCCGTACATCGACCACTGCCCGAGTCGCGAGATCCAGTAGGTGGGCATGGCGTGCCCGATCTGCTGCATCCAGCTCGGGAACGTCTCCAGCGGCATCCACAGCCCGCCGAAGATCGCCATCGCCATCATGGTGACCACGCCTCCCGCCATCGCCGCGCCGCCCTTGAGGACCATGCCCAGCACAAGGCCGATGAGGATGGTGGGCAGCAGTCCCAGCCACAGCACCACCAGGGTGGTGAGGAAACTTCCGGGCGCCACCTCGACGCCGGTCGCGATCCCGACCACGCCCACCGCGAACAGCGCGGGGAGGATCACGGCGCTGGCAGCCATCACCGAGCCGGCCAGGAAGGAGCGCGGGGACAGCCCCGCGACGATCAGCTGACGCAGGAAGCCGTTGCGCTGGTCCTCCTGGATCTGGGTGCCGGCGGTGACGGCAGCGCCGAGCCCGCCGTAGGCGGCCATGTTGACCATGATCATCCCGCGGGCGGTCCCTTCGGCCTCATCGCCGAACATCATCCCGAACAGCAGGTACATCCCCACCGGCATCGCGATCGTGAACACCATGAACATGACGTTGGTGACGGTCATTCGCGTGGTGTGCAGCGCGTAGCGCACGGTGCGGGTCGCGGCCGACGGGGCGGCGGCGGTGCGCGGCGCTGGCATCCCGGCGGCGGCGGTGGAGGTGAGCGTGGTGGCGATGGTCGGCGAGGTCATGACGGAGCTCCGTTGATCGGTGATGGTTCGGGCGGCCGACGTGGCGGCGGCGTGGCTCATCGCTGGTCTCCCTCGTGGTCGGTGATGCGCAGAAAGGCTTCCTCGAGCCCGGGTGCGGAGACCAGGACCTCGTGGGCATCGGCGGCGAGGGGCGAGGTGAACAGCGCCCTGAGCACGGCGTCGGAGTCGGAGCAGACGGCACGCACGCGGCGGGGATCCGTCTCGTCGGCCGTGGCGCTCTCGACGCCGGGCAGTGCGGCGATCTGTGCGGGCTCCGCACCGCGCAGGGTGATCACCCGGCCTGCGACGACGGCGCTGATCTCGGCGCCGGTGCCGTCGGCGACCACCCGGCCGCGGTCCATGACGATCACGCGGCGAGCCTCGCGCTCGGCCTCGTCGAGGTGGTGGGTGGCGAAGACGACGGTGCGACCGGTCGCGGCGACGTCCCGCATCTGGTCCCAGAAGGCGCGGCGAGCGCCGACGTCCATCCCGACGGTCGGTTCGTCCAGCAGCAGCACCTGCGGGTCGCCGAGCAGGGCGATCGCGAAGCGGACCCGCTGAGCCTGCCCGCCGGAAAGCGCCCCCATCTTGCGCTTCACCAGGTCTTGGATGTCGGCCTGGGCGATCACCTCGGCCATGGGCATCGGGTGGGCCTGCAGGGAGTGGAGCATCCGCAGCATCGAGCGGACGGACTGGTCGGGCAGCAGCGCGCCGGCCTGGAGCATGGTGCCGATCAGTCCGGTGCGGGTGGCGGTCGCGGGTTCGGTGCCGAGCACGCCCACGGTGCCGGCGTCGGGCGTGGCGAGGCCGACCATCATCTCCATCGCCGTGGACTTGCCGGCGCCGTTGGGGCCCAGCAGGGCGACGATCTCCCCGGGTTGGATCTCGAGGTCGAGGCCGTCGAGAGCGCGGACGCTCCCGTAGTGCTTGGTGAGCCCGCGCAGGCTGATCGCAGCGGTGGCGGCAGCGGCGGGGGTGGTGGAGGCGGGTTCGGCAGCCGTGGCGGAGGCGGTGGTCGTGGTCATGGCTCCAGGCTTCCGCAGCGGCGGCCCCCGCCCCAGTCCCCGCGGTCATGACCGGGCCATGACAGTCGTCATGACCTCGTGCGGCTAGTCTGGATCGGTGCTGATCAGACAGGTGCGGCCCTTCAACGCCGCCACGGGAGAGGCGCCGGCCCGCCCGGTGGACCTGCGGCTTCGCGACGGGGTGATCACCGAGCTCGCCACCGACCTCCGAGCTGCTCCCGGCGAGGAGATCCACGAGGCCGCCGGCGCCCTCGCGATCCCCGGCCTGTGGGACCAGCATGTCCATTCCGGCCAGCTCGCCCAGGCCCATGCCCGCCTGGACACCTCCGGGGCGGGCAGCGTGGGCGTGATCCTCGAACTGGTGCGGGCCGAGCTCGCCGCACGTCGTGACTCCGCCCTCGATCCCGCGCAGGCGCTGATCGGCTTCGGGCACCGCCTGGTGGACTTCGCGGTGCAGCCGACGGTGCCGGCGCTCGATGAGGCCACCGGCGCGGTGCCGACCGTGCTGATCGGCGGGGATGCGCACCATGCCTGGCTGAACTCCGCCGCGCTGCGTGCCCTGGGGATGCCGCCGCGGGACGGGATCGTCGCGGAGGAGGAGTGGTTCGTGATCGCCCCGCGCCTGCCCGAGCTGCCAGGGGTCGCCGAGTCGGTGGCCACGGGCGCGGCGATGCTGCAGCGTCAAGCCCTGCAGCGCGGCGTGGTGGGCATGACGGACATGGAGTGGGGCCGGCCGTGGGAGGAATGGCTGCACCGCGCAGCCCGGATGCGGATCCGCACTGCCGTCTACCCCGAGGAGCTCGCTGCGGCACCCGGCCCGACGGGCACGGTGCTCGATGAACTGGGCCTGGTGACGATGGGGCCGCTCAAGGTGATCGTGGATGGTGCCCTCGGCTCGCATTCGGCCTACACCCGTGACGCCTACACCGACGGCCACGGCTATGCGGGGCGCGGTGTCCTCAGCGTCGGCCCCGAGGCGCTCCGCGAGGTGCTGACCAGGGCGACGTCGCAGGGTCTAGCCGCCGCGGTCCATGCGATCGGGGACGCCGCCGCGCAGGTCGCGCTCGATGCGATCAGGAGCGTCGGCGTCGAGCGCGCCCGGATCGAACATGCGCAGATGCTCACCGATGACGACATCGACGCGATGGCCGCGCTAGGCGTAATCGCCTCCGTCCAGCCCGCGCATCTGCTGGACGACCGGGACGCGACCGAGGCGATCTGGCCCGGGCACGGCACCCAGGCCTTCCGGCTGCGGGACCTGCTGGACGCCGGAGTGCCGCTCGCCCTCGGCTCCGATGCGCCCGTCGCACCGCTGGATCCCTGGCTCGCGATGGCCGCCGCCGTGCACCGCAGCGCAGACGAGCGCCCGGGCTGGCATCCCGGCCAGCAGCTGCAGCCCCGCGAGGCCCTCGCCGCCTCCACCGACGAGATCACGTCCCTGCAGGTGGGCGGCCCAGGAGACATCGTGCTGCTCGAGCACTCACCCTTCGCCGACGTCCCACTCGGCGCCGACGGGCTGATGGTCGACGCCGCCGCTCGAGAGGCCTCCGAGCTGTTGCAGGAGACCACGGTGCTCGCGACGATCGTGGCAGGGCGGCTCGAGTCCCAACTCTGAACCGCCGGGAGGTCACCTCCGCGCGATCACTGCCCGATCAGCATCGCGGCGGCCAGCAGTAGGTCGACACTGTCACCCTGGTCGGCTACATGACCAACAACTGCATCCTCGCCTCCGCCGTGGAGGGCGAGGGCCTCGGGTTCACCACCGAGGTGCTGTCCGACGCCACCAGCGCGATCAATATCGCCAACGACGCGGGCTTCGCCTCCGCCGAGACGGTGCACCGCACGATCATGGCGGTGCTGAACTCGAACCTGGCCGCGGTCGTGACCACCGAGGCCTGGACCGAGGCGCTCTCCGCTCAGCAGCCGCTGCCCAAGAGCGACCTGGGCACCTCCGCCGTCATGGGCGCCCAGCAGGCCGCCGGCGCCTGAGCCCTTCGCTCAGCGGCGCCTCCGCAGCTGGTCCGCGGTCACGATCACCACCGGCACCAGCAGGACCAGTGCCAGGCCCGAGAATCCGATCCCGGCGAGGATCAGCCCGGCGAGCGCGCCGCCGGTCGCCCCGGCAAGGTTCATCAGCAGGTCCGAGGTGCCCTGCACGGCCGGGCGCTGCGCAGTGGGGACGGCGCCGCTGACCAGGGTCGACCCGGCCACGTTCGACGCGGACCAGCCGAGGCCCAGCAGTGTGAGCGCGACCGCGACCAGCGCGTTGCTCTCCGCGCCGACCGCCGCGATGAGCATCGCGGCGGCGAGCATGGCCTGACCGCCGAGGATCACGGCACGCCCGCCGATCTTGTCGGTGAGGATCCCGAACACGGGCGAGAGCCCGAACATCCCCGCGACGTGGAGGCTGATCGTGATGCCGACGATCGACAGGGACCCGCCGTGGCCCATGAGGTGGATCGGCGTCATCCCCATCAGTGCCACCATCACGGCGTGACCGAGGGCGACGGCGAGCACGGCGCTGCGGGCGGTCGGGTTGGCGCGCAGAATCGCGAGACCGCGCGCCGCCCGACGCTCCGGCCCGGCGGGCACCACTCGGTGCGGGCCGAGCGCCAGCAGCAGCGGATCCGGCCGCAGCGCGATCGCATACAGCAGCGCACCCGCCAGCTGAGCTGCAGCGGCGATGACGAACCCTCCGCTGAGCGCAGGCAGCCCGAGGGCGATGCCGAGGGCGTCGCTGGGCTCGGCGAGGTTCGGGCCGATCACCGCGCCGAGGGTCGTGGACCAGACCACGAGGGACAGGTCCCGGCCGCGGGTCGCCTCGGTCGCGAGGTCGGTCGCGGCGAAGCGCGACTGGAAGTTCAGGGCGGAGCCGATGCCCATCACGGCCATGCTGGGCAGCAGCAGGGCCGGGCTGTCGAGCGCCGCGGCGACGGTGACTGCGAGGGCGCCGAGCGCGGCGAACAGGGCGCCCGTGGTCAGCGAAACCCGTCGGCCGCGACGGCGTGCGAGCATCGCGAGCGGGATCGCGAAGACCGCGGCACCGAGGGTGTTCATGGTCGCGGCCATCCCGGACCAGGCCTCGCTGCCGGTCACCGCGGCGACCAGCAGCGCGCCCATGCTGAACGCCGCACCGACGCCGAGGCCGGAGACGATCTGTCCCGCGATGAGGATCGCGAGAGTGCGCCGCTGGACCCGGCAGCGCTCGAGATCATCGAGGATGGCTGCGGGCACAGGTGCCGTCATCGCGCCACGTGCCGCGCCTGCGCGATGAGCACCGCCTGCAGCGGCAGGCGCCCCCACGCGATCGCGCGCTTCCGGGGCCGGGCGTGGCGCCAGTCGTAGGCCATCTGCAGGTTCGCGGGGAACACCGCGACGAACAGCGCCGCTGCGGCGATCCCGCCCAGCCGTCGGGTGCGCGGCACGGCGAGCAGCCCGGCGATGCCGAGCTCCGCCACCCCGGAGGCGTAGGTGTAGGTCCGCGCCGGGCCGGGCAGCGCCGGTGGGACGATGCTGTCGAAAGGCTCGGGCCGGGCCAGGTGCAGGATCCCCGCTCCGCCGAGCAGCGTCGCCAGGCATCCGGCGGTCTTCCTCGCGTGGGTCACCCTTCAGATCCTGTGTCCGGCAGGACGGCCTTCTGCGCACCGATGATCTTGAAGCCCACTGGAGCATCGTCATGCTCCGCGATGACCACGACGTCCTCCCCGTCTCGGGCGAGGTCGACGCGGGGGAACCGGCCCTCATGCTCGGGGAGCACCGTCGCCGCCCACGTCTCGCCGCCGTCTCGGCTCGCCCACACGCACGCCCCGAAGGCCGAGGCGGTCCGGCTCCACCCGGAGGCGAGCAGCGCCCCGCCGCCGAGGTCGGTGAGCATATCGCGCTGTTCCTGGTCCGAGGACAGGTAGGTCCGTGTGCAGCTCCCGTCCGCAGCGAGGACACCGTGATACACCCTGTCATAGCCTGCCGCTAACACATGCACGGCGTCCCCGACCAGGTAGGGGAAGCCGAAGTTGAGGCCCGGCGGGATGTCTTCGATCACCCGCGGCGTCCAGACACCGACCGTGAGGACGAATGTCGCGGCACGATTCAGACCGTGCTCGGCCACTGCCGTCCCCAGGCCGATGAGGACTCCGTCGACAGAGGTGACGGTCGTGATGTATCCACCTCCGCCGAAGGCGGGATCCTCCGAAGGCGAGTCGGGGCCCGATCCGACCTGTTCCCAGGTGAGCCCGTCCGAGGAGGAGAGGACCTTGATCCCGCCCAGGGCTGATCCGTCCTGGTCCGCGATGGTGCCAGCACCGGACAAGTAGCTGGTCTCGCCGACGATGGAGGTGCTTCCCAGCATGTAGAGCCCGGGGATCTCGAGCCCTTCGGTGTCGACCCACTCGCCGTCGCCCCGGGCCAGGGAGAGGAGTTGTCCGTTGCCGTCCTCGTCCTCTTCCCGGCCGGACAGGATCTCCACCCCGTCCGGCAGCCGATGGACCCGGCCCCAGTCCCATTCCTCCACCTGCTGGGGGAAGTCCTCGGCGAGGACGAATCCGCCATCGCGGATGCTCACTCCGAGGTTGCTGGCGACGGAGGTCGAGCTATGTGTGCTCGACTTGTCGACGAAGCTCCGGTAGCCCTGGATCACGGCATCGATACCGTTGTGCACATCGTGTATCAGTCGGATGTAATTCCGACCGATTGTGAAGGGCAGCCCCAGTGCGAGGGATCCGCCACCGCCCTCACGGGCGTAGGTGCTCGTCTCACCCAGCAGGATCTGGCTGTCGGGGGTCGCCGCGCCGTGGGTGAGGGTGTGCCCGACGAAGTCGCCCATGTCTGAGACCGTCCACGTCCCCTCAGCGGACCGGGTCGCGCAGCGGCAGTCGTCTTCGAGGATGGCCGCGAAATGGACAGTCCCGGTCTTCGCGTCGACCACCGCCGGGGACGCACCGAATGACCCCCAGTCGATGGGATCGTCCACGGGGATCTTCTCGCCGCTCCTCGTCCATCCGTCCAGGCCGAACGCCGGTAATGGGATCTCCTCCTGCGTGAAGGAGGTGCCGTCGGGGCTCACCCAGGCCGTCGGTCTCATATACGCGCCGTCATCCGATGCCGGCTCGTGGCTCCCGATCACCACGAAGCCCTCGCCGAAGGGAGAGACCGACATGGCGACGGCGTCCTTCCCGTCGTCGGGAAGCACCTGAGGCTCTGCCCAGGTGGCGCCGGAGTCCTGAGAGGCCAGGATCGCGGGCGCCTCCGTGCCGGCGGCGTCCCTCGCGGTCACCAGCAGCACGATCGCCGCGTTGTTCCGTGCGACGTCCAGCACTTCCCACTCAACACCCTCGGGCACCTCCAGTGCGGTGAGAGCGGCAGCCGTGCCGTCGGCGGGCAGCTCCCAGACGGCGACGGTGCGCCCGTTGACGGCGGAGGCCACGATCCCGCCGCCGAAGGCCGCGATCTCCCGGTCGATGCCGGTGACCTCGACCGCTGTCCAGTCGGCGAGGTCCGCGGAGCTCCACAGCTGCTGCCGATGCTCGGCGTCCACGACGGTCGAGGCGAGGACTCCGACCGTGGCCGCGTGGCGGTCGACGGCGAGCCCCGTCGTCGCCGGATCGATCGGGACCGCGATGCCTCTCGGCTGCTCGCGCGTGATCACGAAGAGATCCCGCTCCTGGGCGAGAGTCCGGCTCACGAGCACCGCCAGAGGGTGTTCGTCCGTCGGCGAGATGTTCCAGGAGTCCTCGAGCATGGGCTGCTCGGGCAGGAGCTTCTCGTCGGTCGTCATCGGCTCGAAGTTCAGGGTGGGCGCGGACAGCTCCTCGGGAGGACCGTCCCGCTCCGGGTCGCATCCTGCCAGTCCGAGCGGCACCAGGAGAGCGCCGGAGAGCAGCACGGAGCGGCGAGCGGGGCGGAGCGGGACGGTGCGGGGCGGGACGGTGCGGAGCGTGGAGCGCGAGGCGGTCATCCTGAAATCTGACCACATTCGTCCGGCGATCGGGACAGCTTCTGGTGAATCGCATCATGACTGTGACGGCCGACGGCTGCCCCTCGATTCACTCCCCGGCCCTGAGCACTTCTGACCTGGCCCCGACGATTCGGTATCCCCGGGGCACGTCCTGCTCGATGGCGAGCACCACCACGTCCTCGCCGTCCTCGGCGAGATGGACCCCGGGGAAGCGGCCCTCGCCGTCAGGCAGGAGCGTCGCGGTCCAGGTCCCGGCTCTTACGGGCACCGTGGGCAGCAGGGCCTCGGAGATGGTCAGCGGCGCCAGCGTGACCGTCGCGCGCGGAGGCGGTTCCTCCTCGGCACCCTGCCCTCTCTCCGGGCGACGAGAGTTTTCCCCAATCCGCTGGTCACCACGCCTTTTCCTCGCTCGTCGAATATTCGCTCGCACTCCGCCGACGTCCCGTCATACACTGTCCCCGGTTCCGCGTGGAGCCCTGAGGGAAGGAGGAGCTGATGGTTGTCACCGTGCTGACCCCTGCAGTCCTCCCTTCCGCCACGACCTGCTGAGCAACTCGCAGGTCCTCCCTCAGGAGACCCCTATGGCCACGTCCTTCGACCAGGACGCCTTCTTCGCCCACGCCATGTTCACCGCCACCATCGCCGAGCTCGACGAGGATCAGCGCTGGTCCACCTGGCCCGAGACCGCCCGCACCATCGACCGTGGCCCGCAGCCCTTCCCCGACTGGGTCGTCCAGCACGACGGCGCGATCGACACCGAGCTCGGGATCCTCAAGACCGGCAAGGAGGCCGACGCCTTCCTGCTCGAGCGCGCCCTGCCCGAGGGGCTCCGGACCGGCGCTCCCGGTGAAGCAGTGCTGATGGTCGCCAAGCGGTACCGCTCCCCCGACCACACCACCTTCCACCGCAGCAGCTCCTATACCGACGGGCGCCGCATCAAGGACAGCCGCGAGGCCCGCGCGATGGCCAAGGGCACCGCCTTCGGCAAGCAGGTCGCTGCGGCCCAGTGGGCCCGTACCGAGTTCGACATGCTCGGTCAGCTGTGGGAGGCCGGGCTGCCGGTGCCCTATCCGGTGCAGCTCGTCGGCACCGAGCTGCTGATGGAATTCATCGGCACCGACGACGAGCACGGCGCGGTCGCCGCCCCTCGCCTGCAGGAGACCAGTCCTGACACCGCGACCATCACCCGCTGGGCGGAGCAGCTGCGGGGCGCGGTGCTGGACCTCGCCCGCCAGGGGCTGGTCCACGGCGACCTCTCCCCGTACAACATCCTCGTCGACTCTCGGCAGAACGAGCCCGATCCGGTGATCATCGACGTCCCGCAGGTGATCGACCTGATCGCGAACCCGAATGGCACAGAGTTCCTGCGCCGTGACTGCGTCAATGTGTGCACCTGGCTGCGGGCGAACGGGGCGCCGACGGCGCTGAGCGATCCCGAGGAGTGGTGCGCCGCCGCCGGGCAGGCACTGCGCTGACCGAGCCGTAGGAAACGTGCGCCACCGAGCCCGGAACAGCACAGTTCCTACGTCTCGTTCAGTCCTACGTCTCGTTCAGTCCTACGTCTCGATCAGCCCCGTCGTCGCGGCTGCCACCAGCGCCGCCGGCGGGGCTCGGCCACCGACTCCTGCGGAGCCGTCTGCTCCGCCACCGATGTCGGCGCTGCCGCCCGCAGCTCCCGCCACCGCTGCGCCGCGTCGTCCGGATCCCAGGCCGGGGCGAGCATCCGCTGGAAGGGGTTCTCACGCCGGTCGCGGTGGACCCGCTCGGTGAAATCCTCGGCGTAGGCGCGGGCCGCGCGCTCGTCCGTCAGCGCGGCGAGGGTCTCCTCGCGCTGCTCGAACTCCTTGCGCAGCAGCACCACCACCGGCAGCAGGGCCTGGCTGTCGATCTCGCCGCTGGCCAGGCGCTGGTTGATCCACCAGTCCGGATCGTGGGTGGCCGGCAGGTTCAGCGGCTTCCCGGCGCCGGGGAGGTTGTCGAAGTCCCCGCGCCGCGCGGCCTGCTCGATCGCAGATTCGACGCGCGCGACGTCGGGCGCCATCACCGGCCCGAGGGTCCTCGGGTCGACGGGCTCAGGGTCGACGGGCCCCTCCGGTGCCGAGCTCAGGACTGCCCGCCCTCCTCGGCGAGCCGGACGAGGCGGTCGATCGAGGCCATCAGTCTCTCCGCAGTCATCAGGCGAGCCTTGGCCAGGCGCTTCTCCTGCTCGGGGGGCAGCGCGGTGAAGTCGTAGGTGTGGGTGACGCGCGTGCGACCGTCCTCGAGCGGCTCGAGCTCCCAGCCCCACTGGTGGCCGGCCGGCTGCTCGCCGTGCGGTGCCGGGCGCCAGGCGATCTCGCGCCCCTCGGCGAAGGCGACGATGTGGTTGTCGCGCACCCCGCCGTTCTTATTGGTCATCACGAAGAGCTCGCCCACGGCATGGACCCGCTGGCCGGGCGCGGCCTCGGCGAGGTTGTCGTTGCCGTCCCAGCGGGGCTGCTGCGAGGGATCGGCGATCAGCGCGAAGATCGCGCTGGCCGGTGCGTCGATCTCACGGGTCGCGGTGACGATGCCTTCGAGGTCCTGGCTCATGGCTCCATCGTGCCTCATGGCTCGAGCGTGCCGCCAGAGGAGGTGGTGTCGTCGAAGACGTCGATCGAACCGGCGTAGTTCGCGACCCAGACCCGGCGCTGGGTGGGCTCGTAGGTGATGCCGATGGGGTTCTTGCCCACCTCGACGCTCTGGATCTCCTCCAGGGTCGCGGTGTCGAACTTGGAGACGGTGTTCGCGTAGTAGTTCACGACGTACAGCGCGAGGCCGTCCGGGGAGATCGCCATAGTGCGCGGCTCGCGGCCGGTCGGCGCGGTGCGCAGCACCTCGCCGGTGGCGGCGTCGAGCTCGAGCAGCTCATCGCTGCCGGAGACGGTGAGGTACATGCGCGTCGCGTCGGGCGAGAGCACCAGATGGCGGGGCTTGCGCCCGGTCTCGAGCACCAGCTCGCTCTGCCCGGTCTCGAGGTCGACCTTGTACAGCTCATCGGCGTACATCGCGGTGACATAGGCGGTGCGGTTGTCCGGCAGGATCACGCTGCCGCGCGGAGCGGCGTCCACCGGGATCTCCCGGACCTCCTCCCCCGCCTCGAGGTCGAGCACGGAGACGGTCTCATCGCACCAGTTCGAGACCAGCGCGGTGCTGCCGTCGGCGGAGAGGGAGATGAACTTCGGGACCCGTCCCACCTCGATCACCTGGTCCCACTCACCGGCGGCGATGTCGAGGCGGAACACTGCGGAGCGCCCGATCTCTTCACCACCTGCGCAGTCGTCGGTGGCAGCGGCTCCTTCGCCGGGGCCGCGCAGGCGGTACTGGGAGACGTAGGCGTACTTCCCGTCGAGAGAGAACACCGCCTCCACGGGCGCTCCCTCCGTCGTCCCGGCGCGGTCCGGATACCCGAACTCGGCGAGATCCACGGTGTCGGCCACGGTGTTCGTGAGCTCGAGGGATTCGGCGTCGTAGAGCGTCGAGGAGTGGCTGTACATCATGTTGTTCGCGATGACGGTGCCGGCCGGGCTCGCGACCACGGACTTCGGGGTGATGTCCCCGGTGATCCTGTCCAGGTGGGTCAGGCGGGTGGTGTTCGAGGGTTCGCCGGGCGGCAGCTCGGAGCCTGCGGCCGATGTCCCGCCGTCGGGCCCCGCGACGCTGGTCACCAGCCCTGCGACCATGCCCCCGGCCATCACCAACGACAGGATCGCGATGGCGATCGTGAACTGGTGATGCGGTCGCTCGCGCCGGGGCCTCCTGCGGTGCTTCGCCTGCACGCTCATCGATCGTCCGCTCCCATGCGGCCGAACCTAGCCCGACAGCCGCCGCCGAGCGGGAGGCGGCGCGGCGTGTCGGAGGTTCGGGGCTCAGACTCAGAGCGCGGGACGCCCCTGCAGCACCAGCTCCCGATAGAGGGCGCGGTAGCCGAGCTTCTCGTTGATCTGGATCATCCAGGGATTCACGTGCGAGTTCCAGGTGACCAGGCTCCGCAGCTGCGGCGCGCGCTCGCCCAGCTGACGGTGGGTGGCGACCTTGAGCGCGAGGCCCAGCCGGTGCCCGCGGTGCTCGGGCATCACCAGGGTGTTCTCCTGCCAGCCGAGGGTGCTGTCCGCAGCGGTGTGCACGTGGACCTCGGAGTTCCCGGCGAAGCTGCCGTCGGGTGCGATGGCCACTGCGGTGATCCGTAGCGTCCCCGCCTCGCGCATGCGGCGCTCGCTCTCGCGGATCCGCTCCGGGGTGTACTCGGGTGCCTCGTGCTCGACGTCCTCGTCGGGTTCATCGAGCTCGAGCTGGCGCAGCAGCAGGCCGTAGGTCTCGAGGTGCTCCTCGGGGATCTCCCCGTCCCACACCTCGACCCGGTACTGGCCGATCTTCTCCGCAGCCTCGGCCTGCAGCATCTCCAGCAGGGAGGCCTCGAGCGGCAGTGCCAGCGCCCGGCAGACGGCGAGGTTCTTGCGGGTGATCCCGAGCCGGCGGGCGAGCCGGTTCACGGGCTCCTCGGGGCTGTCGGGGTCGCCCTCGGATGGGACCTCGCCATAGCCCTCGACCAGGGTGCGGCCGGACTCGCGGATCGCGGGCAGCAGCACCTCCTCGACCAGCGCAGTCGCGATCCCCTGACCGCGGAAGGCGGGATGCACCGAGACCCCGACGGAGATGGTCTCGAGGTTCTCCTGCAGCGGCATGAAGGTGTTCGCTCGGCCGACGAGCAGCTCGCCGCCCTCGATCACCTCGGCGATCGCCACCCAGCGCCGCACCATCCAGTACGGCGACTCGCTGAACTGCGCCCGCAGCTGCTCCCGGGTGAGGGCCTGACTGCCGCCGTAGGTGTGCTCGTCCAGCGCCCTCCCGAGCGCGAGGTACTGGTCGAGCTCGAGATCGGAGGTGGGGTCCAGGGGTCGGATCATCACATGCATGCGGAAAGCAGACCACACCAGATCCGTGCTGGTCGACGGAATATTCTCGGCAGCGCTTGACTCTCCCCCTGGGACAATCCGGAACGTGGTGCTCACCGGGAGAGACCCGGAGCCCGGGGACCGGGCGAGAGATGACGGAGGATGGCATGGACGAGACGCTGGTGAGCATCGGGGAGCTGGCCGCCGCGAGCGGGCTGAGCCCCAAGGCGCTGCGCCTCTACGCCGAATCGGGACTGCTCGTGCCCCGACGCGTCGACCCCTTCACCGGCTACCGCTCCTACGGCGGTGACCAGGTCGAGCGGGCGCGGCTGATCGCCGCGCTGCGCGGCCTCGGGATGGGGCTCGCGCGCATCGGCGTGCTGTGCGATCTGGACAGCGATGCCGCTGCCGCGGAGCTGCGCTCCTGGTGGCGGCAGGAGGAGGCCGACGCCCTCTCCCGTGCCGCGTCCGTCCGCTCACTCGCCCGTGACCTCGGGGAACGTCCGACGGAGGACATCATGACCACTTCCACCCTCACCCCTCGCACCGCCTCGGCGCTCCATCAGGGCCTCGTCCGAGGCGCTCAGCAGGACGCCGTGCTGGTCCGTGAGCTGCCGGGCGGCCGCACCCTGCTCGCCGTCGCCGATGGCTTCGGCAGCACTGATGGTCTCGGCAGCGCAGATGGCCTCGCCTCACAGATCCTCGCCGCGTTCGCGGCGGCGCTCTCGTCGGCCCTCGAGGCCGATCCGTCGGCCGCGCCGCTGGCTGCCCTCGAGACCGCCTGGGCCGCCGCCGAAGCCCTGGTGCCGGCCGACGGCGACGCCGGCTCGACCCTGACCGCGGCGCTGATCGACGGCGAGAAGCTCCACATCGCGCATCTCGGCGACACCCGGGTGGTGCTGGTGCGCGGCGAGCAGGTCGACGTGGTCACGCAGGATCACACCCGTCTGCGCTCGCTGGTCGAGGCGGGCAGGCTCTCCCCCGAGGAGGTCGCCGCGCATCCGGATCGCGCAGTGCTGAACCGGGCGCTGGCCGCGGGCGCTCCCACCGCGCCAGATCTGCTGGTACGCCGCCTCGCCCCGGGCGATCTGGTGCTGGTCGCGACCGACGGACTGCACGCCGTCGTCGACCCGTCGGCCCTGGCGGAGACGCTGGTGGAGGCGCTGGAGAACAGCCGCGACGACGTCGACGCGCTCTCCGCCCGGCTGGTCGACCTCGCCCTCACCGCCGGCGCCCCGGACAACATCGCCCTCGCGCTCGCACGGCTCTGACGGCGCCGATTCAGCGCCCGGCGCGGACCAGGCGGATCACCCCGACGACAACCGCCGCGACCATCACCGCAAGCCCCGCGGCGATCAGCGGCGCCCCACCGGTCTCCAGCACCGACCAGGCGATCCCCAGGTAGACCACCACCATCGCGAGCAGCGTCCAGACCATCATCCGCTCCCCTTCGCGGTAGATGGCCTGGGCGTTGCGCGTGGTGATCTCGAGCGGATAGTTGAAGGCCCGCGGCCGCGTCGACAGCGCGGCGAAGCCCAGCGACAGCAGCAGCATCACGCCGGCGAGCACGAGGATCGACCACTTCGGCCCCCAGTCGTCGGCCTCGCCGCGGGCGTCGAAATGGGTCGCCACCGTGTCCGGGAGGGAGGGGTAGCGCACGAGCAGCCAGGCCGTGATGCCGACCGTCGACAGCACCGCGAACCACCGCAGCGCCCTGGTGATGGGGCCGGTGGTGTAGGTACGGACGGGGCGCTGGGACTTACTGATGATCGTGCTCATGGTGCCCTTCACGCTACCGACGCCGTCCCGGCGCCCGCCTCCGCCTATCGTCGAGGGCTGCGCCGCGCACGGTGAGAGCGTCGGACCCCGCGATCTGGTTCGACATCCGCCCCCACCCCCTCCCGCGCCTCATGCCGCAGCGCATCGCCGAGGTAGGGCAGGGAGAACTCGACGAAGCCGCGCCCGGCGGGGCGGATCAGCTCCTCCTCGATGAGGCGCTCGCGGTAGGTGGACTGGTTGCGCGGGTCGATGCCCATCCGTGCCGCGATGTCGCCGACGGCGGAGAGCCCCTCGTCCGCGAGCATCGCGTGGAGGTACTCGCGCTTGCGGGGGCTCAGCCCGCGCAGCGCCGGGCCGTGGACGTTCTTGATCATCGCCGCGACCACGGCGTCGCGCCCGCCGCGCACGTCCTCGATCTCGATCGTGTCCGCCTCGCCGCTGTTCTGCCAGGCCTTCGAGCCGACGAGCTGGATCAGGTAGGGGTACCCCCGCGAGATCTCGCCGGCCAGCACTGCAGCCTCGGGGGTGATCGTCTTCGCGGTGTCGGCGACGGTCATGCGAATCGCCTCCGCCGCGGTGCCCACATCCACGCTGCCCACCTCGATCCGGTGGGCGCGGCGCAGGAAGGTGGTGCGCTCATGGTCCAGCAGCGCATCGACCCCCGGCCTCACCCCGGCAGCGATGAAGGCGACGGCATGGCCGGACCCGATGAGGTCCTGCACGTGCTGGGTGAGGGCATGCAGCTGATCACGCTCGACCGACTGCAGCTCATCGAGGGTGATCAGCAGCCCTCCGCCATCCTCATCGGTGAGCTGGGCCAGTCGGTCGAGCACCGTGGAGAGCACCTCCCCCTCCCCCTCGTAGCGCTGGATGACGTCGCGCGAGGCGTTGACGTTGAAGGCCCCGGCGGAGGTCAGCCGCGAGGTCTCTGCGTCAGGGTCCATCTCCCTCAGGTGCGCGATGGCCTGGCCCCGCAGCTCCTCGACCAGGGAGGTCGAGGAGGTGTGCAGCCGCAGATCCGTCCATCCGGCGTCGAGGGCCAGCTCCCGGAACTCGGTGAGCAGCACGGTCTTGCCCGAGCCGCGCGCACCCGAGATGAGGATCGCCCTCGCCTCGGGCACGTTCCCGGCCAGCGCCGCGGTGAACTCCTCGATCGCGAGGTCGCGCCCGGCGAGGATCATCGGGGTGAGCCCGAAGCCGGGGGTGAAGGGGTTCGCGGAGGTCGCACGGATCGACGGGGGCGTGGAGCGGTTCATCGGATGGGGTTCATCGGGTGGGGCGTCGCCATGGAGCCATCGTGCGCTGTATGTCGCTGTATGTACAGGGGTCGGGTCATCCCCAGAGGATTGGGTCGCGAGCGCTCGTCGCTGGCGGTGCGCGACAGCGTGCTCCCGGATCTCGCCCTCGCCCTCGCCCTCGCCCTCGCCCTCGGCGTCACCGGAGCGATTCACATAGAGCCTGGCCGCACCATTCCCCCCTAACGCGAGTTATCCACATTTACGCGGCCCGTCTTGACAAATCCATTTCTCTCCGAGAAGTTCCGGAACTTTTTTGAGCTCAGCGCAATCCCACTTACCGTGCGCGGTCCCGCCCGCTCTATGCCGTTCCGCCCCCACAATATGGGCCCGTGAGCACAGAGAAATCCCGACCGCCGAGAACAGTTCCTGCAGGCCACGCTGCCAGAATCGTCGATGGGCGCAGCCCTTGCGACCCAGCATGTCAGCCACGGGCGAGACCGCCCGCCGCACCACCGCTCGCGACCGTTCCTCCACACACATGGGTTATCCACAGATTCATCCCCATTTCGTGCTGACCCTTCAGTAGGCAGGGCTTGGGAATTAGTATTGGGGAATATT